>QWQJ01000135.1 GCA_003670865.1 Planctomycetota bacterium | reverse complement strand
TCACACCGCACATTTTTGTCTGCGTTTTGGTCGTCCAACGGCTCGTGTGCGTATCGAACAACCCCCTTACGAGCCTGTGTTGCACGCCCTTCCACCACCGATTGATTCGACACAACGGGTGATTCTTGTATTGGGTGATCTGCCCAGTGCGGAGCGAGCGGCCCGCTTGCTGTCGCGAGAGGATGGTTCCCGCCCGCGCGTAATCGCCATCACAAAGCCCACCACTATTGTACCGCCGCAGCGACTGCCACTGGGCCGCAGCCCACGCGACTTTGATGGGGCCGATGCGATCATTGTCTGCGGGCAGTCGGCGCAGTGGCTGGATGCCGACACGATCGCCGGCATCGACGGCTGGGCGCGTCGCGGTGGCCGACTTATTTTTTGTTCGGGAGCAAGTGCCCAGCAGATCGGACAGCAGATTGAAAAGACCCGGAAACTGCTGGCCGACTGGTTGCCCGGGCCGATTGCAAAAATGCTGCCGCTGCGACGGATGAGTGCGATTGAAACGTATGCGAGAGCCAGTCGACCACTTGAGAAAAATGCGACTGCCGGCTTGGAAGTGCCACTCCTGGCAAATGCCCGCACGCTGTTGGGATCGGTTGACGCCTATGAAGGCAGTTCGCCGGGAGACTTGCCGCTGGTTGTGCGCCGCGCGTACGGCTTCGGCACGCTTACATGGATCGGCATTGACATTGATCAGGGGGCGTTTCGCAATTGGCAGGGCACAGACACGCTGGTGGTTGAATTGCTTGGCGGTCGCTCGGAGGGCCGTCAGTCGGGCAGGGCAGGGGAGACCCTCCGCGGCAGGCTCGATCTGGCTGGGCAACTTCGCACGGCCGTGGATCAGTTTCCAAATCTGCAGGCTGTGCCATTTGAAATCATTGCCGGATTGGGGATCCTCTATGTCGCTGCGCTCTATCCGCTCGATTGGTGGCTCGTCTCACGAGGAGTGAAGCGGCCGTGGCTGGCATGGCTGACACTGCCAGGAATTGTGGCTGCTGCCTGCGGTGTCGCGTGGGGAACTGCTGAGTACTATAAAGGCAACCAGTGGCAGTCGTCTCGTGCCGACCTGCTCGACATTGATCTGACGCAGCGGCTTGTTCGGGGCATTTCCTATGCAGGGGTGTGGTCGCCTCTCAATGCGCTACTGGATGTTTCGGCCCAGCCGACGAACCTACCTGAGTTATCTGGTCTGGCCGATGTTGGTATCTCGTGGTACGGCACCGCTGGCCGAGGCATTGGTGCGACCGATGCGCCGCTCCCCCATCCGTCGCTCGCGACAACAGACTATACCTACGGCGCCTCGCTTGAAGCGATCGATTCGGTTCCTATTGCCGCGTCGTCGAGCCGGTTGTTTGAGGCCGAGTGGTCGGCCACTGCTGCTGCTGCCCCCCTCGCGGCCGCGCTCAGTCGCGATGCGCAAAGCACGCTGCGTGGATCGCTGACAAGCCAATTGCCCTTTCCACTGCACGAGTGCCTGTTGCTGCATGCTGGCTGGATCTACGACGTGGGGCTCTTAGAGCCAGGCGGCTGTTACCAGCCGGCACTGGGTCGCGGCCCCCGCTCGCTGGCCGGAGCATTGACGCGACGCACCGCCAATAAAGATCGTGATTTTTCGGTTCGCTGGGATACCGAGGATCGCGACATTGATCGCATCTTGGAAGTGGCTGGCTTTCATGCCGCTGCCGGTGGCAGTGCCTATACGTCGCTCGAGGCTGGCCGACTCGGTCGATTTGACCTTTCCGGCCTGCTTGAAATTGATCGCGCCGTACTCGTGGGAAAAGGACCCTCCGGCACCGCTTGGGCCATCGAATCACGGGCAAAAGAAAACGCTTTATCGAACGATTCATTATCAGCGGGCCGACAACAAAACCCATCTTTAGCACCGGCGATCACCGCTTCGCTTTGGCGGATAGTGATTCCGCTCGACAATAGAGCCGCGGCACCTTCAACTGAGGCAGCGAGCCACGAGCCCCATCTGCCGATGCGTCAACCGCCCAAGCGTAAAAACTTTTCCCATGATTGAAACAGTCGATCTGACTAAAAAATACGGCGACTTCTTTGCGCTCGAGTCGCTCGACTTGAAGCTTGAAAAAGGAGATCTGCTCGGCTTCATTGGCCCCAACGGAGCCGGCAAGACCACAACGATCCGGATTCTCTCGACGCTTTTAGCGCCGACCTGGGGCGAGGCCTATGTCTGCGGGTATTCGATCTACACCCATCCTCGCGACATCCGCCGCGCGATTGGCTACATGCCCGATATCTTTGGCGTGTACGACGACATGCGGGTGATTGAGTATCTGGAGTTTTTTGCCGCTGCCTATCGGATCAACGGAAGCCAACGGCGGCGAGTCGCAGAACGGTCTCTGGAGTTGGTCGATCTCACCGTCAAGCGAGACGAACTGGTGACGAGTCTCTCGCGGGGCATGACACAGCGACTCGGACTCGCCCGCGTGCTGCTCCATGATCCTCAGGTGCTCTTGCTCGACGAACCGGCCAGCGGTCTTGATCCACGGGCACGGATCGAAATGCGAGGGCTTCTCCGTCGCCTGCAAGGCTTGGGCAAAACAATTCTGGTGTCGAGTCATATTTTGCCGGAGTTGGCCGATATCTGTAACCGAGTCGGCATCATTGAATACGGTCGGCTTTTAGCCTGTGGCAATGTGCAAGACCTGCTGGCACAGGTGCGCGGCCGACTGGTCATTCGGCTACGGGTGGCGGGGCCAGTTACGCAGGCGGTTGAGACTCTCGAAAAATGTCAGGAAGCTGATCGAGTCACTGTGCGCAACGGAGAAATTCTCGTGGCGATTGCCGATGGCGTCAGCGACTATTCGCCGCTGGCATCGCGGCTGATCGCCGAAGGCCACCACCTCCTAAGCATGCAAGAGCAGGAAGTCAATCTGGAGACAGCCTTCCTCGAACTCACCAAAGGAGCCCTTGGTCGGCCAGCGGAGCCTGCGGGAGGCACCGCTGGCAAGTCGACGGCAACGCCGGTCGGAGAGTCGCTCGAGTGACAACGTGGATAATCACAGTGGAACGTTTCTAGATTTGCTTTGGCAAAGGATCTGTTATGACGCATGGAAATTGCTCGTTCGCTTGGACGTGTTCGATTCTGCAGATCGTGAATCGGTCTGTCCCGGCGTTGCTCGCAGGAGTTGGCTCGCTGAGCCTCGTTTGGTCGCTGATTGCCGCCGAGCCAGAATTGATTGCACCGCCCATCCCCGCACAGACTCCACCGGCGGCGGCCAGCACAGAGACTCCGCCGGGGCTGGCCACGCCTGAAGGCGTGCTTGGGTATGCGATGGGTCTGAGGATCGGGGGCGCAATCGCAGCGGACCTCAAGGCCCAAAACACGCGCATCGATCCGGCGTCGCTGGCCCGCGGATTGTCTGACGCGATTGTGGGGGCCAAGCCATTGCACGAGAAGGATCTGCTGGCGCGGGCGCTCGCGGCATTTGAGGCCAGCATGCGCGAGCAGGAGAAGGAGCGTGGTCGACGAATGGAGGGCATCGCTCAAGTAAATCTTGTGAAGGCAACAGAGTTTCTAAAAATCAACGCAGCCAAGAAGGGGATCGTTTCATTGCCCAGTGGCCTGCAGTACGAAGTCCTCAAAGCGGGCGTTGGAGCACAGCCGAAGCTTGCCGATACCGTCTCCACTCGCTACCGGGGCACGCATCTCGACGGCACGGAATTCGACGGCACAGATCCCGCTGGTGAGCCGGCGACATTTCCTATACGAGGCGTTGTGCCGGGCTGGCAGGAGGCGTTGCCGCTGATGAAAACTGGCTCCAAGTGGCGGCTCTATGTGCCACCTGATTTGGGCTACGGTGTCGAGGGGTCGCCGCCAGTGATTCAGCCCAATGAGGTGCTCGTGTTTGAAATAGAATTGTTGCAAGTCAATCCGGCTCATTGAGCGTGTGGCAAGCGTGGCAAATATCGCGAGCGGTCGTTGGGAGAGTCTGGAGGCACGATGAAAGACAGCAGCATGAGCGGCACGCAAGCGATGAGTAGGCCGCTGCAGCGATTCTTGAGAGCGACGCTTTGCATGCTCTGCGGCATAGCTGTTTGGGCGGTTATGGCGGCGGCAGTTGCCGTTGGGCCGCAGCCAGATTCGCCGGAACAGGCCCGTGAACGGATGGTGCGGGAAGACATCGCCGCTGGCGGCGTTTGTGATCCTCGGGTTTTGGAGAGCATGCGCACGACGCTCAGGCATGAGTTTGTGCCAAGCTCGCAGCGTTCCCTAGCCTATTACGACATGGCGTTACCGATTGGCGAATCGCAGACAATCTCGGGGGCGTTTGTCGTTGCCTACATGACGGAAAAACTAGAGCCACAACCGACCGACCGGGTTTTAGAAATCGGCACCGGCAGCGGTTACCAAGCCGCCGTGCTCTCCCCGTTGGTGGAGACGGTCTACTCCATTGAAATCAATCGACCTTTGGGTGAAAAAGCAGCCCGCACGCTCAACCGCCTCGGCTACCGCAATGTGATCACAAAGGTGAACGATGGATTTTTAGGCTGGCCAGAGCACGCGCCCTTTGACAAGATCATTGTCACCTGCTCGCCAGAAAATATTCCCAAGCCGCTGATCGAGCAACTTGCCGAAGGCGGCCGAATGATCATTCCTGTGGGTGAACGCTTTGAACAGACACTCGTTTTGCTCAGCAAGCGGAACGGTGAAATGATCAAGGAGTCACTTTTGCCAAGCCTGTTTGTGCCGATGACAGGTGCGGCCGAAGACGCTCGAAAGATACAGCCAGACGGCACGCACCCCGCCCTGCACAACGGTGGCTTTGAAGAGGTGCTGCCTGATTCGCAGATCCCCACCGCATGGTACTACGGCAGGCAGATGGAATTGGCCGAGGGCGATGATGCCCAGCAGGGCACCCGCTACCTACGACTAGAAAACAGCCAGCCGGGGCGACCGGCACAGGTCTTTCAAGGCTTTCCAATTGACGGAAAAATTATCGGCCGACTCAAGATTGAACTTTCTGCGCGAAGCGAAGGGATCCGTGAGGGCTTAACGGCCGACGCGGTGCCCGCGATCGTCGTACGTTTTTTTGATCAACAGCGCAGCCGTTCAGCGCAGGCTCACGTGGGCCCTTGGCGAGGCACATTTGCCTGGAAGCGAGTTGATGGCGTCGTGAGTGTGCCGAGTTGGGCTCGCGAGGCGATTCTTCAAATTGGAATGCTCGGAGCTACCGGCCGCTTTGAAGTGGACGATGTGCGAATCGATCCGATCGGGCGATAAACACAGCGAGGACAAAGCGTTCGGCCATGGAGCCAGACGTTTCGAAAAGGCCATTTCCGCGCTTGAAAGGCCCGTGCACCAGCCGAAAAGCCACATTTTTAAGGTTCCAATGCCATCAAGCCGTAAACTCAACGCATTTTGCCTATTCTGCTTGATTTGCAAAATCCTCCAACTATCCTTGAGCCCTAAGCGGCTGTGCCTCTCTGAAATTGGTTCAGGGTTTTGCATTGCTCGACCTCAAAAAATGTTATGGGAGTTTGCCTGAGATGCTGGTTCATCGCTGCTGGTTCAAGATTGCAAAAATTGTCACAGTTCTAGCGGTCGCAGCGACAGCTTGCGACGCCCAGGCGGGTTGGAATCATCGCAACCGCGCTGCCGGTGGTTCGTCCGGCGGTTCGTCCGGCGGTTCGTCCGGCGGTTCGTCCGGCGGTTCGTCCGGCGGCAGCTACAGCACGACGGCCTCCTACGGATCGGGCGGCAGTCACGGCTCTCGCCACGCCATGCGTGCGTCGCGTCAGGCAATGCACTCGAGCCACGGTTCGTCCGGTGGCAGCTCGGGTGGTTCGTCTGGGGGCAGCTCGGGCGGTTCTTACGGTGGCTATGCCTCACCAGCCTACAGCAGCGGCTACGCGCCGATGTCGGGCATGAGTTCCAGCATGCCTGTTGAGTCGTATCGCGTGATCAGCGATGTGCCGACGGCTACTGCCACGGAAGTGATTGATGCTCCCAAGGCAGTCGCACCTGCAACCACCGACGGCACCATGCTTGACATGCGGCTGCCGGCAGATGCGGCGATGTTGATCGTTGAATTACCGGCTCACGGCAGTATCTTTGTCAACGGGGTCAAGACATCGGCCACCGGCAGTGTGCGTCGCTTTGTCTCGCGTGGGCTTGTCGAAGGCAAGGACTACGAGTTTGTTGTGCGGATGATGGTCAAGCGTGACGGCGTGATCAGCGAAGAGACAAAGGTTGTCTCGCTGTCGGCCGGCAATCGTGCGGCTGTATCGTTCAACCCAACAGACGCAACTGCTGAGCTCCAGATCCCGGGAATTGATGCGGTGCGTAAGACGATCCTGACGCTCCATGTTCCCGCCGATGCAAAGGTTTGGCTGGCTGGCAACGAGACCGCTTCGACTGGTGAAACACGCCAGTTTGAAACGATGTCCCTCCGCGAGGGTCAGGCTTGGAAGGGCTACGAAATCCGTGTGGCTGCAATCGTGAACGGCCGCGAGGAAACAGTTTCAAAGGTCATCGACTTAATGGCCGGCGGAGTGGTAGAGCTCTCGCTCGATCCCACACAGCGCACGGCTTCGGCCGACGCATCGGTCGCCGTCCGCTAGAGCATCACTCATTTTGCAAAGCAGACATTCCCGCGCGGCCAAAAGTGGCCGCGCGGGATTTTTTTCGGTGCAGCACTGGGCGGCGAAGAGATGCTAGAAGTGCGGTGGAATGAAAACGGGATTCGATGGTAGAGTAGGGGCAAAGCAGAGCCTTTCAACACCCACACCCTCGACGAGTTTGCGATGCCAACTGTCGCATCACACAGCACCCCTCCACGAGCGATGCCGTGGTCGATTGTTGCAAGAGCTGTTCTCTCGCTGGCACTGTGCCTCTATTTTTCCGCTGTAGTGCTTGCTCCTTTGGCCGGCCCTCCTCCGGCAAGTGAACTGGCAAACTGGTTGATCCAACCATTTCGACCATTCATCGGCGGGCTTTACTTGGGTCACGGCTATCGTTTTTTTGCCCCCGATCCCGGCCCGGGCCATTCGATTCGTTGGTCGATGCAACTCACTGACGGCAGTCCTTTAAACGGCGTTCTTCCCAATCCCACGAGCGACTGGCCGCGGTTGCTCTACCACCGCCGATTTATGGTTAGCGAAAAGATTGCAGCCTTTGTGCCGCTGTCCGACGCACCCGAGGCCATTCGCACGAAGGCCCGCCTAGATTGGCAACCATTGGTGAAGGGCGTGGCCGGGCATTTGCTCAAAAAGCACGGCGGCACGCAAATCACCTTGACGCTAGTGGAGCATTTCCTGCCCGCGCCAGAGGATGTCCTGCGTTCTCGACAGGAACCTGATCTGTTGACTCCGCTGGGCACCTACGCAATCGCCGCGGATAGATCGCCATGAGCCTGCCCCCACCGAACACCGGCAGCACGATCTGCGCAGACTTGATCAGCGGCCCATGGCCCCTGGAGAGTTCGCCCCTCGTAAGCCATTCTTGGGCCGCCTTGTGGCTCCATGCGTGGAATGCATTTTGGTTTGCACCCACCGATCCTCTGCCGCTGGGACTCGTGCGAATAGCAACGGGTCTTCTTTTGGCTTGGTCCAGCACAGTCTGGCTGCTCGATACAAGTGCGTTTTTTGGGACCGGCGGTTGGTTGCCCGCTGAAAATGTCTGGCGAATGAATGATCAGCCTTGGCAGTGGAGCTTGTACTTTCCTTTTTCCTCTGAGTCGGCTGTCTTCTGGGTGACGCTGATCACGCTTCTGGCGGCCGTACTGCTTACGATTGGTCTGGCCACTCCGTTGGCAGCCGTCGTGGCATTAGTGGGATTTATCAGCGCGTCCAATAGAGCGCCGCTGAATGTTTTTGGTTTTGATGATGTGCTCGGCATGCTACTCATCGGACTGGTCGTTGGTCCTGCTGGGGCAGCCTGTTCAGTCGACAGCCAACTCTGGCGGGGCAGGGGATGGCGGCTCTCGTCTGGCGCGACTCTTGCCATCCGTTTGATTCAAGTGCACCTCTGCGTGATCTATTTTTTTTCTGGTTGCGGTAAACTTTTGGGGGCCACGTGGTGGGAGGGGACGGCACTCTGGGGAGCAATTGCCAATCTGCAATACCGTACGCTCGACTTGATGTGGCTGGCCGGCCATCCGCTGGTCGTCAATGTTCTCACCCTGACCACGCTCTTCTGGGAAGTCTTGTATCCGGTGCTGATCTGGCCCAGACTCACGCGCCGACTGGTGCTGGCCATGGCCGTGATGGTTCACATGGGAATCGGCCTTTCGATGGGGATGATGGAGTTTGGGCTTGTCATGCTGGTGGCGAACATGGCATTTATGCCGGCGAGTGTTTGCCGAAAGCTGCTTTGTTTGCCGGTTAAAGTTTATCCGGCCATCCCATAAAACTATTCTTTGGGTTCATGAGGTTTATGAAAGGTGCCGTCCAATGATTGACACATTAGCCGTCGTGGGAGCCACTGGAGCGGTGGGCAGAATCATCGTGGAATTGCTGCTCGCTCGGCAGTTCCCCGCCCGAAAGATCAAATTGCTGGCATCGCCACGCTCAGCCGGACAACTTATGGAGGTGGCTGGCTCGCAGTTTGATGTGGAGGTGTTGCGGCCGGAATCATTTGAAGGCGTCGACATCGCCATAGGTAGCACGCCAGACGAGGTGGCCGCTGAGTTTGTGCCATGGGCCGTTGAACGGGGCACTGTCGTTGTTGATGAAAGTGCGTTTTACCGTATGCATCCTGATGTGCCGCTGGTGATTCCCGAAGTCAATTTTCACGCGATTGACACTCATAAAGGTGTCATCGCTAGCCCCAACTGCTCGACAACACAGATGGTCATGGTGCTCAAACCGCTGCACGATGCTGCTCGCGTCCGACGGGTGATCGTGAGCACTTATCAGGCTGTCAGTGGTGCGGGGCTTTCGGCGTTGCGTGAACTGGAGCAGGGGACTGCCGCATGGCTCGCCAGTGCAACCGAGCCGCGATCGATTTTTGCCCATCCGATTGCAGCCAATTTGATTCCGCAGATTGGCTCGGCTCGGCCCGACGGATCGACCAGCGAAGAACTCAAGATGGTGTTTGAAACACGCAAGATTCTTGGTGACGACACGATTGGTGTCTGTGCGACCTGCATTCGCGTGCCAGTTGCCAACAGCCACAGCGAGTCGATCCTGATTGAGACCGAACGCAAACTCACCGCAGCCGAGGCTCGCCGGCTGTTGGCTTTAGCGCCGGGTATTGTTGTTGAAGATGACCTGGCAACAGCGCGGTATCCGCTGCCACGGGCGTGCAGTGGCCGTGACGAAGTGTTTGTGGGCCGCATTCGTGAGGACGGATCGAGTCCGAATGGAATCGCACTGTGGTGCGTCTCGGATAATCTTCGTAAGGGGGCCGCCACCAACGCAGTGCAGATCGCCGAATATCTTGCCAAGCACGGAGTGCGTGTAAAACAGACGAGGGTAGGGGGCTTTCAAACGGTGTGGGTATGACGCGTACGATCAGCCTGACGCTGGCCTACGAAGGCACGCGTTATGCGGGATGGCAGGTGCAGCCCAAGCAGAAAACGGTGCAGGGGACCCTTGCCGCAGCGATCCACGGAATCAGCGGCGAAACAATTCTGCCGCAGGGTTCCAGTCGCACTGATTCAGGCGTCCATGCCCTTGGCCAGATCGCCTGCTTTACAACAACCAGCCGTCTGACTGCTGCTGTCTGGGTACGGGCACTCAATGCAACGCTGCCAAACGATATCGCTGTGCTCAATGGACGCGAGGTTGAAGCCACATTTGATGCCGTCCGCGACGCCGCTGGCAAGCGTTACCGCTACCGCATTCACGACGCCCCTTGGCGGCCAGTGCTGCAGCGACAACTCGTCTGGCGACGGAGATCGCGGCTGAATGTGCCAGCCATGCAAGCGGCTGCAGAAGTGCTTGTCGGTGAGCACGATTTTACCAGCTTTGAAACGACCCCCTCCACACGTCTCTCAAAGGTGCGCACCATTCATACCCTTGAGGTCTTCCGGCACTCGGGCTACGACGATGGTCCCGACGCCGAGGTCTGGGTTGAGGTCGATGGCAGCGGTTTTCTCTACAACATGGTCCGGATCATTGTCGGATCGCTGGTGATGGTGGGCGTCGGCAAGAAACCACCGGAGTGGCTCCGGGATGTTTTAGCGGCGCAGAGTCGGCTTGTCGCCGGACCAACAGCGCCGCCCGAAGGGCTTGTATTACTGTCGATTCAAATAAAATCCTGAGCAGCATTTGTCTGCGTGAGAGAAAGAGCAGATGGCAAAACTTCCAGAAAAACTCGGAAACCTCAAACTTGTCAACCAGATTGGCTCTGGGAGATACTGCCAGATCTGGGAGGCGATTGATGGCTCATCGCGACAGCGAGTCGCCATTAAAGTGGTGGTGCCTGAGTCAGCCAAGGATCCTGCCCAGCGAAAACTGCTGGAACACGAACTCAAGGTTGCCAAGTCGGTTGAGCATCCGACGATCATCCGCATCGATCGTTTTGTGGAAGAGTGCGGCCTGCCGCATCTGGTGATGGAACTCTATCCGCATCCAAATCTCAAGCGACACATAGCCAATGGCGTTGATGCACTCTCGCCACGCGTGCCCCGGATCGTTACGGAATTATCGCTGGCCCTCGATCACCTGCATGTCCGGGGCTGGGTGCACCGCGATGTGAAGCCCGACAATGTGCTGGTGGCCGCAGATGGTCAGGTGAAACTGATTGACCTCGCCATTACCGCACGGGCGCCGGGACTGCTGGGCCGATTGTTTGGCGGCAGCGGGCCGGTGCAGGGCTCGCCGAGTTACATGTCTCCCGAACAAATTCGTGGTCAGACAGTCGATGCGCGGGCCGACATTTATTCGCTGGGCTGTGTGATCTTCGAACTCCTGGCTGGCAAGCCACCATTCTCTGCTGGCAATTCCAACGATCTCCTCAACAAGCATATCTCAGCGACACCGCCCTCGATTGACTCGCTCAATCGCAATGCCACGACGAGCGTCTCCAAGTTGATTCGGCAGATGCTCGCCAAAAAGCCCGCCGACAGACCAGCCTCAATGCAGGAAGTCTTGAAGCAACTTAAATCGATCCGTTTTTTGGAGCGGGCCATCAGCGGGTAGCCTCACGCTCACGCCGGGCGTCTCTTCCGGTCTCCCCTGAAAGAGACGTTCCAAAGTCGATTGTCGTAGCCCGAGTAGTGCTTTGATAAGCGTGGTCTCAATTTAGAATTGACGCGGCCCCGGCTAACCGAGAACAATCAAGGATCGGAGTCGAGAAAAAGAACCGGTCTCATTTGAAGGTGCCACATGTCACGCGGTCTGCATCGATTGCCACTGGAAAAGATCATTTACGAGATTGAAGACCGGATTGCGGAACTTGAGAGTGCGCCGCTCGGCGCGCAGCAGCAGGAAGAACTGCGGCGGCTTAAACGCGCGATGGTCGATGCCCAAAGAAAAGTCTTCGGCAATCTGGATCCATGGCAGACGGTGGAGGTTGCCCGGCATCCCGATCGACCCAAGACCAGCGACTACCTTGGGCTGGTCTTTGACGAGTTTTTGGAACTTCACGGCGACAAGACTTTTGGGGATGATCCGGCCATGCTGACCGGTTTTGCCAAGCTCGATAATCACAAGGTGCTGGTTGTCGGTCATCAAAAGGGAAAAACCCTAGCCGAGCGGCAAGCCTGTCATTTTGGCTGCTCGCATCCCGAAGGCTACCGAAAGTCCATGGGTAAAATGCGTTTGGCGGCCAAGTATGGGTTGCCAGTAATTTGCCTGATCGATACGCCTGGAGCCTATCCAGGCGTGGGGGCCGAGGAACGCGGACAGGCGCAGGTGATCGCCGAGAGCATGTTTCTGATGGCGACGTTGCCTGTGCCAATCGTGTGCGTTGTCATTGGCGAAGGTGGGTCGGGTGGAGCGCTCGGAATTGGGCTCGGTGACCGGGTGGCAATTTTAGAGCACGCCTACTACAGCGTGATCAGTCCGGAAGGCTGTGCCGGCATTCTGTGGAAGAGCGCTGAATTTAAGGCCGAAGCCGCCAAGGCGCTGCGGATGCGGTCGCAAGACCTCAAGGAGTTTGGCGTGATCGACACCGTGATTGAGGAGCCGCCCGGCGGAGCTCATCGCGATCCTCGGCAGATGGCAACTCGGCTTAAGACGTTTCTCGCCCGTACGCTGCGGGAACTTGGCCAACAGAACCCCGAGGAATTGGTGGCTGCTCGGTATGCCAAGTTTCGTCGCATGGGCGTGTTCCTAGAAGAGACGGGGTGAGCGAGGTGTTTTTCAAAGAGCTTCTCGTATAAGCCTGCCGGCACATCGCCCCTCTACGAACCCTGTCGCCAACGTCCGATAATGTCTCTTATGTCCGGTTTTGTCGGAGGACAGGACTTTTGTTCGAGGCCTGTATTCTAACGGCAAAAGCCTTCCCTGCCCGATTGTTGTAGGCCCGCAACACACTGTGCGTTGACCCGTCTGCTAACGCGGAGCTAGAGGAGTTTGAGCCCCCACTGGAAACGCTTGTGGTGGCTCTTGGGGCAAAGCGGGAGGGGATGAAAAGGCGCTGCCTGTGGATCTAGCTGCCACCGGTGGCGTGATGGGCGGAGCCAAGGGTAAAGCCGGTGATTGTGCTGCCGGTGCAACTGGAAGAGTTCCCGTCTGATCTGCTCGTGGGCTAAACCAGGCAGACCCTTCCGGCAGTGCGCCGCCAGCTTGTTGGGCTGCGGTCCCCTGCTCTGTTCCTGCCCATGCGGCCGCTGACGAGACTCCGTTCCACATCGCCTGCAGTGGCGACGGCCCACCGGCAATGGCCTGTGGCTCCGCTGTGGAAGCCCCAGGAGCGCCCGCTGGTTTTTGCAACTCGGCTTCAAATTGTTTGACAAACGGGTCGACCGTGTCGTGAATATCTTTTGGCAGGTAGGTGTCGGCTCGCACGATCAATTCCGCAACCAGTCGCCCGCTTCTACTCGCTACGATCTGATCCCGATAAGTGGGTATCACCGTGACGCCAAAGAATGTCACTACGATGCACAAAAGCACGCCTTTGGCGATGCCCAGTAGAAGGCCCAGCTGGTGGTCAAAGGCCGACAGATGAATGGCGTTGATGGCCCGAGAAATGACGCGAAAGATAAGCCAGACCCCGATTGATGTCGCGGCGTAAAGGGCCAGCATCGCAGCGAGTCGATTCCATGGCGCCTGTTGTCCAAAAAAAGAAGACATCGGGCCCCCGTATCGAAACGCTACGAAGGAGCTCGCGAAGATGCCTGCAATCCAGGCGATTTGCCAGACAATGCCTTTGAAATAGCCGAGCACAGCAGCCCCGGCCAAAAGCCCAATCATGACTAAGTCATAGCCTTCAACAGACACGCGTGCCTCCCTTACAGCAGATTTATTCCGGGTCGCCAGCAGGGCTTTAAGGCCAACTCCAACACAAAATCGCAATTCACAGAAACCTCTTAAACGCTGACGGCTCGGGAGTGTAGAGAGCCAAGGGCAGGCAGCGAAGAGCAATCGCCGCCTTTATCTGACGAGAGACAGGCAGCAAAGGTTTGACAGATCTTTTAAGCCGCTCGCTGCAGCTATCTTTTGTAGTCGATGCATGTTGCCCATTCGGCGCATTGTGTGACGTGGAGGGCGGCTCGATTTTTTGGAATTGAGTACCGAACAGGAGGTCTGGTGGGCTCAACTTTAAGGTTCTGGCAGTGCAGGGGGTAGCCGGGTTTCTTCGCTGACGATGTGACCACCAACCTGCCGAATAGAGCATGAAGAGCGTGGAACTGCTGTTTAAGGGGATTATTCGTGCCCGGATTTCGCGTGCACATCACAGGGTCATCGATCGTCGGCGCAAGCTACGCTGTCGCCGCGTATTTCGTTGGCGACATGCCGCCGATGACCTGCGCTCTGGCAGGAGGTATGTGTGCGGTGGCTGGCATGATGCCCGATCTCGATAGCGGGCCAGGGATTCCGATGCGCGAGAGCGTCGCGTTTGCCGCTGCTGTGGTCCCGATGATGATGATCCACAGGTTTCATCAGATCGGCCTGCCGCTGGAGGCAATGATTCTACTGGGAGCGTCAATCTATTTGTCGATCCGATTTGGAGTGTCATGGATCTTAAAACACTACTCCATTCACCGCGGCATGTTTCATAGCATTCCCTCGATGGCCATTGCCGGCCAGATGACGTTCTTAGCCTTTAGCGCTGAGGATCCCTTACGGCGTTATTTTATCTCAAGCGCTGTTGTGCTGGGTTTCTTAACACATCTTATTCTCGATGAAATTTGGAGCGTCAGGCTAGGGATGTTTGGGCCCAAGTTTAAAAAATCATTTGGAACTGCCCTCAAGTTTCATGGCCCCACTCTCTGGCCAAATTTACTGACCTATGCGTTGGCTATCATTCTTGGAGCACTGGCTGCTAGCGATGCTGCCCTTACCGAACGCATGGCAGGCGTGCGACAACAGATGGAGCAGGCATCGCGATCGATCCAGAC
>QWQJ01000124.1 GCA_003670865.1 Planctomycetota bacterium | reverse complement strand
TTAAGAACGGGAGTCATGCGAGGATCCTACCAATCGATGACGGCTAGCGCTTCTGCCGAGTGAAACTAATTTTTTTCAGAGACTGAACGCAAAGACTAAGCACGAGGGGTAACTCTAGGCTCTGCACGGGCTGTCCAGAGGCTTTCCACAGGTGTGTGCAAGGGAGTTATTCGGTGGTCTTTTTTCAGAAGGATTGAAAGGCAGCTGCCTAAGAATCCTACTCTACCCAGTGTTCTAGAAAGCGCAGCTGTCACCGACAAAGTTTGCCATGAGTAACTGTTTTTTGAAGCGATTCGGTTAGGAATGCCGATTGAGCAAGAGATTCCAAGCAGTGGCCGATCATGAAGTCGATTGAATCGTGCAACAACTTTATCAGACACGCGACTCTCAGCAGCCACGCTTCAGAAGCGTGGCTTTGGCGGTAGTCGGCCTGTGTTGCTGGCAGATCACCCCAGCTTCCGGTGCTGAGCAGTGGCCGCAGCAGAGTGATCCCTTGCGAATTGCCGAGCCGGGTGTGCCGCTGAGTCCACCGCAAAGCGTGCCTAGCGAACCACTGGCTGACGGAGCTCACTTATTCAATTCGCCAGAGCCGTCGCTCCACGGTCCTACCCCCAAAACGCTGGCAGAGTTTGTCGATCTCGCCCAACGCAGCCATCCCAAGCTGCGATCCGCAAGAGCCTCCATCGAAGCTGCTAGGGGCAAGGCGGTGCAGGCCAAGCTCTATCCAAATCCTGTGATGGCTGGATTCTCACCGCAGATAGCCGGGGATGAGAGTCAGTGGAGTGGCACGGTGGCACAAGACTTTGTGACGGCCGGAAAATTACGACTGGCGCAGCAGGCGGCATTGAGGGAGGTGCAGCAGTCAGAATATATGCTGATTCGCGCGCGATTTGACGTGTTGCGGGAAGTGCGTCAAAGCTATTACGCCTTGCTCGTTTCACAGCGTCGCGTTCAGATTTACAAACTGCTACTCGATATTTCCAAGCGGTCTTATGAAATCGGGAGTCAATTAGCCCAAGCCGGCGAAGGCACGCGAGCAGACGTCCTCTTTTGGAGCATTGAACGAGACCGTGCGGAAGTTCGATTGCTGAATGCTTCGGTCTACATTGAAACCGGTCGACGGCAGTTGGCCACAGCGATTGCCCTACCGCGGGCCGACATTGGCACGCTCGACGCCGACCTGTTCCAAAAGCTACCGCAATTTGAATTGAAAACCCTGCAGGAGGCTGTTGTCCAAGCCAATGCCCAACCGCGTGCGGCCGAAGCTAATATCGCTCGGGCCCAGTGGATGCTCGAGCGGGCCGCGGTACAACCGATTCCCAATATTAATCTCATGGGAGGCTATCAGCGACAAGTCGGCATTCCAGCCATGGATCAGGGGCTTGTGCAGGTGATGATGACGGTGCCGCTCTTCGATCGCAATCAGGGTAATATTCGTTCGGCCCGCGCTGACATCGCTTCGTCGCGAGCTGATTTGCGCGTGATTGAACTCGAACTGGCCACGCAGGCTGCTCAGGCGGTTGCGACCTACCGCACATCCCAGCGACTCGTTGAGTGGTATGAGGAATACATTCTGCCAAAGGCCCGCGAAACCGTCTCGCTCACGCAAACACTCTACGCGCGAGGCGAGGTCACATTCCTCAGTCTCTTGCAGGCGCAGCGTATTCTGACAGAAACAGAACTGGCTTTTGTCGAGGCCCAGGCCGATCGCTGGAATGGCGCGGTCACCATCTCTGACTTACTTCAGTTAGAAGAGTTTCCGCCAGACGCAAACGCACCGGCTGTTATTGAGGCGGTACAAGAAAACGGGCCGATTCGCCCGCTGCCACCGCCATAAGCTGGCGTGGGACCTTCTCTTTTCCGGCCGCCCCTTCATTGAGTCGAGACTCAGTAGATCTCTTAACGTGCCGTTGTATTTGCGGCGACTTCCACCGGCAATGTTGACCGTGCGGTTGTGCCAGCAGATGTATCCGTCACGGCAATTTCCAAGCGACACCCATCTGTCGGAGCCGTTTCTGGAATCTGGATGAGGTAACGGGCGAAGTAGTCGCGTCGATGGGCGAGGCAGGTTTCCACGATCGGATCAAAGCTCCACTGGTGGATGCGCTCGCCATCAGGCCCCACCAATCGCAAGACGGTATCGATGCTTGTTGTATGCCCACTCTTTGATTGAATCGACTGCAAATTTTCAAGTTCAAAATAGACAATCACATCTTGTCCCGACTCAAAACAATCCGAATGAAACCGATCGACAACTCCCCAAGCGGTAACGCGCGAGACAAAGCAAGCGTTTTGTACGGCTAGTGCTGGCGACTCCGCTTTCATCTGATCTGCCGCAATCACAAGGCCACTATCGACGGCGGCTTTAGGGGGTGCGATCGCGATAGCTGCCACAGGTTCGGGGGCTGGAGCCACGGGCGTGGGAACGGACGCGATAGGCTCGGCGTGGACAACGGCAACAATCGGTGCCGGAAGCAGCGATTGAATTGCTGCGGGGGTAGTTTTATGCGACGCCTGAAGCGATGAGACAAAGGCATCGATCACAGCCGGCCAATCGTCCGGGGGCGCGCTTTCCAAAGTCGAGATCAAGGCCGCCTGCATCGACTCGTTCATTCCGCCTGCCTTTGAGAGTCGTTCAATCGCCCGATCCAGAGCTGCAGCCAATCGCTTTTCATCGGCCTCAGAGCGGTTGAGTGTTGCATCGGCTGTCGCATCATCGCCGCTACTGCGCAGCGCGTTGCTTGTCTGATCATCGGTATCGCTGACGACGCTATTCTCGTCGCTGTCTTGGCTGCCATCAGCCTGATCGGCCTTACCGCTGTGAGATTCCTTGGCAGCTTGAGCCAGTCGCGCCTTTTTCATGGCCGGACGATCGGCAGAGTAGTCAGTTGACTCGCGGAGGGCCTCACGCAAGGCTGCTGTGCTCAACGCGGAAGTGCAGCCTGCTTGTGCCGCAAAACAGCCACAAGCCATCGTGACCCAGAAAAGCCGACTCTCGATCAGGTTTGTGAGCATTGTGGGAATTGTCTTTGTGACGAAGTGACAGGGCCGTGACATAAACCCTGACCCGTGGAGGATAGGAATTGGGGCCGCGCCGGGGCAAGGTCAGCCGGAAAAGCGATCTTCGATCTGGCAAGCTGCGTAAGACTCGTTGCTCGATAAGAGAAAAGATGGCTAGAATCGAGCGAGTGCGAAGGCAGTTTTCTAACTTCGGCTCCGTAGCCAGCCATGAAATGGCCAAGTAGTTTGGACCCCCCATCATGAGTCTCCACGACACGCCATTTGACCAGGAAGCAGTTCCTAGAGCGTGGCCTCATCGACACTTGCTCGATTTGGAAAGACTCACGCCGGAAGAAATTCGACTGCTGCTCGATACGGCCAGTCGCTTCAAAGAGGCTACCGACGGGTGCCGCAAAAAAATTGCCGTGTTGTCTGGCTCTACAATCGTCAATTTATTTTTTGAAAACTCTACCCGTACCCGCACGAGCTTCGCGCTCGCTGCCCGCCGCTTGGGCGCCGATGTCATTGACTTCTCTGCTTCCGGTAGCAGTCTTTCCAAGGGCGAGTCGTTCATCGATACGGCTAAGAATTTGGAAGCGATGGGAATCAATGCGGTGGTCGTGCGACATGGCACACCTGGCACGCCGCACCTCTTGGCTCAGCGACTGGGTGTCGGCGTGATCAACGCCGGCGACGGTCCGCATGAACATCCAACGCAAGGACTGCTCGATATTTTTTCGATTCGCGAGCGCCTTGGGGATTTAGCAGGCGTGACCGTTGGCCTCGTTGGCGACATTGCCCACAGTCGCACGGCGAGGTCCAATCTCTGGGGTCTCATCAAACTCGGTGCCAAAGTGATTCTCTGCGGTCCGCCCACGCTTGTTTCGCAGCGATGGCGAGAGCTCGGCGTGGAAGTCTCGCACGATCTCGATGCGATTGTGCCCCGCTGCGACGTGCTCAACTTGTTGCGCATTCAGTTTGAGCGACAAAACACCCGGCCCTTTCCCTCGGTTCGCGAATATGCCCACCTCTACGCAATGAATCGAGACCGGCTCAAGCGGGCAAAAAAGGAACTACTGATTCTGGCTCCCGGGCCGATTAATCGCGGCGTGGAGGTGACGGCGGATGTCGCCGACTGCCCGCAGTCGCTGATTCTGGATCAGGTGACGAATGGATTGGCCGTGCGGATGGGCGTGCTCTGGCTCATCTGCGGGCCACGAGAGTCAGACCATTGTACAAAGAGTGAGACTGGGCATCGTGCAGGGAGGCTCGTCTAGTGCCCACACTCTTGATTCGCGGTGGCCGGATTGTCGATCCCTCGCAGGGCATCGACCGCACAGACGATCTGCTTGTCCGCGACGGCTTAGTAGTTGCGATTGGACAAACCGCGATCGGAAAAGTTGATGAAACAATTCATGCGGCTGGATTGATCGTGACTCCCGGATTGATCGACATGCATGTGCATCTGCGGGAGCCTGGCCGCGAAGAAGATGAAACAATCGAAACAGGGACGCAGGCGGCACTGGCCGGTGGGTTTACAAGTGTGGCCTGCATTCCCAATACAGAGCCACCGATCGACACGCAAGCCGCGGTTGAGTTTATCCATCAAAAGGCGATGCGAGCCGATACCTGTAATGTCTTTGTCGTGGGTTGCGTGAGTCGCAACCGCGAGGGTAAGGAGTTGGCCGAGATTGGACAACTGGTTGAGGCAGGGGCTGTGGCTTTTAGCGACGATGGTGCGCCTGTGTACGACGCGGAGTTGATGCGTCGTGCCTTTGAATACTGCCGCATGTTTGACAAACCAATTTTTGCCCACGAGGAAGTGCTAGAACTCTCTCGCGGTGGCGTGATGCACGAAGGTCTTGTCTCGCTGGTGCTGGGCCTGACAGGTATGCCGGCGGCTGCGGAAGAGGTGATGATCGGCCGCGACATCGCGCTGGCCGAAGTCACGGATGGTCGCTTGCATGTGATGCATGTCTCGACGGCCGGTGGTGTGGCCTTAATTCGAGCGGCAAAGGTGCGGGGTGCTCGCGTCACAGCCGAAGCCTGTCCGCACCATTTTACGCTCACCGACGAAGGGCTACGGGGATTCGACTCCAATTACAAGATGAGCCCTCCGCTCCGCACCGCTGTCGATGTTGAGGCCATTATTGCCGGACTCGTTGACGGCACGATCGACTGCATTGCAACCGATCACGCCCCTCACGCGCCAGAAAAGAAAATGCTCGAATTCGATCGTGCGCCTTTCGGTATTCTGGGCTTAGAAACAGCTGTTGGCCTGGCAGTCACGCGACTCGTGGCGACAGGCCGAATCGGCTGGCCACGGCTTGTGGAGGCGATGAGTTGTCTGCCCGCACAGATTCTGGGCGTGAATCGAGGCACGCTGAGGCCGGGCGCTGTGGCAGATATTACGCTGATTGACCCCAATCTTTCCTGGCAGGTGGATGTCAAGAGTTTCCGCTCCAAGAGTATCAACTCGCCGTTTGATTCATGGATGCTCAAGGGCCGGGCGGT
The DNA here is from genome assembly GCA_003670865.1 of Planctomycetota bacterium. GTDB lineage: Bacteria > Planctomycetota > Planctomycetia > Pirellulales > UBA1268 > BAIKAL-G1-2R. Next base: position 8,969 of record QWQJ01000124.1, on the reverse strand, counting down.
GGCTACCATTGTGGCCGGACGCGTCAAATACAGACTTGTGTAAAAGGGCCCTCACGAGTACGAGCTTGCAATGAATATCATCATTGACGGCTACAATCTGCTACACGCATCGGGCGTTTTTGGCGACGAACGCGGGCCGAAGGGCTTTGAGCAATCGCGGACGGCACTGCTCGATTTGTTGGCTGATCTACTCGGTGAAAACGCCAGCAAAGCGATCGTTGTCTTTGATGCCGCACACGCTCCGGATGGGCTTCCCGGTCGGTTTGCGCACAAAGGCATTCGCGTTTGGTTTGCCCGCGAGTATCCCGATGCCGACTCGCTGATTGAGGAATTTTTAGAGGACGACGATGCGCCCACGAGCCTGCTGATTGTTTCAAGCGATCGCCGACTGCAGGTCGCGGCCCGAAGGCGACGGGCGGGCACCGTATCGAGTGAGGCGTGGCTGGCGGAGATGAAAGACCGTCGCCGCCGGGCTCGAGCACCGCGCGACACCAAACCGCCTGAACCAAGCCCTGCTGATGTCGAGGATTGGAAACGTTACTTCGGCTTCTAGGGCAGCCGAAAAAGTCTGTTTGTGATCTGCGGCCGAGCTAATAATTACTTGCGAATCCAGCGGGCCAGTCTTCGATCGAGAGTGGAACGCTCAATGCCCAGAATGGCGGCAGCTTTTGTCTTATTGCCACCGACCGCTTCAATCGTGGCCATCACATGCCGCCGCTCTATTTCATCCAGAGTCTCAGGCACAAATGGGCCACTGCGATCAGCCTTCGCCTTCCCTGTATCTCCCAGCGATGAGAGCGGGCTCATGGCCAGTTCGTGAGCGTCGATTCGATCGTCTTGGGAAAGCACGACGGCCCGTTCGATGCAGTTACGAAGTTCACGGATATTGCCTGGCCAGTGATAGACCCGCATGGCGTCGATCGCCTGCGGTGTGAAGTCAGAAATGCGTCGCCCCGTTTCGCCAGCAAACCGTTTGAGAAAATACCGGGCCAGCGACTCGATGTCCTCGGGACGTTTGCGCAGTGGCGGCACAAAGATTTCGACAACCTTGAGGCGGAAGTAGAGATCACGGCGAAACTCTCCGGCACTGACGGCCTCTTCAAGATTACGATTGGTGGCTGCCACAACCCGCACATCCACCTGCACCCGCACGCTCCCGCCGACGCGTTCAAACGGATGTCCCTCCAGCACGCGGAGAAACTTTGCCTGAATCGCCGGGCTCATTTCTCCAATCTCATCAAGCATCAGTGTGCCTTTATGAGCCGCCTCAAACTTTCCCGTTTTGCGTTCGGTCGCGCCTGTAAAAGCTCCTTTTTCATGTCCAAAGAGTTCACTTTCCAGCAGTGTTTCGGTGAGCGCTGCGCAGTTTAGGCAGACGAAAGAATTGCTTTTTCGATCGCTGGCATCATGGATCGCACGGGCCACGAGTTCCTTGCCAGCGCCGCTTTCGCCACGCACCAGCACCGTCGCCTTGGTTGACGCCACACGGCCGATCTGGCCGAGAATAGCTTGCAACACGGCGCTTGATCCGATCATCCGGGATTCTTCGCCTAATCGTTGTTTGAGCCGGGCGTTTTCATCGGCTGTTGTCGCAAGTTTTGTCGAAAGAATCTCCCGTGCAGATAGGTTTTCGATTGCAACGCCGAGCGCATCGCAGACCGCCATGACAAATTCGAGATCGTCGGCAGTGGCCTCGCGATTGGTGGCCTCGATTTCAAGATGCACGACCCCGACGGCCCGCCCGCCCCAACGCACTGGTGCCGAAATGCTTGCATAGGTGCCAGCGGCTGCTTTTGTCGCAGAGGCCAAAATCGCCTCGTCGCTCTTGAGCACTGTATCGGCTACGCCTCGGGGAATCGTTTCAATGGGCCACGGTTCGGGCAGCGACGCAGCACTCTCCAAAAGTTCTACGACCGAAGGGTCGGAAGTGTGAGGGGAAAAAGTGGCTGATGAAAGGTTGGGCAAAAGCACAAGGCCACGCGATGCTCCGACGCCTTGCATGGCCGATTCAAGCGCGAGTGTGGCGACAACGCGAGCGTTGGTCGCGCGTCCGAGTGCGAAGGCAAGCCGACATAATTCTGCTGCGGCCCTACCCACTCGGGGCACACTTCCAGCTGATTCTTGGATGCTGTCGAGCAGGCTGCTCTTGGCGCGACGATGGGTGATTGAGGCGTGCCACTGCTCCATGTCGACTGGTATCTCACCCGTGGCCGTGCCTTCAAAAGAACTACTGCTGCCGGTCAGATCGGTGGGAGGATCGCCGTCACCAAAGAGAATCTCGACGCGTCCAATGGCAATGATGTCGCCAATCGCGAGCAATTGGTCCGACTCCAAAGGCTTGCCGGCCAGGAGTGTGCCATTGCGGCTTTTCAAATCACGGATTGACCAACCAGAAGAGACCGTTGAGATTTCGGCATGAAACCGACTTGCCCTCTCATCGTGAACAACGATGTGGTTGGTGGGTGCGCGGCCGAGTGTCACCCGCTCCCCTTTGACGAGTCGGATGACGGTCTGGCCGACAATGGGATCATGAACAAGCAGGTAGTAGGAAGGTGTCATGATGAAAATCTATCCGAGCATCAGGCACCATGCACAGGGCTTTGAGGGATCTGTTGGAACAAAATGGCTGTCTTTGGGCTGCTAGAAAAGGTTCGGCGGCACTTTTCGGGGAAAAAGCCTGCTTTTACATGGGCAATCGGGTTTGCTGCGAAAGAGGGTGGCCGACTAGCATGGTTCTTGTGACGAGCGTGCCCCAGATTCTGCTTAGCGGTACCGCAATCGAAGTCTGATTTCTCGAGAGAGTATGAGGAAAAATATGAGTCACCATTATGTCGTATCGGGCCATTTTAGGTGCTCAACAGCCAGCCTCGGACGAGCCAAAAAACGACTAATAATTTGCTTTGTCGCTTTCGTCGCTTGGAGCTCTGCTCTGACTCTTGAGAGATGCTGGGCACAAATTGGCGTCGGCGGCGGGCTAGGCAACCAGGCGGTCGGCGGCATTTCCATTGATGCGGACGGCATCATCCAAAACCTCGAACCCAAAGCGCTAGAGACACTGGCCGAGGAGCGTCGCAAGCTGCTTGCAGATGCTCCGGCTCCAAACGGCAAGCCCAGCAAACTCCGTAAAGTCTCGCTCATGCGATTGGTTACGGCCGCGGAGCAATTTGTTGCTACGGGAAAGCCGCTCTCTCCGGAGGTTCTTTTTCTGGGTGGACTCGAACGGATCACGCATCTCTTCGTTGATCCCGAGGGTCATGATATTATTCTAGCGGGGCCAGCAGGCACAGCAGCGATTGATCCTGCTGGTAACATCATAAATGCAGCCAGTGGGCGACCGCTTTTGCAACTGGAGGATCTTGTTGTCGCCATGCGGGCCATCGACAAGGCTCGAGCGGGTGGCATGCATTGTTCGATCGATCCGACTCCCGAGGGCCTCGTCAAGCTGCAGGCGTTTCTCAAGAGTCAAAAGACGATTGGCAACGATCCATCCGCCACCCTTCGTTCAATGGAAACAGTCCTAGGGCCACAGAATGTAAGCGTTGGCGGTGTGCCGGGCGGCAGCCGTTTTGCCCGCGTGCTTGTGGCTGCCGACTATCGCATGAAGCGGATTGGTATGGGGCTCGAGGCGTCGGGTGTCAAGGAAGTGCCGAGCTACCTGTCGATGTTGTCCAGCACCAACCAAGTATCTTTGCCGCGATTTTGGTTGGAGGCTTCGTACGATCCAATCGCGCGTGATCCAGATGAATTGGCCTGGCGAATCACTGGCCGTCGCATGAAGTGCTTGACTGAAAATGATCTTCTCGGCAAGGAAGGCATGCAGCGGGGTAAAGCGGCAGGGGATAAAATTGCCGAAAAATGGTGTAACTCGATGACTGAACACTACGAGAAACTGGCAGATAAGCAGCCTGTTTTTGCGGAACTCTTAAACTGCATCGATCTGGCCGTTGTGGCGGCGCTGATTCATGGTCGTCAACTCGACAAGCGAGCTGGCCTCGACTTGAGCGTTTTGCTTGATGAAGAAAAGATGGCTCTGCCTGTTTACGAAGTGCCGACCTCGGTGCCAACCGTTGCCAGTGGCATCAAGAAAGGGAGTCGCTGGATTGTCAGCGCCTCCGGAGGCGTGCAATTTCAGCCTTGGGAGTTTGCCGCCAACACAGAACAAATGCTCGACATCGCTGCCTCCCGCACCGCAGCGCTAGCTTCGCGGCCGGACTCAAACGCTAGCAACCAGTGGTGGTGGGACTAGCTCTTGGATTGAGGTGTGAACGGTGCCGCCCAGCCAATGGATGCCAGCGGCACGGCTGCTTCGTGAAAATGATGATCCACCCAGCCGGCTTTTGCGAGCCATGTAAGCTCTAATCGATTGCCAGGGCAGGGGGGCGGTGGCACGCTTTTAGCGAGGAGCAGATCGCCGTTGCAAAGGGTGGTCGCGTGGGCTGCAATTGAATCGCTCGTCACATGCCAGCCCACCGGAAGCGATGCAGCCCGCTTGCTACTGGCCAGCCATGCCGGCACATCGAGCACGCGGCAGCGGGGCTCGGTGCTGGCGGCCCCGAGCAGGCCTAGAGTCGGACCGCCTTCTGGCAAAGCTTCGACCAAGGGCAGGCCAAGAACACGAGCAACCAGCCTCGCCGTAAGTCCCATGGCATGAATCGCTAGCGCGTGCATGACGTCGGACGGTTGCGGTGCTGCTGCATCGATGGCTCGCAAGCCCTCGACGATAGCTCCACCGCCGACGATCACAAACAGCGGTCGCTGCGGGAGACTCTGGAGAAGATTCGTAACAAGTCTCGGCCAGGCGGCGTGTGCTAGCAAGCTGCCGCCAAGTTTGAGAACCAAGGATCGCTGTGCATGCAAGAGCTCATTCTCAAGAGCATTGCCTCGCAGCACTCCCATCTGCCAGTCGTTGGTGCGAGGAATTGCCAGCGGAGAAGTTCGTTCATCTGTCGGGAGATGGCTCATGCCAAAAGCCCTCGGGCAATCAGGGCGAGTGCGTGGGCCGGCGCGACTCGCGAAAGATCACGACCCAGTTGGTTTGGCAGCGACACAAGCTCCCCACTTAAGCCAAAGTGCTCGATCACTTTTCTCGCCAAACACTCGCCGTGGCCCGAGAGTACGAGGCAGGTTGGCTGCCAGCCGATCGTATCGATAACTTGGGAAAAGCTCCGAGCCAGTAATTGGCTTTGGGATTGAGCGCAAAACTCTGCTGCAGCCAGAGCATCTTCGAGCGAGACTAATTCGGGGTCAGCGAGCATCATGCGTGCCATGCGGATCCGTGCCGCATCGCGCGTCACTGGACCGCCATCGGCCGTTGGGTGTGCACAGTCGCTCTCAAGGAGGCCGCCCAGCAACAGCCAAACATCTTGGGACTGCGCGAATAATTCGCTTGCCACAGGGTGAAGCGTTCCACGCAGTGGAAGCGACCGCACGATGGCGGCAATCGGAGTGCGTTCGACGCCTGTGTAGACCAGTTCACCGGATGCCATTCGAGTAAAATCGTCACTGGCCAGTGGCAGCACAACGCGATCGGCAATGGCGATGATGTCGGTTGTCGTTGAGCCAATATCGATCATAAGAGCGCGGTCAGTCGTGCAGAAGGCTGCTGCCAATCTTGCGACTGCGTGCCAATTCGCTGCGGCGATTGACAGTGGGCAAGCCAGTGCCTCATCCGCGGAAATCAGTGAGCCATCGACGGCATAAAACTCAGGGCTGCCTTGGAGTCGAGCCACCTGCATGGCTTGCGTGAGCGATTCGACGATCTGTCGCACGCCGGCCTGACGGGATGGATAGCAGTCGGCAATCTCGCCGGTCATTGTGGCTACAACGCGGCGAGGGCATGCTTCTTTCAAAATGTGAGCGAGACGATCTGAAAGTTGGCTGGAGCGTCTCCACAGCTCAAACGGTTCGCTGTGGATCCAGCCCAGTCCGTCAGCGGCCTTGAGCGTGGCACCGCCGATGTCAAAGGCAATGACGGCCGGATCTGGTTTTGTCATGGCATGCTCATCATTTGCCCCGCCGTATCAAAATCAATCCGCCAGCCAGGATCACGCGAGTGACGAAGATTTACATCCAAGCCTGAGGCGGCATCGAGTATGCCCCGCACGAGGCTCATTTGGAAGAGTTGTGTAAGGCCGACAAACGACGTTGTCAGGCGGGGATTGATTTCAAGAACGCGGTCACCTCGTCCATCCTCGCGAGCCCCGAGGATCATGTCGACTCCCACCCAGCCACAGGCCGCAGAACCTTTACTCGTCAGATTCTGATCGCAAGTCTCTAGAGGATCGGCCGACGAGTGATCGATGAGCGCAACCAGTGCGCGGCGGGCTAATTCATGTGCCCGGGTGTTGAGGTCGTCAGTCAAGGGCAGGCTGCCGCCAAGATAGTCGGGCGAAACGCCCGTTGAAAAGAGCTGTTGTACGGCTGGCAGCAGAGTGATTCCCAGTGGGCCGCACAAGCACGATACCCCTACGGGCAAGCCTTCAATAAACGCTTCTACTCGCTGCGAGTGACGTGCAGGCGTGGTAGTTTTGTGAAGTGATGATAAATCCAAGGTATTCCGATCGTGTTGCCGGCTGTTTTCTTCGTATCGATTCACGATCTCTAGGCCGTCGCCGCTAGCGCTTCCGCGAGCCTTCCGCACTGCCGGCAGAAAAAATCCTTGAGGTAGTGGCCGTGACGGATTCAGCGTGCCTCCGGCTGGAACAGGCACGCCTGCGGCGGCCAACGCCAGGCAGGTTGCCTGTTTGTCGGTTGCCACTGCCATGAAACGCGCGCTCGGCGCGGCCACGCGCCCACCAGCCATTCGGGCGGCCGCCACCCGAGCGGCGAGGATGCCGGCCGTTTCCGGAGCAACGATCAATGTCCAATCGGCCTCGGCGGCTAGGCGAGCCAGCACATCAATCTCTGATTGGGCGTGAACCTGGCAGACCCGTACGCTAGCGGGCACATGGATTTCAGGCAGGGCGACTCGTCCTGCCTGATCGATCAGCACAGTGACATTGAGCGAAGTATCCTTAGCGGCATCGTGGGCAAGTGACTCGAGCATCGCCCGCCCTTCGGCTGCGAGTTTTTCCCTCAAGCCATTCGCTGTAACCTTCGGAATTGCGGTCTGACTGTTAAGAATCTGATCTGCATCGGGTCCGCATAAGCCTCCGGAGCAGGACCACTCATAGAGCACCACCCGCATAGTGCAGCCTCAGAAATAAGAAAAGGGGATCCGTTAGGCACCCCCTAACTTTCATGCCCTATCGCCGTTTTGGCAGATCGCGTCTTGTGCGAACGTAATCGGATAAAATAATCAGTGGCAGGGCAGGGATTAAAAAATACCGAGGGAGTCGCGAGCGGCGTCGGTCATGCGGTCGGGCGTCCACGGAGGATCCATGACGATTCGCACCTCGACTGCCGAGACATCCTCGTGCGCGCCCACCGATCGCCTTGTGTCTGCAATCAGTTGCGGGCCCGCCGGACAGGCAGGGCTCGTCATCGTCATATCGATCGCCACATGCTGCTTGCCAGGCAGATCGACTGCAGGCGAGAGCGTGACGCCGTAGATCAGTCCCAGATCAACGATGTTGACAAATAGCTCTGGATCAATGACTTTTTTAAGCAGCTCGCGGACGGAGTCTTCGCAGAGGACGGCTGTGGAGACGCTCCCCACTTCGATCTCAGCAGTGGTTCTAGAAGCGACAGTGGTCGACGGTGCAACAGTCTCTTGAGCAGTCAGAGCCGTTTGTTGTGCGGCCGTTGTCGCCAGCACAGCAGCCGGCAGCGGTCGGCCAGTGGCTTCAAAACCATTGGCCGCACTTGTGGCATGCGACATCGGGCCATCGGTAGCTCCCAAAGACCCCAAACGCACCCACACGCCACCATTTTCGACTTTCACATCATGGGCCCGCGTGCCCCGTACCGCAGGCATGGTCAGGGCAGCACCTGTGCGAATGTCAAATCGTGCGCCGTGTCGTGGGCAGGCGATCTTGTAGCCGTTGAGTTCACCCTCAACCAGCGGTCCGCCATCGTGCGTGCAGACATCGTCGATCGCATAAAAAGTGCCATCAACCAGAAAGAGTGCAACCATCTCGCCATCGACATCGACCAGCATCTTGCCGGGATCGACTAGTTCCGAAATATCTGCCGCTCGAACAAAGTCAGCCATGAACACTCCTCATACAGACCACGCAACAACTGAGCTACAAAAAAAGGCCTTACGACACGCGTCGAATACGGGTGCCGATGGCCCGAGCAAGGGCCTCTCGGACAGGCCCAATCGTGATGCGGTCAAACACTTGTTGAAAGAATCCCGCCACGACAAGACGGGCGGCTTCGTCGGCCGATAGGCCCCGCGCCTGTGCGTAAAATATTTGCTCCTCATCGACGCGGCCGCTGGTGGCACCATGCGTGCAACGCACATTGTCGGCCTCGATCTCCAGCCCAGGAATCGAGTCGGAGCGGGCCTCACGAGAGAGCATTAAGTTGTCGTTTCGCTGATAGCCGTCTGTTTTCTGGGCGATTTTGTCGACCTTGATCATGCCCCTCCACACCAATCGCGAGCGGTCTTGCAGGGCGCCTTTATAGAGTAAGTCGCTGCGACAATCGGGAGCCGAGTGGTGTTGTAGCGTGTTGTACACGAGTTGCTGGCGGCCCTCGGTAAACATCACCCCATTGACTTGGGCGTGAGCACCGCGGCCAATAAGGGCAACGTCCTGCGCTACCTGTGAAAGCCGACTGCCGAGGGCACCGAGCGTCCACTGCAAGCGACCATCCGTATGGATAACCGCTTTTTGGCGAGCGAAGTGCCAGACTCCCGTATTCCAGTTTTGCAAGTTTACCATTCGCAAAAGCGCCCCGGGCCCGACGACAAGTTCTGTGCTGCCACAGTGAAATCCGCCCAGCGATCCCATCGCTCCGCCACCGGCTGTTTCTGTCAGCAGCGTGGCTTCAGCGCCGTCGCCCAGAACAACCAACACATGGCT
>QWQJ01000045.1 GCA_003670865.1 Planctomycetota bacterium | reverse complement strand
AGCGGAGCCTGTTGCTCGAAAAACTCACGGCGCACTTGGCGCCGGGGGGGTATCTGTTTGTGGGTCACTCGGAGAGTCTGATCGGTATCCGCCACAGTCTCAAGCCCGTCTGGCCAAGTATTTATATGCGTCCGGAATGACCAGCTTTTTTATCTGTTCTGAGTGAAAGCCATGAGAGCCTTATGACTGCTTTCCAGCCACCCAAGCTCCGCGTTCTCGTTGTCGATGACTCGGCACTCGTTCGCAAAGCGATCACCGATGCACTCAGCCAAGACCCGGATATCGAGGTCGTGGGGTCGGCATGTGACCCCTATGTCGCGCGGGAAAAAATCGTGCGGCTCAACCCCGATGTATTAACGCTCGATCTGGAAATGCCCCGCATGGACGGCTTGACATTCCTCAGAATATTGATGCAACACCACCCGATGCCGGTGGTCGTGGTCAGTTCTCTCACGCAGGCCGGATCACAAGCGGCGCTGGATGCGATGGAGGCTGGAGCGGTCGATGTTTTGGCCAAGCCGAGTGGCACGATGTCGGTCGGTGAACTGGCCGGCAAACTCGCTTACCACGTCAAAGCGGCCGCGGCCGCCAGCCAATTTCGAACGGTACGAAAGCAGGGAGATCGCGCCTTGCCTTCCCCAGGGACTTCGCAGACAACGCCCTCTGGAGAAACTTCTGCTCGAAAAGCCGTGGCCTCGCCGACTGCTGTAACTCGTTCGCCAGCGCTGCCTGTCAGCCCGCCATCGCCGTACACCAATCGCGTCGATCCCCGCCAGTTGATCGTCATCGGGGCCTCCACAGGAGGTGTTGAGGCGCTGCGAACGCTGTTGCCTCACCTGCCCGACAAACTACCGCCGATCGCCATTGTGCAGCATATATCCCCCTATTTTTCTAAGGCTGTGGCGGCCAGACTCAACGGCCTGTGCGGCTTTGATGTGTGTGAGGCCGAAGAAGGAATGCTGCTCACTCGAGGCATGTGTGTGATCGCACCGGGCGACTTCCACTTGAGCGTGTCGTGGCAAGCGGAGGGCTACCGCGTGCATTTATCGCAAAGCCCGCCGATCCATCATTGCCGGCCATCGGTTGACGTGCTCTTTCATTCGGCCGCCGAAACCGCCGGCAGCCATCTGGTGGCGGCACTCTTGACGGGGATGGGCAGCGACGGCGCACAGGGGATGGCCGCGATTCGTCAGGCCGGCGGCAAAACGATCGCAGAACACGAAAGCACATGCGTTGTTTACGGCATGCCTCGGGCAGCCATCGAGACCGGTGCGGTGCAACAGATTTTGCCTCTGCCACACATTGCCGAGGCAATCGTACAGGCTCTGTCACGCAGGCCGACTTTATCAACCTAAACCCTACGCGCTCCCTATTTATTCTCTCCTTTTTAACCTTGACAAACACTTTGTGAATTTTACTGTATGACCGCCTTCATCGACCGCATGAGCATTTCCAGACGCCTGATGCTCATCAGCATCGCTTACACCCTGCCCATCACTGTGCTTCTCTATTTTGTTGTCAGTGGCATCAATGCAGACATTACCTTTTCTGAATTAGAAAAGGCTGGCAATGCCTACCAGCGACCGCTTGAGCATTTTGTGAGCATCTTCCACAGCACCAATTGCTAAGCCGCCGCGTGCTCGCTGGGGATAAGAGCCTACGGACCAAACTGGCTGATAAGCGGGCTGCCATCGATCTAGCATTTTTCGATCTGCGGGCTGCCGGCCAGCGTTCTGCAAACACCCTGCAGTTTACAGCCGAAGGTTTGGGAAGCCGCAACTGCTTAGAAGTTATGCCGCAGATGCTCGAAAAAGAGTGGGGTTCGTTCAAGCCGACTTTCCAAAGCATGTCACCAGTCAAGAGCGATCAGGCCCACAACACACTGCTTGATCGCATTGCACTGATGATCAAGCACGCTGGCGATACATCCTATTTAATTTTTGATCCCGACCTCGACAGTTATTACCTGCTGGACGTCACATTACTGGCCCTGCCCGAAACCCAGCGACGCTATGCCCAAACAGTTCTCTTTTTTGACGACCTTGTAAACCAGTCTGCGATCTCGGCTGATGACCGCATACAAATGGCCGTGGGAGCCTAGCAATTCGGGGCCGACATGAGTCGCATTTCTGGTGATTTCGCGACCAGCCTAGCCGAAGATAATAATTTCTACGGTCGGCTTGAAAAGATGCAGTCTCTCCTCCCGCCAGCGATTGAACAGTATCGAACCACTGCCGATCGCTTGCGTGAGAAATGGTCGAGTGTCAAGAGACAGATACCGACGCCGTGAACACGGGCGACATCACGTCGCTCATTCTTTCGGCGGAAACAGCGCGGGTGGCTTGTTTTCAATTGTGGCGAGAGAGTGCCGACATTCTCGATGCCCTGCTCGACAAGCGGTTGGACTCCTACCGGCAATTGCGGATGCTGGCACTGGTATCAGCTGGACTGGCGTGGCTGGTCTCGGCGATGATCGTGCTGCTCATAACCCGAAGCATTGCCGGGCCACTCAAGCGAATCGTGGGCATCCTCAATGGAACGACAGGCGATGTGGCGGCTGGTGTTTCACAAATTTCCAGTGGCAGTGAATCTCTGGCGGACAGTTCGCAGCAACAGGCTGCTTCACTGGAACAGGCGGGCAGTTCGCTGCGACTGATTGCCGGTATGACTCGGCACAACGCAAGCAACGCCGGTTCAGCACAGAGTAAGTCTGGCTCGGCTGCAGAAGCAGCCAACCGCGGTAAACAGGCGATGGTTTGCATGTCTCACGCCATCGCCGCAATCAAGAATTCCTCAGACGCCGCGGCCTTGACGAATCAAGTGGCCGTCGCGAGCATCGAACAGGCTGAAAGCATTTCCCAACTCGATCGTGCAGTCAGTCAAATGAACACAGTCACGCAGTCCAATGCCGCCAACGCGGAAGAAACTGCTGCTGCCGGCACTCGGATCTCCGCTCTGGCTCGCGAGTTGAGCGACATGGCCGACACCCTCACGAGCATGGTAGAGGGATCGTAGGGAGACATCCAGACGGCCATGCTGCTCCGACACACAACACGGGAACTGCGGAGCCTTAATGAATGAGACTCTGCGGTAGTAAGTAAAGATCATGCGCACATACTCAGGGTCTCAACGCTGACAACCCATTTGTGCAATGACTCTCAGCCCTTTCGCTTCAGTTCAAACCATTGCAGAGCAATGCCCCGCTTGTGTTCGATCGTGGGCGTTTGCACTCGCAGTGTCTGCACTCCTTTTTCAAGTTTGAGTTCTACAGGAGCTGTCTCCTGCCACAGTCCGTACGTCAGCGGGATTGGCACCGTAGCCAGGACAGTGCTGCCCAAGCACACCTCTAAAGACTGGCTGTCGTTGACGCAACCGGCCTTCATGAGAACCTCATAGGTCCCACTCTCCGGCACATCGATTAGATAGTCAGCCCACTGACTCTGCATCTGCTGTTGAAAGAAGACTTGGTGGCCACCATCTGGAGTGTTGTGGACCAGCACATGTGGTAACTGACCTCCCCAGGAATTCTGACCGCCTGTCTTTGCAAATGAGGCGGCCTCAACGTGCAGCACACCGTCTTTGGCCTTGACGGTCTCTGTTGATCGAGGAGCTGTGGGATCAACCTTTGCAGCCGTTTTCGGTGCTGGAGCTATAGCTGCAGCCTTGACGCCCGGATCAGCCTCAGCTTCCTCTGCCTTGAGCGATGCAGTCAGATCGGTCTTGGCAGCTTTCAGCGAGGCTTGGATGCCACGCGCAACCTCTAGAACAGCGCCAGTCTTATCGGCCTCCGAGAGTGAAGCAGCCAGCCCACGCAGGTGTTCTACCTGCAAAAACTCCTTGCGTTGCATTCGACTCTCGACCGCGGCAAGAAAATCAGGACCACCCATGCCCTCAAGTTTTGAAACCTGCCAGCCCGCACCAAATCCAACCTTCCAATGACTGCCGGGCTGCGGTTCAACCATTGGATTGTCCGACTTATACGCCACACAGGCATGGGCAGGCTGGCCCACTCCGATCGCCGGAACGCCGCAGGCTTGGCAGATAAATACTGACCACGATGATCTCGGGCCACACTTGCCGCCACCCGCCATGACATCTTTCATGCCCTTGAACGGATAATACATCGGGGGCGCATTTCTACGCCAGACGAAGCTCGTTGAATTGACCACCATTTCATCATTCAGAAGATCGGGCCGCCACGACCGGATCATTTCCCGTCCCCAAGCCAAGTCCTCATTGGAAGCGCCTGACTGCACTACCTTTTCGAGTTCCCAGACACTGAGGTTCTCAAAGCTAGCAACGAGCTCTTTATTTTTGTGAGCTTCTTTAAAGTGTTTGTATCTGTCGACTGGATCGACCGCCGGCTTCACATGCCCAGCGCCCGGAGCACCTGTCCCGGGGGGAGCGATGCTTGTGGCAATTGCAATCTTGAGGCATAGGCCTTCCTTCGAATCTGCATCGGCTGCCTGAATCTTCTGCCAGATTTCCAAGGCCTTGATACCGATCGTGTAGTTGTTTTGATCACGGGCAGCCAGTCCCAGCGGCACGCAACCTTCCAGAAAAAGATCCAGAGCGGCTGTATTCTTAAAAAGCCATCCGAGGAACGCTTGATGAGCCGGATCGGCTTTGGAAAAAGCAGCCAGCGGATCGGCACCAATCTTGGCAATCAGTTGTCGCTGATCGATTGCGGAGAGAACCGCCGGCTCTTTGATCAGCCCCAAGAGTGCGTCTTGGCTGAGATTACCCGCCACCTTTTCATTGAGCCACACGCTGGCACTTTCTGCGTACTTCGTGAAATCACCGCTCGCGATTGCCTGATCCAAATCGGCGCCGCTTGGCTCCCACGCATGGAGCGGGGCAGCGGCCGTAAGCGCTATCGCGACGAGCGTGAGAAAGCCTGTGGGTTTCATGATTGCTGGTCTCGCCATTTTCTTGATCTCGCCATGGGTAAAAGTGAGGGGTCAGAGTCGTTCATTCGCTACGTTAGAGCTGATTGAAGGCATTGCTGAAAGAACGCAAAAATGAAAGGATAGGCGATCGACCGGCACTCTACAACATGCTGTCCATGCGAACGATTGGCTGCTAGAACTTCCGGGTCTTTTTAGCTTCAGCCTCACTCGACCGGCACGTGACTGTGGATGGCCTCGAATGGCTCAATCAGGCCACGGGCTGGCGGCAGGCTTTCGAGGAAAACACGGCCGTAGGGCTTTGTGAGCAATCGAGGATCGAGGATAACGACCGTGCCACGGTCGTCGTGAGTCCGCACCAATCGCCCAAAGCCCTGCTTGAGTTTGAGCACTGCTTCGGGGAGCTGGTAGTCCATGAATGAATTACCCCCTGCAGCGCGGATCGCCTCGATGCGGGCAGCGACAAGTGGTCGGTCGGGGACGGCAAAAGGCAGCTTTGTAATGATGACAGTGACAAGTTGCTCGCCTGGCAAATCGATCCCCTGCCAAAATCCATCGGTTCCCAAGAGTACGCTGGCTGGGCCTTCACGAAAATCGTCGAGCATCTGCGAGCGATTCAAGCCGTCGGCCTGACTGACAAGTCGATAGCCATTTTGAACACACCAACCAGCCAAAGCCCGCGACGCTGTTGCCAACGATGTCAGACTCGTAAACAGCACCATCGCTCGGCCTTTACTGCGGGCGACATAGCGGCGGATCATAGCTATTACAGCCTTGTCGTAGGCCGTGCGATCGCTGGGATCTGGCAGGCGATCAACGAGGATGAGCTCTGCTTGTTGTTCATAATGAAATGGACTGCCGAGCCGCTTACTCATGGCTGCTGTCAGGCCCAAGCGACTTCGTAAAAATACAAACGGATCGACTTCGGGCTCTGCCGATGCTTCCGGTGCAGGTGAGCCAACGGCTAATGTAGCGCTCGTGAGCACAACGGTGCCGATGCGGTCAAAAAGTTCTCGCTTGAGCATGGCCCCCACATCGACCGGTGCACTGGAGAGCTTGATTCGCTCCCGGCCCCTCCGCGTACGCTGCGATTCGACCCACCACACGCATCCCGGCTCCGCTTGCTCAAGCCAAGCATGGATCGACCCGGCAAGGCCAGTGAGCCGATCGGCCAGCGAAAAAAAATCGTGTCGCTCTGCTTCGCTTGAGATTCCCTCGGCCGCTGCCCGCAGTTTTCTGGACAAGCTCCCCAAGACATCGCCCAGCGTATTGGCCACGATCCTCGGCTCCGACACCCGCCAAGGACCGTCACTCTCGTCGCCCATTGCCTCACGCACGGTGCTAAAAAACTCCTCCGCCGCACGCCGGCAGCGCAGCACGGCCAGTTCTAAATCTTTCATCGAGTAGTGCACTAGCAAGCCTCGATGAGTGCGTTCGTTGTAGAGCTTGGCGAGCACTCGTTCGATGGAAGCACTCGAGACTCCTATCCCCAGGTGCTCCCCAGCCACTCCCTCCACCATGTGCGCCTCATCGAAGATCACAACATCGTAATTGGGCAGCAAGCTCGCACCGCCCCGTCGCAATGAAAGATCGGAAAAGAAGAGTGCGTGATTGACGACAAGCACTTGGGCGTGCGCCATGCGGCGTCGCGCGGCGTAATAGTGGCACTGCTGATAGCTCGGGCAGGCCCGGCCCATGCAATTGCCGGAATCGCTTTGGATTTCTTCCCAGACAGCTGGGCTCGGCACAAAGGGCAGATCGGCCAGCGACCCATCTGATGTGTGTTTAGCCCATGCACTGAGCTCATGGAGTTGTTTCTGGTCGTCATCTTCTTGAAAGAGGCTGCCTGATCGCTCAAGTGCCAGCGTCAGTCGCCGCAGGCTGACATAGTTACCCCGTCCTTTGACGAGCACTGCAGAAAACTCTCGTGGCATAACGGCAGCCACCAGCGGGATATCTTTTCTGATCAACTGTTCTTGAAGCGCGATTGTGTGGGTTGAAATCACGATTCGGCGGGGCCGCTGGGCGGTCGTTCCGGCAGGCTCAGCCTGCTCCGTTTGGTCACTCGGATCTGGTTCCGCGGGAAGTGGCTGATCGATCTGATCGGCAGTGGCCGCTAAGACCGCCGGCACTAGGTAGGCAAGGCTCTTGCCCACCCCCGTGCCCGCCTCCACGATCGCGTGCTTTCGATCGGCGATCGCTAGAGCAATCAGGTTTGCCATCTCGATTTGCTGCGGCCGTGATTCCCAGCCGGGCAGACGAGCCGCGAGGCGACCGGCAGGGGCAAGAAAATCTTCGGGCGTCGTCATAGAGAGTCAATGTAGCGGAAGCCGCATTGCGGGTGGATTTTCCTTGTCGGGCATAACAGAGTAGGCTCTTAGTTGCCCTGCTTTGGGTCCTCCTTACCTCCTCCTTTTTTGCAGGAATCAGCCGTGCCAGACTCGATCCATCCGCCAAAGTCGTCAAAGGCGTGGGGCGGCGTGTTTCGGGAGCCGACCGATAAGCGTGTCGAGGCCTTCTCCCAGAGTGTGTCGTTTGACAAGCGATTGGCCAATGATGATATCGACGGTTCAATCGCCCATGCCCGTATGCTGGCCGTCTGCGGAATCATTTCAGCGGAAGAAGCCTCGCAAATTGTCACTGGACTCGAAGAGATTCGCAGCGAAATTGCTCGTGGAGAGTTTGAATTTACCGCCGCCAAGGAAGACATCCACCTCCACATTGAATCGGCTTTAACTGCTCGACTCGGCGACACCGGCCGAAAGTTGCACACAGCCCGCAGCCGCAACGATCAAGTGGCCACCGACTTGCGGCTTCACTGCCGCCACGCCATCGATCGCCTTGATAGCGGCCTGCATGAAGTGCAACGGGCGTTTCTTGACTTTGCGCAGCGAGAGCCGGGCCTTGTGATTCCTGGCTACACGCATTTACGACGGGCCCAACCCGTGCTGGCTGCACACCAGTTGCTGGCATGGTGTGAAAAATTTCAACGCGACCGACAACGCCTGGCCGACTGTCGGTCACGCACCAACATCCTGCCACTGGGCTCCGGTGCATTGGCTGGCACGAGTCTGCCGATCGACCGCGAGCATGTGCGGCACGCCCTCGATTTTGAATCAGTCGCCGCCAACAGCCTCGATGCAGCCAGCGATCGCGACTTTGTCTGTGAGCTTGCCTTTGTGCTTTCACTCACGGCAGTTCATCTTTCACAGTGGGCTGAGGAGTGGATCCTCTGGAGCACAGAAGAGTTTGGCTTCTTACGACTCCCAGAACGTTTTTGTACCGGCAGTTCTATTATGCCGCAGAAGATCAATCCCGATGTGCTGGAACTGGTGCGAGGCAAGTCGGCGCGGATGATCGGCAATGTGCAGGCTTTACTTGTGCTCCTCAAGGGCCTGCCCACCGCCTACAACCGCGATCTGCAGGAAGATAAGGAGGCAATCTTTGACTCCATCGACACGCTGGAGGCGATGCTTGGCGTGACAGCGCCACTAGTAGCGGGCACAAAGTTTGACCACGCCCGGGTGGCAGCCACTCTCGAACGGGGCCACCTCGATGCCACCAGTCTGATGGAGGCCTTGATCGCAGCGGGGGTGCCGCAGCGGACGGCCCACGAGGCGGTCGGCCACCTTGTGCGCAGGGCCATGACAAGGGGAGTCTCGCTGGCAGAGCTTTCCGATGAGGAGTTTGGGCGAGAATATGCAAACTGGAAAAGCTCATTTCGTAGCGCACTTGGGGCATCCAGGGCGGTTGAGAGGATGGTCAGTTTCGGCTCGACTGCACCGGTCCAAGTGGCCGACCAACTAGCTGTATGGCAGCACAGACTCAACGCACCGTGATCGACAAGGCGGCTGCTTTCCTCTTTGCGGCAATCGCCTTGGGATGTGGGGCCGCTGTTGCTCAATCTCCGGCAGAGAAGCGACTCGATCCCCTCGCGCAGTCGGTTGTCGATTCACTTGCCCAACCGCCGCGCACCACGCCACTGGAATTTTTTGATGCTTGCGTTCGCTCGGCTGAGGTTGAAGCCTACAGCATCTCGCTACAGTATTTTGCCCGCCTCAAGGATCTGTTCGATAAAGCCGGCGACGCTCGCCTGGAAATGCTGGCCGATGTGGGCGACGCCACCGACGCCGGAACGCTGGCTCGATTGGATCGAGTGCTTGGAGATTTGCAGGCCAATGTCAGGCCGCTTCTCAACGAAATTCAGCAGGCAGCCAGTCTGAGACAACGTGACCCAGTGAAATTGGCAAAAGCCATCGCCGATCTGCGGAGCGAGTCTGTCGCGACGCGGGTGATTGCAGCCGATCGTCTAGCCCGGGTTGGCGTTGATGCGATTCCTGTCTTAGTCAATCTTTTAGAGACCACCGATGCCCCGGGGAAACAGGCCCGCAGCATTGGCCGAGGCTTATTCAAAGAGATGGGGGACAACGCCCGGCAGCCCTTGCTGGCGTGGCTAGGATCGGATGCCGACTCCCATTGGAACGGCGTGATTGCGGGGCTCTGTGCCTGCGAAGCGACTGATGTTTTTGAATACCTGCTAGCGCCGGCACTCGTTGCCAAGGCCCCCCCCGTCCAGCGCCGCGCCATCGCCGCCCTGCGTCTTGCCAGCAGCGTCAATCTCGATGCGGATCTTGCCATCCCGCTTGTGGCTCGTCGCCTCGACCGCCTCCTTTCGCCAGCCGGCCTGCCGCTCGCCGAGGCGACCATTCAACCGACCGTGGAACGCTTTATCTGGATTCCCCAAGAAAAACGGATCCAGCGAAGCAATCTGCCACCCCGGGCAGCGCGGGCACTGGATGCCTTGCATCTGGCCCGTGATCTTCAGGCTCTCAACGCAATCGATCCCAGCGTCGTGAATTTAGTTTTGCTAACGCAGTTAGAGGCACTTCTGGCACTCAGAGACGATCCGCTCCGGGCGCTTGAAGAGATTCAGCCCGCCCAACTTCGGGATGTGCTCTCTGGGCCCGAGGGTTTCAATGCTGATTCTGTTGCCGACATCCTTGAAATGGCTGTTGATCGCGGCCTGCTAGCAGCGGCAGCGGCAGCAGCGCAGGCTCTGGGCAATGCAAGCTCCACAGCCGCGGAAAAGGAGACAGAAGCCCCGCTGCTTTCCGCTTCTGTGCGGAAGGCACTGCTGCGGGCCTTGGCTGTGCCCGATGGCACGCTACGGTTTACGGCAGCCCGTTCTTTGGCGGTTGCCGCCGGCGACGGGCCGTACAAAGGTTCAAGCCAAGTTGTAAAGACGCTCCTGCACGCAGCCACATCAATAGGCATCGACCGCGCGATCGTTGCCCACCCAGACATTGGGATTGCCCAGTCGATGGCGACAGGGCTTTCACGATTCGGCTACCAGACGGTGCGGGTGTCCAGCGGAAGAGATGCTATTTTAAAGTCCCGTGACAGCAGCGACACCGTACTTGTCATGGTCTCGGCAAGAGTCCTCACTCCGACAGTCTTGGAAACCGTGGGATTTATCCGCAGCCCCGGGAATGGTGAGAATCCGGCCGTAATGATTGTCGTCGATCCTCTGGATCACAATGATCACAAAACCTTTTGTTCGCGATTGGACACGATGTTTTCTGAGGTCCCTGGCGTGGCGATTGTCGATCGGCTCGACAGCTTTTTTCAACCCACGCTTGATGATAACTCCGGTAAGGTGATTGCAGAGTCGCGTTTTCCAGATGTCCTTGCGCAGATTGCTGGGCCATCAGCGGCTTTGCCGGCTGCACGAAAAGAGCTGGCTGCGATCCGTCTGGTACAGGCTCGGCAATCGCTTTTGCTACTTGGATCACTCGCCCGCCGAGGCTGGGATATTTCGGCTGCCGTTCCTACGGCTACCCTGGCACTTCGCCACGAGACACTCTTTTCTCCTGCTCTTTCCCTGCTCTCGATCCTTGGAGATGCCCGTGCTCAGCAGGCGATCCTGCGGGAAATAGAGCGCGAAGACCTGCTCGCCACGAGCAGAAACCTAGCGGTTACAGGCTTTCAGGGAAGCGTCAAGCAATTTGGGGTTTTACTTGAAACCGAAACGCTTCTGGCAACCTTCACTCGGTACAATCGGATCACCGACGTAGACCACCGCCAAGCGATCGGCGCCGTCATCGATGCCATCGAGACGCCCCGCACACAATCCAACCCCCTCCCTGATGCCCAGCACTCACGGCCAATTCCCTGAAGACAAACCCGGCTCTCCGCTCAAGGGCTTGATCGGCTCGGGTCCGGCGATGATGGAGGTCTACGCAATGACCCGCCGCGTTGCGGTGTCGAATGCGTCGGTGCTGCTCGTCGGTGAAACCGGTACAGGCAAGGAGCTCGTCGCCAAGGCGATTCACCAGCTTTCCCCACGCGGCAGTGGCCCGTTTGTCAGAGTCAATTGTGGCGCACTTTCGGAGAGCTTGCTGGAAAGCGAACTCTTCGGCCATGTGCGCGGATCATTTACAGGCGCGGTGGGCAACCGCACGGGCCGCTTCGAGGCTGCCCACACAGGCACCATTTTTCTTGATGAGATCAACTCCACCACTGCGAAACTCCAGGTCAAACTCTTGCGAGTTTTACAGGAACGCGAATTTCAAAGGGTGGGTGACACGGAGACCATTCGCGTCGACACCCGCGTGATCGCCGCGAGCAATCGCGAATTGCTCGATGAAGTTGCCAAAGAAAACTTCCGCGAGGATCTCTACTACCGTCTGAATGTCGTGCCGATCTATCTACCTCCCTTGCGTGCCCGCCGCGAAGACATCCCCCAACTCTTGAGCCACTTTCTGGATCACTACAACCAAGAGAACGATCGTTATGTCGTCCATGTACAGAAGTCTGTGCTGGAAGCGTTGACAAAATATCACTGGCCGGGGAATGTGCGCGAGCTCCAAAATGTCGTGGAGCGATGCGTAGTCATGGCGACCGGCGATGAGATCACGCTTGACGTGCTGCCGCCATCCATGCGAGGCGACAAGGCCACTGCTCTGTTACCCGGCCGCGGTGGTGACCTCGATAGTCTAGCCCGCGACTTGGTTGAACAGGGCATGACGACCTGTGGGCCAAATGATGAAAATCTATTTGAGCGCGTCGTCAGTCGGGTGGAACGGGAATTGATCTCACAAATGCTGGCCGCCTGCAACGGAGTGCAACTCAAAGCAGCCATCCGCTTGGGCATCAACCGCAACACGCTCCGCAAAAAGCTGCTGGAGCACGGGCTTGAGGGAGAGGAATAGGGGGTGGGGTCAAGGCGGACGCAATCGCTGATGATCATCTTTCCGGCGAGGCGATCCCAACGCCAGACGATGGATTTCGGCCCCATGCCCTCACTTTCGTTCCCATGCCCTCGCATGCACCGAACATCGGACTGGTGACGGATCGATACCACTTCGCTCCGCAAAGTCACTACGACCACAAAAATAATGCGTCAGCCCTGGAGCCAAATACTTCGATGTTTAAGCCTCTACTCCACGAGTCCGTTCTCGGCCATGTCGCGGGCGTGGTAACTCGATCGTACTAGCGGCCCTGAGGCCACCTGCTTAAATCCCATGCTGCGGGCCAAAGCACCGAGCGTTTCAAACTCCTCTGGCGGCAGATAGCGTTCGACGGCCAACGACTCAAGCGTGGGCTGTAAATATTGACCCAGCGTGAGGAAATCGACGCCCTGCTCGAGGAGATCAGCAAAGACATCCAGAAGCTCGTCGTGGGTTTCGCCCAGCCCGAGCATCAAACCGCTCTTGGTCTTGACGGTCGGCATTATTTTCTTGGCGTCGGCAAGTAACTTGAGTGTCCAAGGATAGTGACTCTTGCGGCCTCGCACGGTGCGATACAGCCGTGGCACTGTCTCCGTGTTGTGGTTAAAGACATCTGGCTTGGCTGCCATCAGCTGTGCCAGTGCGCCCTCTTTGCCGATGAAGTCGGGCACGAGCACTTCGATTGTGGCTCCCGTTGCCGCACGAACGGCGTCAATGGTCTGCCGGAAGTGGTCGGCACCGCCATCGGCAAGATCGTCGCGAGTTACGCTTGTGATCACAACATGCTTAAGACCAAGACGCTTCGCCGCTTCGGCTACTCGCAGAGGCTCGTCTAACTCTAACGCTTCTGTTTTTCCCTTCGGCACAGAACAAAATCCGCAGGGCCGCGTGCAGACATTGCCGAGGATCATAAATGTCGCCGTTCGCGCCGACCAACACTCCAGACGGTTGGGACATTTTGCCGAGGAGCAGACTGTTTCGAGGCCCAGTTCGGCAATCAAGCTTGCCGTCTCGCCGTGGCCACCGCCCGGCTCCAGATTACGACGCAGCCAGGGTGGCAGGCGACGAGACTGCTGCCCTAATTCGTTCGGGGCCATCGCCAGCCCCGCATCAGTGGGCAGCGTGATCACCGGCAGTTGCCTCGTATTATCCGACACGGCTGACAGACTCCTTGTGGCTGGAGGGTCTCTTTTCAACGATCGGCAGCGGAAACCCAGAGTGAATATTCGATCGAGGAAACAAAAATCCTTCGGTCAAGTGGCTCACAAGGGCTGCCCGTGCATCCTGCAACCGCACCTTGCGTTGAACATCCGCTTCAATCGAACCCATCGTATACGCCATGCCGTTCAAGACCATGGGCAATGTTTTGATACGCCCAAAAAGCTCGAGCGAAGGTTGCACATTGACAAATGCACCGTGGCAAACCACTCCCCGACGCACGGCGACGCCCACGTTCACGAGAACTCCTGTGCGGCCAAAAATTCCATGGGCCCGCGAATCTCTGGCCACCCCACACCGCAAAGACCGCACTGCTTCCTCCAGAGCTATTTCTAATCGCTCCACGTACGGCCCGGCATCGTGTCGGCCAAACCCTAAGTCTTCAAGCATTGAAAAAAAGGCCACGCAGACTTGGCCAGGCCCGTGCAAGACCGCACCGCCCCCCCGCCCTACAAAGCGCACCTCCAGCCCGAGCTGGCGAAGTTCTTCATCGGTACTATCGATGTCGCTGCGCGATCCGAGCCGTCCGATAGTAATCGAGGGCTCAAACTCACAAAGCAACAGCGTTGGCGGCCGCTTGTCGGGCTCCGACACCTCCCACGCCAAACGCTCGGCCATGGCAGCATACGCGGCATAAGAAATCCGTCCGCCCAGCCATACTGCCAGGGGTCGCCTAGCCCCGTAATGCAGGTCCAGGGGCTCTTTGTGCGTTGACACACGGGTAAATTGATCGGCTGCACTCATGCGGCTCATCGTACCAATTTTCGCTGTGTGAGTCTTGAAAAAATAACGATGCTCGAGCCGTTATGTTAAGACAAGCGATCGCGAAAAATTTCCCACGCCATGGGCTGCCACGGCACGGCATCGGGCAGTGTGCCGATCGGCGGACGCTGCACCCAGCCAGCATCGGCGCGTTCCATGGAACTGTTGACGGCCGTTCCCAAACGCTCCAACCAGTCTGGTACCTCGACTCCCGATCCACTGGCCACATCGACAAACGCTTGGGCGCGATCTTCGAGCCGCTCGCCGGCTCCGGCTGGCTGGCCTGTGAAAAGCTCCGCGACAGCTGGATCCACCAGAGATTCCAGTTCGTCTTGTTCAAGCGTCGCGGTGAATGGCCTACGAACGCGATCACTGATACTGACAAGCCGCACACCCGACTGTGATTCAAGTTCCGAGAGTCGCGTTACAAGCGCCGTGGCGGTATCGATGGTTTCATCCCGCAGCCGCCCACGCCACGCCTCGGCCGCATCGGCTACGCCGCGCTCGGCCAGGACGCGATGGGCCATATTCACGGGCCTTAACGTCCATGCGATACGGTCGTATTCAGCCTTGATTCGCAAAAAATCGAGCAAAATATAGAGGTGTT
>QWQJ01000070.1 GCA_003670865.1 Planctomycetota bacterium | reverse complement strand
TGTGCGACCTGACTTTTTTCCAGCCACTCAACATTCCGATTGAGGATTGCCCGATCGGCATCGGGGGCGAGCATCGCCAACACGAGAGTTTGCAAGGAAACGGAGTAGGTTTCTTCCGGTTTTTGCTCGCGCAGCCATTCGAGTCCTCGCTGCATTGCTACATGGTTGGGTTCGAGTCCCGCATTGGCAAGCGCCAAAAGCACCAGTGAGGTTGCCCCAACGCGCGTGTCGTCTGTGCGCATGGCACACTCCCAGGAACCGTTCGCCTCCTGTTCTCGGATCAGCCAGTCGCGGGCCTTCTCAATCGACCGTTGGATTTTTTCTGGCGACAAGGGAGCTGCGTCCCGCTCGGCGGCAAAAAGCGATGCCGTCCATACAGGCAGCCCCGGCGTCCACGTGGGCAGGAGGAATAGCAGCAGGATGGCCTGGAAACGAGTCAGGCGAGCCAACCGTTTAAAAAAATCCATGAGAGGCCTCAGAGCAGGGTAAGCAACCGAGTGCTCGCTTTAGATGCTAGCAGCCGCAAAAGATCCGAAAGAAAAAGCTTTTCCGTGAGAACTGTAGTGTAGCCGTCAACCACGCTGCAGGAGTGCGGCATTCGTACTCCTAAAGCCTGATCGGCCGCCCCCGTTTGCTGCGTGGAGGATGGCAGTCAATACTTACTGGTCGGCCAAAAACGGATGAAAGAAGTAGACTTAAGCATAGTACGGCTATATAGAAGGAAGGATCACAGCAGTGTCTACAGCTCCTCGCACCAAGACGCTCGACGACATTTTGCAGGAATTCGCCCAGCACCGAAAGGCAATGCAGGAGGAACTGCAAAAGGTGATTATCGGGCAAAACGAAGTGATCGAGCAGCTCTTCGCCGCGATTTTTACTCGCGGTCATTGCCTTCTGGAGGGCGTGCCCGGGCTGGCGAAGACATTGATGGTTTCGACGCTGGCCAAGATTTTGGATGTTGGCTTTAAACGAGTCCAGTTTACGCCCGACCTGATGCCCTCGGATATCACGGGCACCAACGTGCTGGAAGAAGACGATACCGGCCGCCGCAGCTTTCGCTTTGTGGAAGGCCCGATCTTCACCAACATCCTCTTGGCCGATGAGATCAACCGCACCCCCCCCAAGACACAGGCAGCTCTCTTACAGGCAATGCAGGAGCGAGAGGTTTCTGTGGGACAAGAAACCTATAGTCTACCGGACCCATTTTTTACGATTGCAACGCAGAATCCGATCGAGCAGGAGGGCACCTATCCTCTGCCAGAAGCACAGCTCGACCGCTTTATGTTTAACATCAAAGTTGGCTATCCGACGGCTCCGGAGGAGGAGCAAATATTGATGGCGACCACCCGATCGGAAAAGCCCGAGGTGCGGAAGGTGCTTTCCGGCCGGGCGATTGTCAATATTCAAAAGCTGGTCGGCAGCGTGGCGGTGAGCGAATACATCGTTAAGTATGTGGCTAGGCTCGTGCGTGCGACGCGACCAAAAGATGCGCAAGCGCCAGCCTATGTGACCGAATTGGTGGACTGGGGCGCTGGGCCTCGGGCGGGCCAATTCTTGATTCAGGGGGGTAAGGCGATGGCGGCAATGGACGGCCGATTTAGTGTCTCTCTGGATGACATTCGCCGGATTGCCGTGCCGGTGCTCCGTCACCGCATCGCCACAAATTTTCAGGCGCAGGCCGACGGGCTGACAAGTGAATCGATCGTGGAGCGATTGGTACGAGAGATTCCTGAACCAGAGATTCCCAAGCTGGTGAAGTGAGAGGGACGCATGGTCCGCGCGGTCGAGGAATATCTGAAGCCGGAAGTGGTGCGGCAGATCGCGAGGCTGGACTTGCGCGCCCAGTTCATCGTGCGGGGCTTTTTACAGGGCTTGCACGCCAGTCCCTACCAGGGCTTTTCGGTCGAGTTTAGCGAGCACCGCCGCTACACCCAGGGCGATGATCCCAAAGACATCGACTGGCTGGTCTACGCTAAGACCGACAAGCACTATGTCAAAAAGTTTGAGGCGGAGACAAATATCACTGGCTATCTGGTGATCGATACAAGCGCTTCGATGGCCTACACCTACCAGCAGCAAGTCACCAAGCTCGACTACTCAATCTCATTGGCAGCAGCGCTTTGCTGGTTGATGGTTCACCAGCAGGACCCCTGCGGGCTGATGGTGTTTGATGAAAAACTGCACGCCAGCCTGCCGGCTCGCTCGAAGCGATCGCAGATTGCGCAGGTGCTCTCCATCCTTTCCAAAGTCAAGCCATCAGGGAAAACCGATATTGGTAAAAGCCTTGTGCAAGCGGCGGCGATGCTGCGGCACCGGTCGCTGTTGATGATTTTCAGTGATCTGCTCGCTGACCCCGAGCCGATTCGAGACGCCCTGCTGCGACTTCGACACCGCGGCCACGATGTGATTGTGTTTCATATTCTGGATGAGGCAGAAGTGAAATTTCCATTTGACGGGATGGTCGACTTCACTGACCCAGAAACGCAGGACCGTCTTGTGATCGATGCCGATGCCGCCCGGCGTCAGTATGTGGCAAGCGTGCAGGCCTTTCGGGAAGACTACCGAACATTTTGCTTTCACGGAGGAATCGACTACGTACCCCTCGACACAAGCATGCAGTTTGACCGTGCCCTGATGGAATATCTCGTCAGTCGTCGCAATCGATTCTGACGCACCACACAGCAAGTGCTAAAAAAAGTTCATGGTCCTTTCGTTTTTGACCCCGATGCTGCTCGGCGGGGCGGCGCTTGTCGCCGTGCCGATCGCGCTGCACTTGATCATGCGGCGCAAGCCTGTGAAGCGAGACTTTCCCGCGCTACGATTTTTGCGGGAGAAATCGGTGGCCAACCGCCGGCGACTACGACTCAGCCACCTGCTGCTGCTCTTATTACGGATGGCAGCGATCCTGCTCTTGGCGCTTGCACTGGCCCGGCCGGTGCTGCGTGGGGCTGGGTGGCTGGCCGATGGAGAGGGGCCGGTAGCGGCGGCGTTTATCTTTGACACCTCGCCGAGAATGTTGCTCCGCGAGGCCAACCGCACGCGTCTGGAACAGGCCGCAGTGATGGCCCGCGTGCTCTTTGAAAAGCTGCCGCCACTGAGCAAAGTGGCCGTACTCGACACAGCCGGAAGTCCTGCGGCCTTTGCTCCCACGATTGCTGCTGCCGCCACGCGTATCGACCGCTTGGCCGCTGCCACGCCAGCGATGTCGCTGTCGGCCGCGATGGCCGAGGGACTCAGGGTGCTGGATGGATCAAAGCTCGTCCGGCACGAAATGTATGTGTTTACCGATTGTTCTCAGGGCGAATGGAATGGGCCAGTGCCGCCAGACATGGCGACCGCCCATCCTGAGACCAGCCTACTTTACATCGACGTGGCGGCGACTGCTCCGCAAAACTTTGCACTTGATACGATTGATCTTTCCAGTGAGTCGCTGGCTGTCGGAATGCCGCTTTCGATCGTGGCCAACACCAGCCGAACGGGGCCCGACACGAGCCGCGGCGTCGCGGTTGAAATGCTGGCAGCCGATGGCCATTACGCCAGGCGAGCCATCAAGCCGCTGCTCTGGAAAGAAGGTGTCAGCGGACAGGTTGACTTTGAAATTGTAGGGCTTTTGCCGGGTGTGCGGCAAGGTCGAGTTGTGATTGACGGGGCAGACGATCTCGAAGCCGATAACCTGCGATCGTTCACAGTGAGCGTGGGATCGCCGGCCCGCGTGCTGGTGGCGGCGCCGACTCCGGCCTCACGCACGGGGCTTTTTTTATCGCAGGCAATCGCGCCAACGGCGCTGAAGAAGGCGGGCAGGGCGAGGTTTGATGCCACGCTCATCGATAGTGCCAAGCTGGATACAACCTCCTGGGACGGCGTTCAAGGCATTGTGCTTGTTGATCCGCCGCCCTTGGAGCCGCGCGTCTGGGAATTGCTGGGGCAGTGGCTGGCCCAGGGCCGTGGGTTGGTCATCTGGCTGGGGCCACGGGCTGGTGATCCCGCGAAATTTAATTCAGAGGCCTCGCAAAAAGTTTTGGGGGGGCGTATCGTGCGGGTCTGGCGGAGTCCCGACGGCCGAAATTTTTTGTCCCCACTGTCGCTGGACCATCCGATCTTGGCCGCCTTTCGCCGAGTTGGAGATGCGGTGCCGTGGCAGGATTTTCCGGTTGAACGCCACTGGGAGTTTGAGCGGGCCGAGGGTGAATCTCGTGAGATTCCCGCCGCTCAGCCAGCCGAAACCGTGGAAAACCTAAGTGGTGCCAGCGTGGTGGCTGCGTATCGCAACGGCCTGCCCGCTTTGCTGGAGCACCGCGTGGGTCAGGGAAATGTTGTGATTATTACAACGCCCGCTTCGCAAGCGGCCGGCGATCCTGATGCGTGGAACACGCTTGCCAGTGGTTTTGAGCCTTGGCCCTTTGTGATGCTTGCCAATGAGACGCTGCTGCACGCCATCGACACGGCCGACGACCGCAACATTGTGGCCGGAGAACCGGCGGTTCTCCATCTGGATCGCCGCGACGTGCCTACGGCTTTTGTGCACACGCCAGCAGGGGACGATTTTCCTACCGCAGTCGATCAGAAGCGGGGCACGATC
Organism: Planctomycetota bacterium; assembly: GCA_003670865.1. Taxonomy (GTDB): domain Bacteria; phylum Planctomycetota; class Planctomycetia; order Pirellulales; family UBA1268; genus BAIKAL-G1-2R. The sequence continues at coordinate 40,904 of QWQJ01000070.1, read as the reverse complement.
AGCGTCACGGCCACAGCCGAACCGGGCAACTATTGCATCCGCTCAGGCGGCGATGTGGGAGGCGTTGCGGAGGGATTTAGCGCAAACCTTGCTCCGGCCGCAACAGACTATAAACACCTCGCTCCGGAAACGCTGGCGGCCCTGTTTGGTGAGGGTCATCGACTGGCCCGTAGCGAAGTGGATTTGGTTCGCGATGTCAATTTGGAACGCATTGGTGCGGAACTCTACGGCTGGACTATCGTGCTTGTGGCGCTAGTGATGGCGGGCGACTGGATCGTGGCCAATCGTTTTTATACTCCCCGCGACAAAGCCTCGGCCGAGTCAAGCACCGCAGCCACATTTGCTGAAGCCATGCAGACGGGGAATCCACCGACTGATTCTTTAGAGTCGAGCGATCAGGCGGTACCTCGCGGCGCAGGAGTCCCGCCGCCGGTGCCGTTGAAGCGCAAAAAGATAAATCGGCAGGAGGCAGACGCATGATTGCCGTCACCTCGCTCGATGACTTTTCAATGCACATCGATGCCGTTGGTTCCTGGCCGTTTGTTGCCGTGGTGGCCGCTGTGCTCGGGGTCGTGCTCTTTGCAGTGGGTCCGGATCGGTCGCGAGTGTCGGGGGCCAGGGTGACGACGCTTGTGCTGCTGCGATTACTTGCCTTTGTGGCGATTGTGATTTGTCTGTTGCGGCCGACATTTGTATCGACCAAGAAAGCCAGGCAGCAGGCTACAGTGATTCTGTTAGCCGATGCCTCTGAGAGCATGTCGGTGGCCGATGGGCCAAACGGTCGCACGCGTTGGCAGGAGTTACAAGCGGCTCTGTCTGCTGCCACGCCAGCGGCCAACGCGCTAGTGGCCGACGGCAATTTTACAATCGCTGCTTGGCGATTTGATCGGGAGATGCAAAGCGTTACCGCCCAGCCAGAAGATCCTTTTCCACTCGGGTCTTGGAAAAGTCTCGCCACGAGCGACGAAACGGCGATCGGCGCGGCCATCGACGACAGCACGCGAGCAAGCGCCGGCAAGAATCTGGCCGGGATCATCGTGCTCAGCGACGGTGCCCAGCACGCCTATTCGCCACGAGACCTACCCCCTCAGGCGGCCGCTCGCAAGCTCGGTGACATGGCCGTGCCGCTGTGGAGCATCACCTTTGGCCAGCAGCGTGCGGCAGGGCAGGGCCGCGACGCATCGATCATCAATCTTTCGGTGGGCGAAACCGTCTACCTTAAAAATTCCCTAGAGATTTCCGGGCGAGTGCGATTGGATGGTCTGGCCGATCGGCAGGCGGTTGTAAAATTGCTGGCTGAAAACGACTCAGGCGGCATGGATGAGGTGGCCCGCACAACGGTTCGCGGTAGTCCGCAGGGGCTGGAAGAATCGGTGCAGTTGGCATGGACTCCCCAGAGTCTTGGGGAGCGAAAACTATCGCTGTTGGTGGAGACTCAAGAGGGAGAGGTGGTTGTCACTAACAATGAACTCTCAACATTTGTCGAAGTCATCGACGGTGGACTGCGGGTGCTTTACCTGGAGGGGGCACTGCGAGTAGAGCAACGATTTTTGCGTCGCGTGCTTTCGGCCAGCCCCGACATGCAGGTTGATTTTCAATGGATTGATTCGAGCAAGCGGGCCAAATGGCCCCTCGATCTAAGCCGTACGCTGGCCAGCAATTACAATGTCTTTTTGATTGGTGATCTTGATTCTTCAAGCCTGGAAGGAGCGGACTTGCAGGCCATTGTGGCGAAGGTTCAGGCCGGCAGTGGGATTGGCTTACTGGGTGGATTCCATTCCTTTGAGGCAGGAGGCTGGGGAAGTTCTGCGCTAGCGCCGCTGTTACCGTTTGAAACTGACCGGCTGGCAAGGCAGGCCTTTGGCGAGCCTATCCGCGAGGGACTGCACCTAAGAGGGCCGCTGAAAGTCGTACCAGACCGACGGTTTGGCGGAGTCTCAATTTTACGACTAGGCAAGACCGATCAGGAGACGCAGGCGGCGTGGCAGGCGCTATCACCGCTGGACGGAGCCAACGATCTGGGCCGCTTGGCCCTCTCAGCCAAGCCGCTGGCAGTGTCGGCAGAGGGCCAGCCACTCCTAGTAGCCCGAGAGTTTGGCGGGGGCCGCGTGCTGGCGTTCGCCCCTGACTCAACATGGAAGTGGGTGATGCAGGGAGCGGGTGAACAGCATCGCCGATTTTGGAGACAGATGGTGCTCTGGCTGGCCAGACAGGACGATCAGGAAAAGGACTCGCTGTGGGTGCGGCTTTCGCAGCGACGCCTCTCCCCCGGCACGCTCCTGGAATTTGATAGTGGTCTGACAAATCCCGACGGAACGGCGCTTGTGAATGTTGGTATGGAAGCGGTTGTCATCTCCCCATCAGGTCAATCGCGGCCGGTGCGCTTGGCTCAAAAAGGAGAAACCTTTTCGGGTTTGCTGACAGACTGTGCTGATCCCGGTGATTGGAAGTTGATCGTCAAGGCGACTCGGCCGCGGAGCAATGAACGGCTGGAAAAGTCAGCGAGGTTTACGGTTTTTCGTCAGGATCTAGAACTCGCTAACCCCCGCGCGAATCCGCTTTTGATGCGGCAGTTGGCTGAAGCAACGCCCGGAGCCGTGCGTTCGCCCGAAGAGCTGGCCGATATTTTTGCGGAGATCGGCCAAAAACCAGCAGGCTTTGAGACACTGGAGCAGTGGTCGTACACTCCGTGGGACAAGTGGCCGATGTTTTTACTCTTAGCCGCTTGTTTGTGCAGCGAATGGTTTTTACGGAAACGCTGGGGGCTGGTCTGATGCCGTGTTTTTTTGCAGCCAACCCCACCTGCGTCACTGACGAATGTCAGCGATACAAAAACTGCCATAGGTGTGCACTCGGTCTTTGGCATGCAGTTCCTCGGCTAGAGGGTGGTTGTAGTGGAGGATGTCGGAGAGTTTCTTTTTCTTGCCGTGAACCTTGACTTCGATCGGGTTGATGAAGGTGCCGTCGAGTCCGGCACTCCGCCAGAGCACGCGAGCGTTTGGCGAGGCCTTGTCTACGATGGCCTGCCACTCCGCTGTCAGGACTTTTTTGGCGGGATCCTTCGACAACCAGTCCATGTGATCCAGGAGCACGAGTCGTGAAATGGCATGCTCGGACTGTTCCAGAAAGCCTTGTACCGTGTTTGTGTGCGAGGAAATCTGATTGGCTAGGCCAGCCTTTAGGCGGATAAAGTTACCTGGCTTGAGATATTCCGGGCAGGCTTCAGCCGAGTATTCGCCGGTCAGATAGACACGCCACGCGTAGTTATCTTTCAGTGGGATTTGTGTGAAGACAGCTTCGACGCGATCCACCACAAACTGCATGATGCCGCCGGGATAGCCGTCGTCAATCTGCTTTCGTTGAGCCGGTGGAACCCCCAGCATCGAGAGCGTCATGTCGCGACGCATAGCAAACCGGATGATCGGAACCCAGAGTGTTTTTGCCAGATCGTAATCTTTAAAAAGTTGTCGCTGCTCTTCGATATTCTTGGCAGCCAAAATCGCATCGACCGCGTCCCGCATTTTGGCAATTCGATTGATGTAATAATTGACAAACCAAGCAAACGTGCCACTTGTGCAGCGGAAATAAAATGACTTTCGTTTGCCCACTCGAAACAGACTTCCCTTGCGATCCCAGAACTCGCGGGCATCGGCGGCGAGGTGGGGCCGCAGCAGTTGCGGATAGACCGTTTTCCACTCGGGCAGGCAGCCCTTTCCAAACAGCTTCCAGAAGGTGTCGTAGTCGAGTTGCTGAGCTCCAATTCGTTTGAGATCGAGCAGGTGATTCTGCTTAGGATTCATGTCGACAGCATGGACATGCCCGGCGCCTGCCAGCGCGTAATCAATCGCATTGCACCCAGCAGAAGTGATCACAACAACGCGATCCTGAGGCGTCAATTCCAAGGCCACTCGATCGAGTCGCGGATCCTCCCAGCACTGGTTGTAGACGATGTTTCGTCCGTGAATGAGGTTGAACCAAGTCTTACTCAGTCGTTCGACAAGCATGCTGCTTCAGTCCGTGGAAGAATCAAAGGAAAGGGAACCAGAAAGGGCGGCAAGACCCTTGCGAGGGCTTTGTCACACGCTGGTCTCTATGTTCCTAGAACGGAGTCGGATTCTCAACCTAAGGACGCCCCAACCGGGAAATGAGAGAAACTTTCTCAGGCGTTTGTCAAGACTGAAACCATTCCGGCGGCAGTGGGGCAGGCGGTTTATTGGGAACATTGTCGCGGTCTTGGGGATGCGGAAAATCGTACCGAGGTGAGATTGTTTTGCAGCGGTCGCGACGCAGGTAAGTGATTTCCATCATGCGAGGCACACGCAGCGGTCCGATCTGAGCGATGCCGGCGTAATTATTGGGATGAAGATGAACGGGAATAAAGTCACACGATAATTTTGTCAGTGCGTGGCGCATGTGACGGTGGCACAGTGGCTGCGCCAGGCACTCAAGATCATGAAACTCGATCACGATCATGCGAAACCGCCGCAGGAGTTCGGGGTCGATGTTCGCAAGAACTTCATACTCACCCCCCTCGATATCCATCTGGAGCAAAAGATCGCCATTGGACGCGTCGGGATGGCGGCCAAGCCAAGCGGCAAGCGTCGTGTAGATGTCTGAGTTATAGGTGCCGAGAAACTTTTTTTCAAAACTCATCTCCGTACAGCCTGTCGGCGGCCCGTTGACGGAATGGTCGGCGAGATAGGGAGTGATGCCGCGGCCCTGCAACTCTTTTTCAAATGTCGCCTGCTCGGCCACACCGGGGGAAAAACAAGCCCGTATTCCCAGCAGATCATCGGGCAGAAGATAGCCGCCGTCCCCCTCGCCCCCGATGCGAATCAAAGGGTAGCCTGCGTCCATCGGCCGCAAGAGGTTCATTGTGGAGCGAATCTGGCTGTAGGGAGTGCGTCTGGATGCAAAGTAATTGAGCCGCGCAGCCAGTGTCCCAACCGCGTTTCGAATCAGACTGCTCATGGGAAAGGAGTTTCATAATCGGGAGAAAGGGAATCTTGAGCCCCGCGATTGTCCTCAACGAGGAATCGAGCAGTCAACGGGGATCTAGGGCTAGGAGTGCTCTGTCGGCAAAGGGGTCATTCCTGCTACTTTTCCACAGCAAGACAGCGCGTTTTTAATAACCGTTCGAGGGCCGCAGTGCCACCGGGCCTTGCGGTCGATTGGTTCTCTGCTGTTAAGGAAGGCCCAAAGATGCCCAGACGCCGACCCATTCGAGATAAGCTGCTGTTCGGCGGACTCCTCGTGGGAAGCATGGTTGTCACGCTTTCGGCCAGTAGCTTTTTGGGTGTCTATTCGTATCGCCGACTCGTGCGAGCACTGAGTTGCCGTGCGGGGGAATTGCCCCGTGCCAGTGAATTAGGAGAATCGGTCGGCCTGCTCAGGCTGGCCCATGCAAGGGCGTTTTCCGGCCATGACCCCAGCGATCAATCCTTCAGTCAACAATTGGCTGAAACCGCTTGGGCCCTTGATCGCTATTCCCTTGAATTGGCAGAAGGCGAACTCGACAACATGCCCTTCGGAGATCGCAGTCGGGAGCGGGAGACGGCCCGAGAGATCACGGCTTGCTTGCGTACGATCGAGATGATTGCCCCACCAGGCGTGGACGGCGATGGCCACCTCGTAAACCTATCGATTCAGCCTGCTGCTAAGCTCGCCGAAATTGAAAGCCAAGAGGAGTGGCGTTTGGGGAAACGGCTGGCGATCGAGACGCATCTGGAACGATTGGCAACTCTTTCGGCGGCGTTGCCAAGCTACCTGCAAGAGCGACTGCATGATCTCTCGCACGAGGTTCGCATCGGCTACCGAACTCTGATCTTTACAACAGGAGCATCGGCGATGGCGGCAGTGGCCCTGCTGGCAGCCCTAGGCATTCTCACCTACCGCTGGGTGTTTCGACCCCTGCGACTGCTCGGCCAAGGCTCGCGGCGCGTGGCTTCCGGTGACTTTGCCTTTCGACTGGAGCTTGACACACAAGACGAAATGGCCGAACTGGCCCACGCCCTCAACGATATGACACAGCGATTCCAAGAAATTCGCGACGACCTCGACCGGCAGGTGCAACTTCGCACGCGAGAGGTGATTCGTAGCGAGCAATTGGCGAGCGTCGGCTTTCTGGCGGCCGGAGTTGCCCATGAAATCAATAATCCGCTGGCCTCGATCGCGATGTGTGCTGAGTCGCTGGAAAGTCGACTGGAAAAGCTGACTGCAACGGCCGCGGATGTGCAGGCCACCAAACGCTATCTGGAACTGATTCAAAACGAGGCTTTTCGTTGCAAGGGAATCACCGAGAAGTTGCTCGACTTTTCTAGGCTCGGGGAGGTGCGTCGGCAGGCAACCGCCATCATGTCGTTGGTCAGTGATGTGGCCGATATGCTCCGGCACGTCGGCCGTTTTGCCGGGAAGACGATCGAGATTGAAGAAGGCATTGATGTGCTGTTGCTTGTCAATCCGCAAGAGATCAAGCAGGTTGTGCTCAATCTTCTGGTCAATGCCCTCGACTGCATTGACCAGTCGGGAAAGGTTTGCGTAAGCGTCAAGCGAAGTGGCCGCGAGGCGGTGTTGTCGGTAGTCGATAATGGCTGTGGAATGACGGATGAAGTGTTGGAGCACCTCTTTGAACCCTTCTTCACACGCCGCAAGGCAGGGCAGGGGACAGGACTGGGGCTCTCCATCGTCCACCGTATTATTGCCGACCACGGCGGCCGCATCGAGGCGACAAGCGCCGGCCCCGACCAAGGATCAATATTCCTCATCACGCTGCCGATCGCCGATGTCGGCGGCATGCCTTTACCGGCCGTCAAAGAGGCAAGCAAGGAGATCGGCAAGGAATCGCTCGAGGAGGTGGATCATCACAATCAGGCAGCCTAGGCCGATGCGAATTCTGTTTGCCGATGACGAGGCTTCGATTCAGGAATTGATGCGGATTGAATTGCCTCGACTGGGCCACGAGGCGACTGTCTGCCCGGATGGCCGCACGGCGATTGCGGCGCTTGATCGCACAGCATACGACTGCGTCGTCGTCGATCTGGACATGCCGGGGGTGGGTGGACTGGATGTGATCGCGCGGGTGCGTGAGGTGTCGCCCGACACGGAAGCTGTGATCATCACCGGCAAGTCATCGCTTGAGAGCGCAGTAGCCGCCGTGCGATCGGGAGTTTTTGATTACCTCACAAAGCCCTGCAAGCTGGTGGAGATTCAGGCTGTGCTGGAGCGGGTGCGTAAGAAGCGAGAGTTGACGGCCCGGCTGCGAGCTCTGGAAGGTCGCGTCCGTCGTGCAGAAGGCACAACGCACCTGATCGGCGCATCCAATGGCTTGGAGCGAGTGCGAAAATTGATCGCACGTGTCGCTCGCAGTGATTCAAGCGTGCTGGTGCGAGGTGAAACAGGTACCGGCAAGGAGTTAGTGGCCCGAGCCATTCACGAGGGTAGTTCGCGGGCCGCTGGGCCGCTGGTTGCCGTGAACTGCGGCGCGTTGCCCGAGCATCTGGTCGAAAGCGAACTCTTCGGCCATCGCAAGGGAGCCTTTACAGGCGCCGACGAACACCGCGCCGGACTCTTTGAAGTGGCTGACGGCGGGACGCTCTTTCTAGATGAAATTGGCGAGTTGCCACGGTCGCTGCAGTCGCGTTTGTTGCGAGCCTTGGAGAGTGGCGAGATCCGTCGCGTTGGCGACAACCATCCGATCACAGTCGATGTGCGCGTCGTCTGTGCCACACACAGAGCCCTTGAAGAGATGGTGGCTGCAGGCACTTTTCGAGAAGATTTGCTCTTCCGGATCAACACATTTGAAATTGCAATTCCACCATTGCGCGAACGCCTCGAAGACCTGCCGGTGCTGGTGCGGCATTTTGTCCGAACCCAGCGACCGCAGACCCCAGCGGAGTTGGCGGTGGTCGATGCCGAAGTGCTGGAGGTGCTGGCTGGCCATCGCTGGCCGGGCAATATTCGCGAGTTGGCCAACGTGGTTGAACACGCGCTGGTGCTGTGCGATGACCTGCCTTTGTCAGTGGAGCACCTGCCAGCACGGCTGGGGGCCCTGTCAGCACCGTCTTACGTCACTGGAGCGATCACTGGCATTGGCGGCCAGTCGTTTACCCACTCAGCGGTCTTAGAATCGGCAGCCAGCGATAAACCGATCAGCCTGCGAGACCTAGAAATGCAGGCGATCCTGGCTGCACTCAATCGTCATCAGGGCAACAAGGCACGCACGGCCGATGAGCTCGGCATCAGTTTAAAAACGCTTTACAATAAGCTGCACCATCTCACCGGTAGCTCGCTCGATCGAGGAGCGTAATCGCAGTCACCAACGAGCTATGTTTTTCGGACGACGCCGACTAACACCCCGAGAACTCGGGCGTTTTTGATGTAGATAGGCTTCATGGAGCTGTTGGCGGGTTGCAAGCGGATGCGGTCGCGTTCTGGAAACCATTGCTTGAGCGTGGCTTCACCATCTTCTGTCTGTGCCACCACGATGTCGCCGGCATGCGCGGAATGTTGTTTTTGAATCACCACCCAGTCGCCATCGGCAATCTGGGCTTCAATCATTGAGTCTCCCATCACTTTGAGCACGAAGTGGTTGTCACGGTTGAAGAGCTCTTCAAAGTCAATCCGTTCGTTTTGCTCTTCCGCCACCCGCAGCGACCCCGCCGCGACCCAGCCAGCCATCGGAAGGCCTCTGCGGTGAGCTGGCTCGGCCAACAACTCAATGGCCCGCGACATATTTTTACCTCGGGAAATCAACCCCTTGCGTTCCAATGCCTTGAGGTGACAGACCACTCCGTTGGGGGAGCGAATTTTGAAGCCCAATCCGATCTCGCGGACTGTCGGCCCGTAGCCCCGGGAATGAATTTTGTCGCGAATGAATTCATAAATCTCCATTTGTCGCTCTGTGGGCAGATCACCCGGAACATCATCGACCACGGTTTTTTGGGAAGGAAAGAGATTCCCGGATGCTGAAGAGATGCTTCGCACTGCCGCTAGGCGGGCTGCCGAACGACGGGCTTTGGTTTTGCGAACGGCACTGCCGGAGCGGGGTGCCTTTGTCGTGCGGGCAGTTTTGCGTTTGGTCGTTATTTTTGCCATATGCTTCAGGCGTGTCGAGCCTGCCTCGGAAGGTAATAATGGAACAGGAGTGCACGATCGTATCTTACTATACGGCCGTCCATTTTCAAGCCCATCCGGCCACTTTTTTTGAGCAGACGGAAATCACTCCACTCAGACTAAAATAGCGCATCGCCATCTGTCCTATCGCCATGTCTCCTCTGCGGGGCTATAACGACGGGAGGGCATTGGAATGCTTTGCTTATGCATCGCCACCTACTCATCGCCACCTACTCTTAGAGGAGCCAGAAAAATGATCCGTTTGCTTCTGTCGGCTGTTTCAGCGAGGGCGCGTTGTGGCCATGCGTTTTTACTCCTCTTGGCGATGGCAGCAGGCCTTGCCAGTGACGCTAGGCCGCTGCGAGGCGAGCCTGCCGTAGCCGAAAAACCGGCCAAAAAAGTCGCTGAAAAAGCGACTCCGAAAAAAGTCACCGCCACGATAGCCCAAATTACGCTGGCCGGGTCGATCCCCGATGGTGTCGGGCAGGGGGGGCTGTTGGCCGATGTTTCCCCACATTTACACCGCGTTGTTGAGCGGCTCGACAAGGCAGCAGGCGACGCTCGCGTCAAAGCGGTGCTGCTGTCGATCGAGTCGCCAGACTTAGGTCGTGCCCGGGCCGACGAATTACGGGGAGCTATTGCACGGGTGAAAAAGGCGGGCAAGCCGGTGGCCGCGTATCTGATCAGCTCAGAGCCTGTCCACTACATGCTGGCAACGGCCTGCGACACGATTACGATGCCCCCCGCAGCGACGCTGGAGATCACGGGCGTGCGGACAGAAGTAACGTTTTTTAAGGCGATGCTCGACAAACTGGGCGTTGAGGCGGAGATTCTACAGGTCGGTGAGTTTAAAGGGGCGGGCGAACCACTGACTCGCACAAGCATGAGTCCGCAGCTTCGTACGCAGTATGAAAGCTTTGTGGGTGATCTCTACGAACAGATGGTGGAACGGATTGCTGCCGATAGAAAGTTACCGCTGGACGGAGTGCGAGAATTTATTGATATCGGTGTGTTTACGCCTGAATCTGCCCGCGAGGCCAAGCTGATCGATGCGGTCGGTTATGAAGATGAAGTTGTGACCGCACTGGCCGGTGCGATCAAGGTCGACGCTCCAAAGCTGGCTCGAGATTATGCCGAGCAAAAAATAGACAGTGACTTTTCCGGCATTGGCGGGTTAGTAAAGCTCGTGGAGATGCTCTCTGGCCAGAAACAGCAGTCTGCCGGCGGCAAAAAAAAGCAGGTTGCCATCGTTCACTTGACGGGTGAAATCAAGGAAGGGAAGGGCTCCGACGATCTGCTTGGTGGCGGATCAGCAGGCAGTGCCAGCGTGATTGAGGCAATTCGGGATGCCGCCAAAGATGAGCAGGTGGTGGCAATTGTGCTGCGGATCGATTCGCCCGGTGGTTCTGCGTTGGCCAGTGATCTCATCTGGCGTGAGGTCGAGCGGACGGAAAAACCGATCGTGGCCAGCCTGTCCGACATCGCAGCGAGCGGCGGCTACTATGTGGCCGTAGCAGCCGACAAAATTGTGGCCGCTCCCGGCACGCTGACTGGCTCGATCGGCGTGGTGGGAGGCAAGATCGCTATTGGTGGAGCGATGGAAAAGTTTGGCGTACACACCGATGTGGTGAGCAAGGGCCGTAACGCCGGGTGGCTGTCGATGCAGACGCCATTTACCGCCGAAGAGCGAGCGGTTTTTTTAGCCACCATGAAGGATGTCTACCGCTTATTTACATCGAAGGTGGCTGCCGGTCGCAAACTCGATATGGAAAAGATCGCCACGCTTGCCGAGGGGAGAGTGTTTACTGGTCGAATGGCCAAAGAACTCGGACTGGTAGACCGTTTGGGTACTCTTGAGGAGGCGATTGACGAGGCCAGAAAGCTGGCGGGTATTGAGGAGAACGAAGAACTCGAACGAATTTTACTGCCAGAACCGCGTGGCCTCTTCGACGATTTGTTTGGGATGGCGGGGGCTACCAAAACCCCGCTGGCCCGAGGGACGGCGACTGGAAAAAGTGGTACTGGTGAGATCCTGCTGCGGGCTGCTTTGCTGGCAAAAATTGCGGGAGTGCTAGGGGTAGATGCCCTAGCCACTCAGGCCGAAGCCCTTGTGCAACTCTCGTCGGGCCGTCCGCTGATGAGGATGCCTATGCAAGTCAAAGTGCGATAAAAATCGCCCCCTTACTGACAGTGTGGGCGAGCCCTGCACTGAAACATCAGCATGCCAGACCAGCTATAGTCGCACGAAGACCAGCAAGCACTACCAGGCAAAGTGCGCAAATGCCTTATTAGCATCGGCCATACGGTGCACATTATCACGCTTAGTGACAGCAGCACCTTCGCGTTTGTAGGCCGCCACGATTTCTTCCGCCAGCTTTTCGTGAGTGGCGCGGCCCTTCTTCTCGCGGACAGCTTGCAGCATCCAGCGAATACCCAGAGATTGTTGACGGTTGCGATTGACCTGCATCGGCACCTGGTAGGCGGCACCGCCCACTCGTTTGGAACGCACTTCAACGGCCGGCTTAATATTTTCAATAGCGCGATTGAAAATCTCAATCGGCTCAGCATCCGTCACTTTTGTGGCGACGATGTCCATCGCCCGATAGAAGACGCCCTGAGCGATGCTCTTCTTGCCGTCATACATCAGGCAGTTGATAAACTTGCTGGCCAGCAAAGACCCATAGCGTGGGTCGGGGATGAGTTGCTCGCGACTCGATGTGATCTTTCCCATGATTTTCTAAATCAACCCTTTTTAATTAGCCCTTTTTGGCACCGTAGAGACTGCGTGACTGCTTGCGACCTTGCACACCGAGCGTGTCGAGGGCACCGCGGACAATGTGGTAGCGAACGCCCGGAAGATCGCGAACGCGACCACCTCGGACGAGCACGATCGAGTGCTCCTGCAAGTTGTGGCCTTCACCTGGAATGTAGACAGTCACTTCCTTGGTGTTGGAGAGTCGCACGCGGGCGATCTTGCGGAGAGCCGAATTTGGTTTCTTTGGTGTCATCGTCCGAACCTGCAGGCAGACGCCGCGCTTTTGTGGGCAGCGGTCGAGCACTGGAGACTTGGAGAACTTCCGCTTCGGACGGCGGCGACTGCGAACTAGCTGGCTAATCGTTGGCATACAAAATGGCGGATCTAAGAATATGAATCGAGGAATATAAATCGAGATGAATCGAGGAAGCATCTCTTCGGGTTCAAAACGAAACGAACTGTCAAAGACTAGTCGAAAGGCGGTGCTGACGGAAGCGGTGGTGAAAAGTCGGGGGTTTTTCGTGGGGCAAGGGTGGAGTCATCGATGAAAAACTTCTCCTCGACCTCCGTAGAGCGTGTCGCCGTGCCACTGCTGCCATTTGCCTTGGCAAAGATCCCCGGCGGATTTGGCGGGTTGAAAGTGGGCCCGTGCCAAGCGGTTTGCCAGAAGCGGCATGAATGTTGGCGACCAGACGCTACCACGCTGGAATGTCGGAGATAAGGCGGGAATGCTCGCCAGAGCAATCAAAGTGCCACGCTTCATGCCCAGGCAGGGGTTCTCGCCAATGCGGCCGGCCACAAGGGCGGTGCCGGCCCTCATTTCAAAAGCAACGCCCGCGCCGCAGTCGCCGCCAATCGCCAACATGCCGCGACGCATCCTCGCTCCAGCTAGGCAGCCAACGTCACCGGCGATTACGACCACCCCACCCTGCATCCCAGCGCGACTCCCCGGCAGGGCACCAGCCACATTGTCGCCCGCTCGGCCACCAACCCGGAGCGTGCCGCCAGTCATTTCAGCCGCTAACCAATCCCCGGCGTCGCCTGTGATTGTCAGCGTGCCGCCTGTCATCGCCTCGCCTGCGTGTCGGCCCGCATCGCCTTGGACAACGATTGTGCCGATAGTCATTTTTGCACCGATGCGGTGCACGCGAGAAAAGTCGCCAACGCATTCGATGGCCCCATCGCTGCCATCTGTGCTTCGGTTCGCGGAAAACAGCAGCCCAAATTCACTCGCGCGACCGTCGGCCAGAAGAGGCAATCGTTCAATCTGACTCAGCGACAAATCGGCGAGCCGATCGGGCGTGATGCCGGAGAGATCGATCCAGAGCGGCCCATTTGCCGGCAGAGTGAGTGGGGTGATGAAGAGTGGCATAGAGGCTCGTTTTTATCTATCAGATGAGGCAATGAATCAAAGAGCACGCCCGCGAGAGCTTCCTTTTGAGGAGAAGCGTTTTGCAGAAACGTTTATTGACGCCTTTCTATAGACACCGCAGAAACCAGCAGAAGAGTCGCTCCCTGGCTGCATTCGCGGCTGGAAGTGAAACCCACCGGATTACGTCGATCATAACGATGGCTTTCCTGGTGAAAAGCGAAAATAGGTGTGAAAATGTGGCCGGTAGGTTGTGGAGTGGCGGCTAATTCCTATACTGTGAGCAGGTTATCCGATCCATTATGAAGATTGCTCAACAGGTTTTGCAGTCACGACGGAAAAAATTGCATGCGTTTTACTCTCCTTGACCGCGTGACTGCCATCGAGCCGGGCCAAAGCATCACAGCGATTAAAACGCTCTCGCTGTCGGAGGATTATCTGGCCGATCACTTCCCCCGGTTTCCCGTCATGCCGGGCGTTTTGATGCTGGAGGCGATGACCCAAGCCGCCGCTTGGACGATTCGATTGGGAGAAGATTTTGCCCACAGCATTATTGTGTTGCGAACGGCAAAAAATGTGAAGTACGGCGACTTTCTCCAGCCTGGGCAAGTGCTGACTGTCACCGCCGAGGTGATCGGACAGGATGCCAACACAACCAAGATCAAGGCGAGCGGCATGATCGGTGGTCGCACAAGCCTAACGGCCAGACTCGTACTGGAGCGTTACAACTTGGCCGATCGCATGCCGTACGGCGACGCAGTCGATGTGCGAGTGCGGGCCGAAATGCGCAAACTCTGGTCGATTCTCCATCCTGCTGGTCGACTCAGCGGCACTCCGAGACCCACGGTATACAGCGGCCAAACTGCCAAGCCCGCCCTTCAGTCGGTGGGTTCTGGTCGCTAGTCTGGCGAATCTTTTTTACGGGGCTTGTTGTCGCCCGTCTGAACTCCGGGAGGTCTGCTCTAGAAACCTATTTTCCAGCATTTTCCCGCCTCAGAGCAGGGGGAATCGCTGCGGAATCCGAGTTTGGGGTTCCCATTCCGGCCGCACAACATTACAACCGTGCGACGCTGGAATCGTTTCCGGTCTTTTTCTATCCTCGTTTGCAAGGTGACAGTCGATGCCGTCTCGTGATGAAATCTTTGAAAAAGTCAAAACAGCCCTGATCGATGCCCTCGGTGTTGATGAGGACGAAGTTTCTCCATCGGCCACTATGGTGGGCGATCTTGGAGCAGAGTCAATCGACTTTCTCGACATTGTCTTTCGCCTAGAAAAAACATTTGCCATCAAAATCCCTCGGGGAGAACTTTTTCCAGAGGATGTTCTCTCCAGTTCTGAATATGTCACTAATGGAAAAGTGAACGCCGCCGGCTTGGCCACACTTAAAGTGCGGATGCCGTTTGCGGATCTGACAAAGTTTGAGGCAAATCCCAGTGTGCAAAACTTTGCCAATACGCTGACGGTTGAAGACATGGTTCGCTATGTACAGGGCAAACTATCCACTTGATTGTGTCGGTTTTTCAATCGTTTGCCAGGCACTCTCACCCATCCTTTTTCTGTCCCAAAAGACGGCCCTGCCGACCCCCTTTCATGCGCTGGTTTTGGATCGATCGATTTAATGAATTCGTGCATGCCAAGCATGCCACGGCGGTGAAAAATGTTTCTCTTGCCGAGGAGCATATGCACGACCATTTTCCGGGCGCGGCCCTCATGCCCAATTCGCTGATCGTCGAGGGCATGGCCCAGACGGCCGGCCTGTTGGTGGCCGAAGCGATTGATTACAACCGCCGTGTTGTGCTGGCTAAGGTGGCTGTAGCCGACTTTCATTTCGACGCAGTCCCTGGCGACACGCTTATTTTCCGGGCTGAGATCCGCGATCTCAAGCCGACCGGTTCACTGACACATGTGACCAGCCGAGTGGGCGATCAATTGCAGGGTGAAGCGGAGCTTTTTTTCGCGCACCTTGAGCCAGGCGAAGGCATTCCGAAACTCTTCGAACCGGATGAATTGCTGAAGTGGCTTGACCAGATGCACATTTACGATATCGGTCGCGACGAAGCCGGACAACCACTGGTGCGTCCCGATTGGTGATGGCCCGTGCTGAAGAGTGGTCGGTTTCTCGAAATGTTTTTGAAGGAGCGGCAATGGTTGCCAGCAGACGCAGGGTTGTGATCACGGGAGTAGGTTGCATTACGCCACTGGGCGTGCGGGTGGAAGAACTCTGGAAAAATCTGATGGCGGGGGCGTCTGGCGTCGGCATCACGACCGTCTTTGATGCATCGAAATTCCCCACAAAGATATCGGCAGAGGTTCGTAACTGGGATTTGGGCCATGAGGGTCAAGACGAAAAAGTATGGCGTTTTTGTGGCCGACACACCCGGTTTGCCATCGGTGCAGCTCTGCAGGCCATGCGGGATGCGGGCCTTGCCAAGGGGTTGGCCGATCCAACGAGGCTGGGTGTTTACCTCGGTAGCGGCGAAGGACAACAAGATTTTGATTCGTTCACGCGGATGATGATGGCAGCCATCGAAGGCGATACGCTGGACATCGCCAAGTTTACCAAGCTCGGTTTGGAAACGCTCCATCCGCTCTCGGAAGTAGAGCAGGAGCCCAACATGCCGGCCGGTCATTTGGCTGGAATATTTGATGCGCAGGGGCCAAACGTCAACTGCCTGACAGCCTGTGCGGCGTCGAGTCAGGCAATCGGTGAGGCGGCTGAGCTAGTCCGTCGCGGTGATGCCGATGTGATGCTGTCGGGGGGCACGCACAGCATGATCCATCCCTTTGGAGTGACGGGGTTCAATTTGCTAAGGGCGCTATCGACTCGTAATGACGAGCCCACTCGGGCCAGCCGTCCATTCGATCGTGATCGTGACGGCTTCGTCCTGGGTGAGGGAGCGGCCATGGTCGTGCTCGAAGAACTCGAGCATGCCAAGAAACGCGGTGCGACGATCCACGGTGAGTTCTTGGGATATGGCTCAACGGCAGACGCCTACCGCATCACCGACACGCATCCAGAAGGCCGCGGTGCAACCAGCTGCATCACCATGGCGCTCCAAGATGCTGGCGTTGGCCCCGATGCGATTGGTTACATCAATGCCCACGGCACAAGTACCAGCGTGAACGATCGCGTTGAAACGCTGGCAATTAAAAACGTCTTTGGCCCTCGGGCCTACAAAATCCCAGTCTCCAGCACGAAGAGCATGATGGGCCATCTGATTGCTGCTGCCGGCGCCACGGAATTGATTGTCTGCTTGCTGGCCATCCGCGACAGCATGGCACCGCCGACGATCAACTACGAAGAACCCGATCCCGACTGCGATCTTGATTATGTTCCCAACAAATCCCGAGAAGCCAAAATCACCCATGCCGTTTCCAATAGCTTTGGCTTTGGGGGCCAGAATATCTCGCTGGTGGTGGGCCGTTATGCGGGTTAAACGACGTGCCTAGGCTGCCTCGTTCCTCCAGTGTGTGACCGGCAGAGTTTTCTCAACCGGTCTAACCCAATCGACCGATACTTCTCTTGGATGTGGGCGTGGTCCTTCACGGTGCATCCCGACGAGGCGCTTGGCCCGTCGATTAATTTGGCTGCCCGTGGGCCGGTCGTCTTTGGAAACTCTGTCATGAAACAAACCTCTGGACTTCTGTTGGTGGTTGCAGTGATCGGGATGTCGAGCGGGTGCTCGATCATCGATCGACTGTTCCTTGCAAACTTTGACGGCCCCTACGCCCATCAGGCTGGTCATGCCGGTGGCCGAGGCCAAAATGGCCAGTGCCAAGATGGCGCATGCCAAGATGGCGCATGCCAAGAATGCCAAGGTGCTTCCTGCCAGCCCGGCGGAAAGTATGGTGGATTGGCCAAGCATCACCTCACGCCGCAGGAAAAGGCCGCCTTGGCTGCATCCAATTACGGCCAAACAGGCCCTGCTGGTCCGCCCACTGGTGGCGTGGCGTATCCTTACTACACCACCCGCGGCCCGCGCGACTTCCTGGCTAAGAACCCGCCCTCCATCGGACCCTGAAATTTCACAATAGGCGCTTATGCAATCGCGATCAACGCCGGCAGTTCCTAGCAGCGGTCTTGCATCCTCTGGTCGGCTGTCGGCAACCGGTTGGCTGGTCTGCGTCATCGCGGCGATTGGTTTTGCGTTTGATATCTATGAACTCTTGATGTTACCGCTGGTAATTAAGCCGGCGATTCGAGATCTGAGTAAACCAGTCATCGATGCGCTTACGCAGGGGGGCATGTCAGCGGCCGATGCACTGGCACTTTGGAGTCCGGGTGGGCCGAGCTATGTGGGTTGGGCGCGGACTCTTTTTTTTGTGCCAGCCATCGCGGGCGGTGTGTTTGGGCTCCTTGGCGGGTATCTCACCGACCTGCTGGGTCGCCGTCGCGTGCTCACGTTGAGCATCCTGCTCTACGCCTTCTCGGCACTCGCGGCTGGATTTGCGACGACGCTGGAACAGTTGCTGGTCTTTCGCTGCTTGGTATTCATTGGCGTTTGCGTGGAGTTTGTGGCGGCCGTTGCCTGGCTGGCCGAACTCTTTCCCGACAGAGAGCAGCGGGAGCGAGCGCTGGGGTGGACGCAGGCATTTTCATCCGTGGGCGGCCTGCTCGTAGGCGCAGCCAATGTGCTGGCGGCGCGATTCGCCGACATCCTGCCAGCCATCCACGGCAGCCACGATGCTTGGCGTTACACGCTGATATCGGGTGTCATCCCGGCTCTACCGCTGATTCTGATTCGCCCATTTCTTCCAGAGAGCCCTGTCTGGGCTGAAAAAAAAGCGGCCGGCACGCTACGGCGTCCCAGCATTCGTGAACTCTTCAGTCCGCAGTTGATCCGTTCGACGGTGCTGACAACGCTGGTGTTTGCGGCCAGTTACGGCATTGCCTTTGGTGCGATCCAGCAACTGCCCCAGATCCTGGGTGGCCCCAAGGGTCATGCGGCGATTGTGGCCAAGGCCAATGCGGCAAAAGAGCAGGCTCTTCTCACAGCCAAGCAGCAGGGGAGAGCTGTTCCAACCGCCGCCAAACTCAAGAGCATCGCAGGCAATGCCACAGACGAGGCTGTGGCCACGGTAACGATCTATCAGGAAATCGGCGGCCTCGTGGGCCGCGTACTGCTGGCCTTAGCAGCGTTACGGATCATCGGGCGTCGGCGGTTGCTGCGGCTCTTTCAAATCCCGGCGCTGCTTATTGTGCCAGCGCTCTTTTGGTGGATTTCAACACAACTTTCCAGCATTGAATCCCTGCCATGGATCAAGGCAGGCATCTTTGTGGCGGGCCTTTTTACAGTCGCACAGTTTAGCTTTTGGGGTAACTACATTCCGCTCGTTTTTCCTACGCACCTGCGCGGTACGGGGGAAAGCTTTGCAGCCAATATCGGTGGCCGAGTGCTGGGCACAGCTGCAGCATGGCTCACGTTGACACTCTCGGCGGCAACGCCTCCCGATCCAGTGCGGATCGCATGGGTGGGGGCGGCCGTTGCCGGAACGTATGCACTTGTGGGCGTGCTGCTGACCCACTGGCTTCCCGAGCCAGATGCCAGTCTTGAAAACTAATTTTTGTCTGAGTGCATAGTTTTAGAACTTCACTGCACGATCGTGCGTGGAGCGCGAGGCGCATCGTCAGGCAATGTTGGCACCGTCCAGACGACGTAGAGGCCGATGGCGACCAGTCCGAGCACACCATACTGGAGCCACCAGGGCAAACTACTGAGCACCAAGCTGGCGGCAACGACGACCCCAATCATCCCGAAGGTACGGTATTTCATGCTGCGGCGAATGCCGTGGTAGTGACCCCAGTCGTCGAGCGTCGGTCCAAACCACTTCGAGCGATGCAGCCAGGCATGAATCCGTGGTGAGCCACGAAAAAAGCACCAGCTTGCCAGCAGCAAAAATGGGGTTGTCGGCAGGATTGGAAGAACGGCCCCCAGCACAGCCAAGCCAACGCACATCCAGCCCCCAGCGACATACAGAAAGCTGGAAAGCGGATCGGTTGTGGGCTTGAAATCCATCCAAAGAGTCTAGCATGCCGCCCGCTCTTTGCTGCTGTTTGTCGTGCGGTCCAAAACGACTTATGATTTGTCTTCCCACGACTCTTGATCCGCGTTCCTTTTTTTTCCCCGCACTCCTTGGAGCCCACCCCGTGCCGCTCGTTCCCATGCGCATTCTGCTCGATCACGCTGCCGAGAACGGCTACGGCCTTGCCGCCTTCAATGTCAATGACATGGAGCAGATTCAAGCGATTATGGAAGCGGCCAAGGAAACCGATTCACCCGTGATCGTCCAAGCCTCGCGAGGTGCGCGGAGTTACAGTCAAGACAACTATCTACGGCATCTGATGATCGCGGCCGCCGAACTCTATCCGACGATTCCGATGGCCATGCATCAAGACCACGGCAACTCACCCGCCACCTGCTCCAGTGCCATCGACAACGGTTTTACCAGCGTGATGATGGACGGCTCACTCAAGGATGACGGTAAGACACCGGCCGACTTCGCTTATAATGTGAAAGTGACTGCGGATGTTGTGCGGACAGCTCATGCAAGGGGAGTTTCGGTGGAGGGTGAACTGGGCTGCTTGGGTTCTCTGGAAAGTGGCCACGGCGAAGCTGAGGACGGCCACGGTGCCGAGGGTACGCTCTCTCACGACCAACTCCTCACCGATCCCGATGAGGCGGAGCGTTTTGTGGCAGCCACAGGCGTCGACGCATTGGCCGTCGCTATCGGCACCAGTCACGGTGCGTATAAGTTTACCCGCAAGCCCGATGGTGAAGTGCTAGCCATGGCTAGGATCGAGGAGATTCACCGCCGATTGCCGAATTGCCATCTCGTGATGCACGGCTCATCGAGTGTGCCGCAAGAACTGCAGGACATGATCAATCGCTACGGTGGCAAGATGCCGCAGACATGGGGCGTGCCGGTCGAAGAGATTCAGCGAGGCATCAAGCACGGAGTCCGTAAGATCAACGTCGATACCGACAACCGCATGGCCATCACAGCCGCCATTCGCAAGGTGCTCTGGGAATACCCGGATAAGTTTGACCCACGCGACTATCTCAAGCCAGCACGGGATGCGATGAAGAAAATTTGTGCCGAGCGAATGGTCCAATTTGGCCAAGCCGGAAACGCCAGGAAGATACCAATCGTGACACTGGCAGAAATGGCCCAGCGATACACCCAGTCGTAGGCTTGTAGGGCGGCGGTACAGCCTTTTTTTCCGGGATAAAAAGCTCTCCACCCCATTGATGTGGCGGTGCGTGATTTGGCGTTGTGACCCTTGCCCAGACGCCCTATAGTCTCGCCCCGCGCCCCGCATGCTGCGCGATTCCGAGAGACACCGCGTGGATGGCCTTCAATGGATCAGTTTGTTTCGACCGCGACTGCGACAGATGAAGACGTGATTGCGCGTGGACGCGAGATCCTCCGCGCCGAAGCTGCCGCCATTGGGGCAGCGGCTGAATGCCTCGACGCTTCGTTCTGCCGTGCAGTGCGGATCATCGAAGCCTGTACGGGGAGTGTTGTCGTGACGGGGATCGGCAAGGCTGGCCTCGTGGCCCGCAAGATTTCAGCAACGCTTGCTTCGACCGGCACTCCAAGCCATTTCTTGCACCCGGCCGAGGCGATGCACGGTGATCTGGGCAGCCTGCGACGTGACGATGTTGTGCTGGCTGTGTCCCAGTCGGGAGAGACCGAAGAAGTCACGCGTCTGCTCCCCCATGTGGCATCACTTGGAAACACGATCGTGGCAATCACAGGGACAGTCGCCAGCACTCTGGGCCGCGCTGCCGACGTGGTTGTCGTCACAGGCCGCGTGCAGGAAGCTTGCGCGCTGGGGCTGGCCCCCAGCACCAGCACATCGCTGCTTTTGGCGATCGGGGATGGCTTAGCACTGGCGACAAGTAGTCTACGGCAATTTACACACGAAGACTTTGCCGTTCGGCATCCCGGTGGCAGTCTCGGTCGGCAGTTGACGCTTGTCGAGGAGGCCATGCGACCCCTCTCTCAATGCCGTATCGCGCAGCCCAGTGACACGGTCCGAGCCGTCTTTGCCCGGCCGCTGCCAGCCCGTCGCACGGGTGCTGTGATGATCATCGACAATGCTGGGGCATTGGCAGGAATTTTTACCGACAGCGATCTGGCCCGACTCTTTGAACGGCGCAATGACGCTGCAATCGACGCAGCGATTGAATGCGTTATGACGAGTCGGCCGAAGACGGTTGCGGCGGGCACAAGGCTCCGCGATGCGGTTGCTATTTTAGAGTCACTACGACTGAGTGAATTGCCGGTTGTGAATGACGCAGGCCGGCCAGTCGGTCTGCTTGACATCGTCGATCTTGTGGGGCTTGTACCCCAGGAACTGCTTGAGAATTCAACCGATGCTCAGAGGCTGGCGGCCGCTTGAATGGAGGCTGTCGGCAGGAACAACAATCATGATCACTGCGATCAATCGATCCGAGTCTTTCGAGCATCGCCTCGCACGAGTGCAACTTCTGCTGCTGGATGTTGATGGTGTGCTCACCGATGGCGGCGTGACATGGACCGACGCCGGCAGCGAGCACAAGACATTCAATATTCGGGATGGTCTGGGTCTCAAACTCTGGCAGGAAGCTGGCGGCCGAGCTGGCATCGTGACGGGGCGATCGAGCCGGATTGTCGATATCCGCGCGGCAGAGCTAGGCATTGGCATTGTCCGGCAGGGAGTTGTCAACAAGCTGGAAGTGGCGGCAGAGATCGTGGCGCAGTGCGGTCTTTCCTGGGAAGAAACAGCCTTCATCGGCGACGACCTGCCTGATGTGCCTGTCATGATCCGCTGTGGCATCGGCGTGGCGGTGGCCGATGCCTGTGCAGATGTGGTCCGAGTAGCAGCCCTTGTCACACGCCTTCCCGGGGGACGGGGGGCGGTGCGTGAAGTCATTGAGCAACTGCTGCATGCCCGGGGAAGTTGGGAGACGATCGTGCGCCGGTATTCGATCGTTTGATTTGAAATCGGCTCCGCTCGTTGGAAGCATCACCCATGGAACATCGCTTTGGACGCACGGCTCGGGTGTTTCTCATCGTTGTGGCTCTGGCGGGTTTTTATCGGCTGGCGGTGGTGCCTTGGGTTGAGCCTCGCCGATACGATACGGTGACGGCGATCGAGCCGACTCCCGAGGAGGCGGCTGCCATCAGGGCCCGCGCCGACCATCGACTCGCGGCCATCGGGGATGTATTTCCGGTGGGCTCCTGGGAACGCGAAGACCCAATCGTGCTGGAGAGCCGGCAGATGCGCTTACTTTTTAAGCAATACCACTCGCTGCCCGACGGTCGCGTGAATCTCGTGCCCTGCACTCTCGTGATTTTACCCGATCGCAATCGGGTCTCGACCGAGGCTTCGGTAGGTCGCACACTGATTTTGCGTGCGCCGCAAGGCGCGGTCTTGGAATTTGATGAGCCACTCGATCTGCGACAGGGAAGACTCGCCAAACTGATCGGCGGTAGCCTGCGCGGACAGGTCACGGTGCGCGGCACGCCAACCGCACCGGGGGTTGATGACGACATTGAAATTGTCACCCGTGACTTGGAGCTAGAGGATATGGAACTGCGCACCAATGAAATGGTGCAATTTCGGTACGGGCGTTCTAGCGGCAGCGGTCGGGCGATGGTGGCCAAGCTCTTGCCTCGGGCGGGGCCAGCCGATCAAGGCCCCAATATTGGTGGCGTTGATTCGATCCGACTCGATCGCGATGTCACTATGCGGTTAGAAGGGCTCGAAGGCGGCTTAATGCCGGGGCAAGTGGCGTCTGCTATCGCAGCCCAGCCGCAGGCTTCTGCCGAGGCCCCGCCGGTGCTTGTGAGTTGCCGCGGCAGCCTCTGTCTCAATGTGGCGGCCAATGTGATCACATTTGAAGACCACGTGGACGTGATGCGGACAATGCCGGGCGGCTCGAGCGATCAATTGGCCTGTGAAATGCTGGGCATCGTACTGGGCCGCAAAGAGCTACCATCGACCGCGACCGCCATCGAGATCGCAGCGGCAACACAAGGGCACCCTGCTCGCGGTGGACTTGTGCCAAAGGAAATCCAGGCTCGCGGCACACCGGTCGTGGCCCGCAGCAGTGGGGCAGGTCTGGAGGCCCGGGCTGCTCGGCTCGGCTATGAGATCGCCACGCGCAGAATTTTACTGGATGGACAAGAACCGGTCTCGTTGGTGGCACGAGGCATGGAAATGGAGGCACGATCAATCGATTATACTCCGGGCCCAGCTGGCGATCCCGGGTCACTGATGGCCGTAGGACCAGGATGGCTACGAACTAAAACGGAGGGATCGCCACCCCTGCAAGCCCGGTGGCGGAAGTGGCTGCGGATGCGGCCCGATGGCGAGGGGCATGTCGCCTCGATCGCCGGAGAGGCCGAGGTGTCGATTGAAACGCAAGGCCGGCTGAGCGCGGCTGAAATGCATCTTTGGCTGACGTTCGCCAATCAGTCCAAGCCACTCGCCGCACAATCCCTCCCAATTCCAGCAGGCCGTCAGAGTGCCGGCCCGGATCTCTCTGGCGTGCGGCCGGCACGGATGTTGGCTCGTGGCACGGTCGAGATTGATGTTGAACAACTCACCGCGCGCACCGATCGTATGGAGCTTTGGTTTCGTCATCCAGCGGTGCCGGTCGTGGCCGTGGCGGCGGCTCCGCCTGTCGCCCCGCCTGCCGCTGTGCCGGTCACGGTGCCTGCCAAGGTACCGGCCAAGGTTTCGCCGGCCCCACCCACGCGAGGTAAGCTGGTGGCCACCGGGGCACTGGTGCGGGGATTGGTGAGCATGTCGCCGGATGGCAATCAACTTGAAGAGATGTCGCTGGAAGGACAGGTGCATCTGGTAGAGGAGCCACTGACAGTGGGACTGCCAGCGGCCGGACTGGCGAGCGATTCCACCCCGGATGCGTCGCTTGAAATACGCGGCGATCAACTTCAGCTCTCGCGAGCGACGCGGTTTGATGCCCGCGCTGTTGTCTCGGGTCGGCCTGCTCAGGTGAAGGGCAGGGGGGTCGACTTAGACGGGCCGCTGATCGAATTTGATCGTGGTCGCAATCGACTCACTGTCGATGGAGCCGGCCGACTCAAGCTCCCGATGGCCAACGGGATGAGTGGACTTGAGTCGCTCGGCATGGCAGGTGCGTCCGCTGCGGCGCCCAAGCCGCCTGTGCCTGGGTCACCGCCTGCCACGCTCGATGTGGTTTGGCAAGGTCGGATGGAATTTGACGGACTGACCGCAAGATTCATTGATCGCGTTGTCACCACCAGCGGCACAACGACTCTACGGGCCGGTTCGCTGGATGTGATTTTCACGCAGCCGATTGATTTTAGCGCTCATAACCAGCAGCGTTCGGCGCAGCGTGCCGATGTGGCGCGAGTTGCCTGCGGCAGTGGCGTGCGGATTCAGAGCACTTCAACAGGTAACGACGGCTCAAAGTCGGTTGAAAATCTTTATGTCCGCGATCTTTTGCTCGACCGGGCAACGGGTAATCTATCCGGCAATGGCCCCGGTAGGTTGGCCAGCACGCGGTTTGGACAAGCTCCGGGCATGTCGCTGTCGGGGGCTCAAAACCAGGCTGTTCAAGGGCCCAGTGGAGCGGTCCAAACGCCAACTGTGCCGCCGCCGCGACCAGACGAGTTGACCTACCTGGGCGTCGATTTTCAGCGGGGCATGCGGGGCAATATCAACACTCGAACAATGGAATTTCACCAGCGAGTGGAAGCGATCTGGGGACCTGTAGCCACGTGGGAAGATACGCTCGATCCACACGCTGCCGCGGGTTTGCCGCCGCGGGCCGTCAGCATCAATAGCGATGTGCTGGGAGTTGCTCAGACGCCGCCCAGTCCGGGGCAACGGCGGTCGTCATTGGAATTGATCGCTGGGGGCAGCGTGCTTGTGGAAGGGGAGTCGTTTACGGCCCGCAGCGCGCGGTTGACCTGGAGTGAGGCCAAAGACTTGCTTGTCTTTGAAGGAGATGGCCGCAGCGATGCCCAGCTTTTTAGGCAACTGCGTGTGGGAGCAGCACCGTCGAGTGCATCGGCTGGCAAGATTCTTTACTGGCGATCACAGAACCGCGTGGATGTGGACGACGCGAGGTTTCTCGATCTGGATCAACTCGGTGGTGCTGGGGGTGCCGGCATGAAACTACCCGGTATGGGGGCGACGCCGGCGACACCAGTCAACCGGCCTAGGCCCGGCACATAAGCGGGAGGGAGTCAATGCTCATGCTCACGGAATGCGGCGAGATTCGTGATCAAGAGCATCGATAACAAAGCGGATGACTTCCGGGGCAACGCCATCGTCATAGAGGTCGCCGTGGCCGCCTCGCGGTTCTAGCAGGGCCGTGTGGGGAATGCCTAGCGCCACGAGTTTACTGTGCAGTCGCACCGCGCCGTCGTGCCACTGCCAGTCGGCAGGGTCACTGGCAAAGAATTGATTACGTGGCCAGTTGAGCGGATGCACGTGCAGGATCGCTGTGTCTTGTCGGGCTCGTTCGACATCGCTGTAGATGTCCCAGAGCGTGTCGTAGAGGGATTCATTTTCAGAAGCGTCGCTGTCTCGCATCGCTAGATGAAAATCGATCGCGGGTGCAATGGCCGCCACGACGGGAAAGATCGTGGGGTATCGGTAGGCAAGACGCAGCGCCCCCTGGCCGCCCATGCTGGTGCCAATGATCGCGATGCCGGGAGGCTTGACAGAAAAGCGTCGTTCAATTTCACGGACGACATTTTCGGCTACAAATCGCTCCGGGGTGATGTGCGTGTCAAACGCGGGCACGATGGTGTTGATCCACCACGAGCGGCCGGCGCGGGGTGCGATGACAGGCACATTCGCGGCCTCAAGAGCATTTCGAAGGCCGGGCGATGACAGCAGCGTGCGCTCGCGGACGCCGTGGAGATAGAGTATTCCTCGGCCGCTGACTGGCTGCGGCGGATCGTAGATCTCACATGCGTGGCCGTCGACTGTGATCGTCGACCAGTGCAAGCGGGAAGGAAATGTGAGGGATTGGTTCATAAGAAAATTTACGCTAGCGAGTAGGAGTTGCGCTGAAAGTAGGGTAGCGTATTTTGCCAGTTTCAAACTCATTCATTGATTCAATGTCTTTCTGAGAAAAGGTTTTATGCAATGAAGATTTTGCTCACCGCCGAGCAACTGGCTGAGGGAATCTCTCGGCTCGCCCAACGAGTACGGGATGATGTTGGTCGGCGGCCAATCACTGTCGTGGGAGTGCTCACCGGCAGCATCGTACTGGTTTCGGATCTGATCCGACGATTGGAGGGCCCCGTCCGCGTGAGCATGGTGTGGGCTAGCAGTTACCGGGGTGCCACCACAACGCCCGGACGCCTCGAGCTGCGGCTTGACTTATTGCCCGATCTCGCCGGGCAAGAGGTTCTGCTTGTGGACGACATATTTGACACGGGTCGTACGATGGAGGCTCTGGTCAAGGAACTGCGTTGCCGAGGTGCCAAACAGGTGCGGTCACTTGTCTTACTACGCAAACAAGGGCGATCGGAAGTGGAGATTAAGCCAGACTTCGTCGGTTTCGACATTCCCGATGCGTTCGCTGTCGGGTATGGTCTCGATTACAACGGTGCGTGGCGACACCTGCCTTACCTTGCGGAATTGGAGCCGGCCGACATTCATGAAGAGCGTGATTCCCAAATCGATTCTGATGGTGATTCGGGGACTTGACCCTGTCGGCACCGGTCGGCAAATCGAAATTGTGGCCGAGGGATTTCGCCATGCGGGCTGGACGGTGCAAGTGGCCGTGACAACCTCCGGCGGTGCTGTGCCTTTGCGACTTCACGGGGCAGGGTTTGGCATTCACAGGCTCAACGGGCGAACCAGCGTTGATCTGACAGCCGTCAGGCATCTGCTGCGAGTGGTGGGAGCCGTTCGACCCGCTGTGATCTTTTGTTGGGGAAGCTCGCAGGCTCAAGCGGGAGTTCTGGCTAAGGCCTACTGCCCCGGCGTGCGGCTGATCAGTCATCTTGCGAGGCCGCCTAAAGGTCTGGCAACAGCGTGGGCACTGCGTTTGGCAGATTGCGTGATTGCCACATCGCCGGGAGTGCAGCAGGCTTGCCAGCGGGCGGGTGTGGCCGCCGGGAGACTTGAGTTGATTCCGCCGGGGATCGTTGCGGCGGCAGAAGCTCGGCTTTCACGGCAGCAGTTGGCTGCCAGACTCGGACTCGATGCCAACAAAAAGTGGACCCTTTGCGTCGCGCCTCTGGAAGCCCGATCGCGTTTGGATCGATTGCTGTGGGCGATCGATCAGCTTGGAGTTGTCAATCGTGATTTAGAACATGTGCTGATTGGATCGGGACGGCTCCGGCTGCAACTCTTGCGACGGGCGCGAGTGCAGCAACTCGCTGAGCGGCTGCATCTGGTTTCAGAGTGCGATTGCGTTGAGGATCTGTTGTCACAGGTACGACTGGTTTGGCAGTCGGGTGACGTTGCCTACGGCGGTGCGATCCTGGATGGCATGGCTCACGGCGTGGGTGCGGTTGCCGTGGCCAGCGATGCAGCCGGCCAGTTGATCGTCTCAGAGGAAACGGGCCGCATTGTGGCTGCCGATCCAGAGAGCGAATTTCCCCGGCGGGCGATGGCCCTTCTTGAGGATGATGCCTTGTGGGCGCGGTATGGCGGGGCGGCGCGAGCCAGGGCGATACAGAACTTTTCAGCAGCAGACTTGGTAATACGGCAGATTGTGGCAGTGGAGCGGGCGATGGCCTAGCGATCCCTCATCGCGAGAGCGTGCGACCCCGAGGCAGGTCGCGGAGATGGCCATTTTCGGCGACAAGGACGCCCGCTTTGAAAACCTTGGCTGGCATTGAGAACATCCGCGAGATGTCGGCGTCGGGACGATAGAGCACGATGTCGGCATCAGCGCCAATGCCGAGGTGTCCCTTCTGGGGGAGCCCCGCGATTCTGGCTGGCGCTGCCCGCGTGATGATGCACAGTTCCTGCAGGGAGTATTCCCGGCGAATGCTTGCTAGCGGACTGCGCGTGCGCACAGTCGGATGGATTCTCGCGAAGGCCTCGCGGCGAAAGGGCTCGTCAGCCAGTAACCGCATCAGCAGTGGGTAGGCACAGAAGTGTGCGCCGTTGGGGTGATCGGTCGAAAGCACAAGCCTCCACGGATCGCGCACGGTTAAAAACCATTCCAGCCCGATGGCCCACTGCCAGGCATGAATGAGGCTCTTTTCGCGGTAGCTGATCGGTAGCACGCCGCAGCCTCCTTCCAGCGACAAGTCGTGTGAAACCCAGGGCATGCCGGTGGCGTGGGCGAGGTGTTCGGCGGCCGCGGAATCGCCGGTCATAGCCACCGTGTCGCCAAAGAGGACTTGGCCGACATCAAGCGTGAGTTCCTCGTGGGCGTTGAACCATTCCACGAGCGGTGCAACTCCAGAGCCAAATGTGCCGGGATCCTGCGAGCCGCCTGAGTAGCTATGAAATTGCACATGGGCCAGATGAGCGCGGATACCGTCGAAGGTGCGCATCGTTTCTAGCAGCGTGGAATAATTTCCGGGCAGGCCAAGGTTAGCAGTGTGAACATGGAGCGGATGCGGCAGGCCGATCGCCTGCACGGCTAGCGCTAGTCGCTCTAGAATCAGACGAGGCGTGAGAGATTTGCCGATGGGCAGGGCTGCGTCGAGATCGTGGTGGTCACCCCGACGGCCGTGCTTCCAAAATACTGACCCGCCAGGGTTAGCCACTTTGACAGCCCAGCCACGACAGCCTGTGATCGTCTCGGCGAGGAGTCGCTCGACTCGGTTGGCATCGTTGGCCGCCAGAGCCGTCAGCACAGCGGCATCATCGCTAGCGAGCAAATAGATTCCCTTGTCGAGAATCGGCAGTGAGTCGAGTTCGCGGTGGGCCATTGCAGCGGCGCTCGTGGCAATGGCCGCATCGAAGACAGTGGTGTAGCCCAGCGATGCATAGAGACCGCCAGTGGCTTGAATCGTGGGCACAGCCGCCGGTCTGCCCCGACTAAGCGAGGGAGCAATCTGCCGACCGGCCCCAACTTTCGGGCCGGCCACGTGGCTGTGGAGATCGACACCTCCGGGCATGACAACAAGACCGGTGGCATCGATAGAAGTGAATCGTGAGGATTCAGCGGGTGGGACGATAATTTTTCCGTTTTCCACCCAGATGTCAGCGACAACGCCATCTCGTTGGTTGGCCGGATCGTGAATCGTGCCACCTGTGAGCACAAATGCCGGCAACGCCGAAGTCTTGTTTTCAGAAAGCCGCTGGGCCGCAGTTGCCGTCTTTGCTGGGATACGAGCTCGGCCTGGGGCTCCGGCTTTTGATGTGATGCGGGACAAATCAGAAACACGATTCGGGCAGGCAGCCACGCAAGTGATCAGCTCTGCGAGTAACGCGTCCATCTGCGGTAATGAGGCGACTTCGTTTTCAGCCGGCGCTTGAGAGAGGATCGCTCGAGGCTGGGCCTCAATCACGACCTGCCGGCCGTCTTCGCGGATCATCGTGCCCGATGTGGCCAGCAGCGTGCTAGCGCACAGCAGATGAATTGTTGGCTGGCTGTTGGCTTGCGGTGACAGTCTATCGCTCACACGCACGACAGAAATCGACTCGCGACGCCCCGCAATTGCCGCTTCGAGGGCTTTCTCGAGTGGTCCTACCGCCAGCACGCAGTCAACCTCGCCGCGTGCAATCAATCTGGCAGCGTCGGCTTCGGCCGGGAGAAACTCGCTGCCCAAGGCATCCGCGCGGGCAATGGCACCCGCTGCGCCGTAGCGCCATGTGCAGATGGCCGCCGCACCGGCTGCATTGGCACCGCTGGCCCAAATGCCTGGCCCCAAGGGGATTTCAAAAGCCTGTTTCACGTGGGCCATCGCTCGCACCAGATGCCCTACGCTCCACGGTTTTAATCCGAGAGGATCGACAGAGTGGCCTTTTTCAAGATCGCTGCCAGTACAACCGCCCGTCACGATTACCACGCACTTGGCTGCGGTGATGGCCTCCACAAGCAGGCTTACACAAACAGTCATTGAGGCTGCGTGGCTGAGGGGATCTGCTGGAATTGGCTGAGCATTGGGACGCGTAAGGCCTGCTTGCAATGCTCTGGCTGCAGCAACCGCCATGCCGCTTGGCAAGGGACAGTGGCGGTGCGTGGGGCAGAGCCCTAATACAGAGTTGGGGCCGACTGCAATCGTGCGGCGGGTAAAGTTGCTGCCTTGCGGAAGTAAAAAAAGCTCACTGAAGCGAGGGTGAGAAAGGGTCGGATCGCAGAACCAAAGGAGAACTAAATCAGCGCGGTCACGAAGTTCCTCCCACCCAGCCGTCACCGCGCCCACGCGGGCCACAGTCGGGCCTGCTGTGATGGCGGACTCCGCTGCTCCGGCATCGATTGCCGCACCGAGGAGTTCCGCCAGATCGCAGGCTTGGCCAATCGCTTCCAGGGTCGCTCCGGCAAGGCCCGTAACCAGCACCCGCCGGGACACCGAGAGCCAATCAGCCGCCTGAATAAGAGCAGCCTGCCGAGAAACTGGCTGGCCGAGCGACCACGCGTCGGCAGAAAGAGCGAGCGATCTCGCCGCCGCGAACGCTTTTTGCGCAAACGCGCAGGACTGTTCCTCTCGCGTGCTCCACGGCAGCAGGTCATCGCAGAGCATGGAGCAGGCCGTGCAGACACTCGACCGCTGAGCTTTGAGGACGGCATCTGCTGCGGCCATGAAAAGATCTTGCCTCAGGTCCGTTGCCTCAAGACTTTGGGAGCACCCAGATATTACGGTAGCGGACAGGGTTACCGTGGTTTTGTAAATAGAGCGGCCCGAGGGGCTTCATCTGATTCTGAGGGCCGCCGGGAGTGATCTTGGAAACTTCGACATTTTCCTGAATCACAACTCCATTGTGCCGCACGGTCATCCGTGCGTTTGTCGTTTTTGTATCCCCGTCAAATTGTGGTGCCGTGAACTCGATATCGTATGTCTGCCATTCCAGTGGTGGCAGGCACATGTTGAGGCTGGGTGCGGCCACAGAATAGACGGCGCCGCAATCATCCTGCTTGCTATTGAGGCCAAAGCTGTCGAGCATCTGGACTTCGTAGCAGCCTTGAACATAGGCACCGCTGTTGCCGCGACCCTGCCCCCGATCCTTGGGCTGATAGGGCAAACGAAATTCAATGTGCCATAGAGCATCGCCAAACGCGTCTTTTGTTGTTACGCCTTGCATCAAGAGGCCGTCTTCGCTGACGCGGCCATCAGCCAACTTGGCTGTATCGGTGCTAGTGCCCATGCCGTCAAAAATGACGACAGCCCCCTCGGGGGCCTTCTTGCCGAGCGAGGGGCTGACCCGTTTTTCTTTTGGCAACTTAGCAATTTCTTCGCCGCTCTCGGAGAGTACGACAATCGCACCCTGACGAATTTCCCCTTTTCGCGTTGCACCGCCCCAGTCGATGCCCTCCAGTTTCACAATAGCCTCAGCGCCATTGCCTTCGCGTTGGCCCTTACCAGAGATTTTGTTGGGCGGGGTCCAGCCAGCGCCTGGCAACCCACCCGGATAGCCGACGGCATCAAACCTTCCGTCGCCTAGGGCGATCACCTGAACTCCGTATCGGACGGGCTGGCCATCGTGTTTGACTTCTCCGACATATTCCCCCTGAATCGGAAAGTCATCGTCTGTGTTTGCGGGATCTGCAAAAGTTGGACCAGCTGCCTTGGCCGTATCGACGCTTAGCGAAAGGTTGCCTGCACAAAGAAAAATCAGTGCGGCGAGGATCGTAAAAGGGGTTCGAGTGCGGGACGAAATCGCGATCATACAAAGTCTCCAAAGAGGGTGAAGGGGCCGAAAAAGTATGCACTGGGCTCAATCAAGCGGCAACCCGCAGCATTCTTGTACGGTCAGGTGAGACCTGTCAGAGGACCGTCGCCGCAGTAGTCAGGGTTACCGAAGCGTTTGAGATCGCTTTGGCCCATCGCGTGGGCCAGCGACAAAAGGAGCCTGTTGTGCGGCACGCCTGGCAGTTGCACGGCGCGGCCGGTTGCCCAGCCGAGTCCATTACCTACCAGCACCAACGGAATGTCTTCGAGAGAGTGGGAGTTGCCCTCTCCTAATTCGTTGGTCCAGAGGATGGTGGTGTGGTCAAGGAGCGAGCCATCGCCCCCCGGTTCGGGAGTGTCGGCCAATCGCTGGGCGAGGTGGGCCACTTCTCCGGCATACCACGCATTGATCTTCGTAAGTTTTAGCTGCGCGTCCACGTTCGTGTTGGGTTCGTGCGAGAGGTCGTGCTGACCTTCCTTGATGTCGAGCCATGTCATGTGAGGCTGACCGACGGAGTTGGTGTATTGCAGGCTGGCGATCCGAGTAAAATCAGCAGCCAGCGAAGCAACGATAAGTTCGATCTGCATCCGGCTGATTATTGGCATCGTATCGTTGTGTTCGATAACACCCTGCTCCAGCACCGGCACCTCATGGGCCATCGCGACATGATGAGTGGCGAGTTCTTTTTCAAACGCGCGCACCAGCGAGGCGTGTTCTTCGAGAATCCGCCGGTCTTCAGCCGGCAGCGATGCTGCGAGAGTTGCCAAATCCTCACCCACATCATCAAGCACGCTGTGCATGCTCTGGCGGTCTTTGAATTGGCCGTAGAGCTTGTTGAACATCTGGTAGGGGTCGTCGATCGGCGCGATGGGCTTGTTGGGGCCAGCGTAAATCATCCGCGTCCATGTGTCAGCCTTACTCGGCACCAGCACGCCAAACTCCAGCGAACCAAAACGCGTGGCCGTGGCAGCCTGCTCCTGGAGAAAGTTTTTAATTTCCTGATCAATTGAAAGCCCACTGGACCAGCCGGCCGGCGTGTCGCTGCCACCTTGAACATTACCAGGAAAGAGCTCGATTCCTGTCAACAGGCAGCCGATGCCGCGCATGTGGCGGTCACCGTCGCCCTGCACCTTGTCGTTAATGCCTTTGAGCGTCAGGATTTTGTCTTTGAACGGCTCAAGGGGCTTGAGGATGGGCGGCAGTTCTCGGCCCGCCAATGGCCCAGGCTTTGCTGGCCAAAAGTTGTTGCGGACAACGCCGTCAGGGCTAAAGACAATGATCAATCGCTGGCTGTGTTTTGTCGGATTGGCCACTGCCACGCTGGGCAAATTACTGAGAAACGGCAGCATAGCCGGGCCGATTCCAAGCCGGCGCAAGAGGTCGCGACGAGTGAAAGAGGGATGGGTCATGGCAATGGGCCTGCGAGAGATGGCTGTAGGATCAGTTCGATAGCCGCTTGCTCGGCCCCTTGGCTGGCTGGGCCGGGGGGAGTGGCGGCCACGGTCATGATGGCAACCAGCAAGTGCCGGATATTGTAGTCGTGTGATGCAAACGATTGCCGCAAAGACTCGAGCGTCTCCGGGCCCCA
The DNA here is from genome assembly GCA_003670865.1 of Planctomycetota bacterium. Lineage (GTDB taxonomy): Bacteria > Planctomycetota > Planctomycetia > Pirellulales > UBA1268 > BAIKAL-G1-2R. The sequence continues at coordinate 7,282 of QWQJ01000070.1, read as the reverse complement.
GGCTCTCACCGGTTGCTTCGCCAGCGCGTGAAAAAGTGATTGGACAAAGGCCTCCTGGGCATCGCGGCTGTTTGCCAGAGAGGCTGCCAATTCGCGAGCACCAGAGAATGTGGCAATTCCTCCGGCGCGAGGCTGGTAGGAGCCGGAGGGCTCGATCGGTTTTTCAAGGCCCCCTTTTTGTTCTGTGCGGCGATAGCGACCAATGCCGTCAAACTCCTCGAGGGCAAATCCCAGAGGATTGATCAAAGTATGGCAGGTTTGGCAGGCAACGGCACTTGTCTGGAGGGCTACTCGCTGCCTTGTGGTCAGGTCGGGATGCAGTTCCGGGGCCAGCGGCGAGACGGCTTCCTGAGGGGGTCGAAGCACATTGCCCAGCACGCTACGGGCCAGGAACACGCCGCGATGAATCGGCGACGTGGAACCTGCGTAGGACAGCACGCTCATCATGTAAGGATGCGAGAGCAGGCCGGCCCGCTTGCCATCGTCCAGCCGAATGCGTTGAAACGGCGCATCGGCCGGCAGTGCGACACCGTAGAGCGACGCCAGACGGCCGTTGAGATAGACCTCGTCATCGCTGAAGAGTCGGCGAAAGTCGGAGCCCGGTCCCCAGACAATATCATCTAAAAAGAGTTCTAAGCTGCGACGCATGTCGGCGGCAATCTGCGGCGAGAAGGTGACAAAAAGTGATTTGTCCTTAAGGATTTCTGGGTTGTGATCAACGCGGAGCCACGCCATCAAAAAATCGCGAACCTTGGTCCGCGTGCGACGGTCGTTGACCATCCGCTCCGCTTGCCCGGCCACCTGCTCTGGGGTGGCGAGCTGATTCTGTTCGGCTGCCTGCCAGAGAGGCTCGTCGGGGATGGAGTCCCAGAGCCCAAACGAGAGTCGAGAGGCGGTTTCGAAAGCAGAGATTTTCAAGGCACTCTCAGCGGAAGTTGATCGATTCTGTCGCGAATCTGGCTCACAAAAAAGAAATCGAGGCGAGCCGAGAACCGCTAGCAGCGAGCGAAAGAGTGCCGTGTCGATGTCTGGGGCAGTGGCAAAGTGCCGATCGACTACCAGTTGGCGAAGATCGTCCGAAAGCGGTCGGCGAAACGCGCGAGCGGCAAATGTTGCCGCAAAGTTCTGGAGTCCTTCGGCTCGATTCGCCGCATCTCGTTTGACATGGGCCAAGTGCTCAATCTGTTTTACCACCCCATCGGCCGTCTCGGTGCCGGCGGCAGTCGTAGCGGCAAACCATTCGCTTGAGACGCTGCTGCCGCGGTCGTAGCCGATGCTACGATCGTCAGGGGGAAAGGGCGTTTGAACGACGAATGTTGGCGGACTTTCAACGGGGCTCAGGCACTGCTGCGGCACGATTTCCAGAACCCCCTGCGGCGGCTTCCAGAGGAGTTCGATCGACGCCTGCGTGAGGTGCTCATGACGCGTGTTATCAATCCCCTGATTGGCTTTGGAAAAATCAAGCCGCAGGGGGTACAAACGGCCGCCGAGGAGAAAAATAAAACCTCTGTGCTCGCGGCTGTCCCCCGATTGAACCCACTCATCCACCAGCGGCGATGCATAGGATGCGGTGTTAACAAAGAGTTTGACGGCGTGCTCTGTGCGAACGATGAACTCATAGGTGCCTGTTTCAGGGGGCACGATCGACCCCGTCCAGCGAATGGCAAAGCGGTTGGGCTCGAATCGCTCGGGATCAGGGCCCTCGCTGCGAAAGTCGAAGCTCACCTGCGGATCGATCTGCTCAAGCACGCGGGACAGCCTGTTAAAGTCACGGCCACGGAAATATTCGCCACGCAGCCCACGGCCTGCTGGGATGCCCGGGTCGCGACGGCCAAAGCTGCCGACGATGTCAGCAACGGTGTTTTGATATTGCCGCACGGTGAGCCGGGAGAGTTCGAGTCGGGCGGGTCGATTGCGGTCTTGTGCGATAGCCGAGTAAAAGGCGCCGTGGATGTATTCGGCGACTTGCTGGGCGGCGAGTCCCGTGACCAATGAGGGGTCGTCCTCGGGCATTGTTTCGTCAATCGAGGCGGCCAGATGGGAGATCGAACGATCGCCTATAAGGGGTTTGGCAAAAACCTTTGTGCCGCCGCCGTTTTCGCCATGACAGCGTTGGCAGTGGTTGCGGTAGACGTTAAGACCGGGATGCGGGGTTCCTGAGGCACTAGCTATGGCATGTGGCGGGTCCGGTTCTAAAGCCGATGCCAACTGGTTCGGCAGCCAGAAAAAGAGCCCGCTCATGCCCAGGGCTAAGACGACCCAATACGGCCCGACTGTCCTTCGCTCCGCCCGGCACAAAATGCATTTCAGCGTGGCAAGCGGCGTGAGCCGGTGGCGAGCGAACGTCGATGATGGTACGAAGTGCATCATGAGAAAGTATACCTTCTCAGTCGGCCCACAGCGTTTCTCACGGGGGAAAGATTTAGGCTCGCGAGACTTCTGGTTTGGCAAAGACCAATCGCCCGGCCGCGGTTTGCAGCGTACTTGTCACGCTCACAGAAAGGTTGTGGCCGATCTGCTCGCGGGCATTTTCGACTACCACCATTGTGCCGTCGTCGAGATAGCCGACGGCTTGGCCGGTCTCGTCGCCGGCCCGGGTCAGTTTCACATCAAACAGATCGCCCGCAACAAATGTCGGCTTGAGTGCCAGCGACAGATCATTGATGTTGATCGCGAGCACCTTCCTCAGACTGGCAATTTTCAAGAGATCGGCATCGACGGTGATAATCCGTCCGTCAAGTTTTTGTGCCGTTGTCACCAGCCGTGATTCGGCCGATTCGTTCCCATTGGGTTCGTCGGTCGAGAGCACTTCAATGTTGATGTATTTGCCAGCCTGTAGACGGGCCAGAATATCGAGGCCTCGGCGGCCCCGCAGGCGACGCTGTTTTTCGGAAGAATCAGCCGCCGCCTGGATTTCATCGACAACAAACGCCGGCATGACAAACCGACTTTCAAAGATGCCGGCTTCAGCCAGATCGGCAATTCGGCCATCGAAGACGCTACTGGCATCTAAAATATTCGGGCGGAGGCCCTGCACATCGCGGGCGAATTCAACATAGGGAATGAGGAATCGAAAATCGTCTCGAGTCTGGATCAGGAGACTCGTGCAGATGTAGCAAAAAACCATACCGAGAATCAGCGGCAGCCAGGTCGTTATGGGATCACGAGGGCTTGTCGGCAAAATTGGTGTGAGGGCTAAAATGGCAATGTAGTTGAGAAAGACACCAATCAAGAGCCCGAAATAAACCGCCGTGATGACCGCCAGATTTTTTTTGCGGATCGATCCATCGACGGCAATCACCGTCAGGGGCAGGGCGACCATGCCGCTGAGCACGACCCATGGCACCCACTGCGGCGCTTCCTGCATGGCTTGAGAATTGAAGATCAGCACGGCAATCCCGATGGAAACCATCAAGAAAACTGACCGCAAGATCAAAAGAGGGAAGTGATGCATAGTTGCAAGGATTTATGTGTGAAGATTGTGTGAGGAAGCATGCGACTGAAAGGTTTTGGGGTTTTTCACTGCCAAAAAAGTCTATCATACCCGCCCACTGGGGAGTTAGCCGACGCCGAGACAACGCTGATACTCCCAGTCGAGATAGCGATCGCTCATGCCGGCGATGTAGTCGGCCACGCTTCTCGGCGCGCCCATGTCAAGGGCTCGCTGTCGGTAGCCCGCCGGCATTTCAGCGGGACGTTGACAATACCAGCCAAAAAGTCGGCTGATTTTGTCCTGCACAGCCACTCGCACCCTCATCACCTGCTCGCTGCGGTAGACCCGCTGGAAAAGAAACTGTTCCAGTTGCTGCTTCCCCGTTGCCACTAGGTCAGAAGGGGTCACGATCCGCCCGCCTCCCGGGCTTGCGGACGTGGTAAAGAATGCTCGGACCAGCGCGACGGAGTTGATCGATTCTGCGGCCAGCGTGATCCGAGCACATGAGATAAGCTCCGCCACTTGAAAATCAACTAACTCGTGCAGCACAGCCCGCCGTAATTCCACGCCAATGAGTAAGCCATAGCGATCGCGAACTCGGGCTGCCGCGTCGGCCACCAGCGGCAGCTCGATCAATTCGTCCAGCGTCAATAGTCCTAGCTCAATGGCGTCATCGGCATCGTGGGTGTCGTAGGCAATCGAGTCGGCTGCATCGACGACTTGCGTTTCGAGCAAGGGAGGCGGAGCTGTGCCGTCGCGTTTCCGTGTGGCCTGCGCCTCGAGCACTTCCAGAGAAAGATTTAAGCCGGGAAACTGTGGGTAGCGAGTCTCTAGAAACTCCATGATCCGTAGAGCTTGCCGATTGTGGTTGAAGCCGCCCTCACCGGCCAGCAATTCATTCAGAGTGTCTTCGCCGGCATGTCCCAGTGGGGGATGGCCGATGTCGTGCGCTAGGGCGAGAGTTTCCACTAAGTCTTCATTGAGCGATAAGGCTCTGGCCAGCGTGCGGGCGATGCTCGTCACTTCCAGTGTGTGCGTCAGGCGGCTGCGGTGGTAGTCGCCGGGATAGGCAGTGAAAACCTGCGTCTTATGAGCCAGCCTGCGGAACGCCGCCGAGTGAACGATTCTGTCGTGATCGCGTTGGTAGGGGCTGCGAAAGGGATGCGGTTGCTCGGCATGGACGCGGCCTCTGGAAGCATGTGCGTGCATGGCCCAGGGGGCCAGGATCAGGGCTTCACGGGATTGCCAATCGGCTGGCGTGATGGTCATGAAAAGACTCCTCCGGCGAGTGGTTTTTGAGGGCGAGCTGCGGCTCTATCTGCTGGATTCGGTGGTGAACTTTTCAGAGAGCTGTTCCCAGAGACTGTCGAGCGACTGCGGCAGCACCCGGGCCCCGGCCACAGTCGGCATGAAGTTTATGTCACCGCTCCAGCGGGGTACGATATGCCAGTGCAGGTGACCCGGCAGTCCCGCGCCGGCCACAGCGCCAACGTTTAACCCGATATTAAACCCCTGCGACTCTAGCGACTGCTCGAGGATGCTGCACCAGCGGGCTAGGCAAAGCTGCAAGTCGAGAAGTTGCTCGGAAGCCAGGTCGGTTAGCGACGGCGAGTGGTCGAGGGGAGCCACCAGAAGGTGACCGTTAGAATACGGAAAACGGTTGATCACAACAACGCTCTCTTGCGTCCGCTCAAGCACGCCCAGCGAGCGGTCGTGCGATCGATCAGTCACTGCAGTTCGGCAGAGAAAACAATCCTGATCGGCGCCGTCACGCCACGCCGACGGCGCAACCATTTCGCATGGCTGACCGCGGTCGCGGCCCTGCACATATCCCAGCCGCCACGGTGCCCAGAGTGTTTCGATGCTCATGGGGACCGATCCTAATCAAAAGATCGCAATCCGCACACTTTGGCGAGGCAAAAGACCTTTTCCTCGAGGGCTCCGGCATGAACGGTGCGATGGGATGGACAAAGTGAAAATGGTGTTCGGCATTGACACACAGCATCGCCGCATGGCAAATGTCAGTCTCTTTCTCGGTTGTGTCGCACGAGGCGTCAGTGAGTATCAAGTAGTGGAATTTAAAGTTGCTCTCGATCTCTTTTCTGGTCCGATGGACCTGTTGCTTTATCTCGTCAAAAAACACGAGGTCGATGTGGCAGAAGTGCCGATCGCAAAGATCGCCGAAGAATTTGTGGCGTATATCGATGTGATGCAAGACATGGCCATCGATCAGATTGGCGAGTTTGTCGAGTTGGCAAGCGTGCTTCTGGAAATTAAGGCCAGGGCGCTTGTGCCTCGGCCCGAAGAGACGGAGGAGCCGGTGGAGTTGGTGCGCGAGGATCTCGTCAAGCGACTGCTGGAATACAAACAGTATCGCGACGCAGCCTCACTGCTGGAGGACCGCGCCCGGCAATGGGAATTACGATTTGCCCGCACGCCAGTCGATGAAGGAGTGCAGCGAGCGGCTCCCGCCGAGGTCTTGATCGGCGAAGCGCACGCGTGGGACCTTGTGGGAGCGATGTCGCGAGTGCTTCGCCAACGCGAGAAGCGGCGGCCGCGGCAGATCATCCACGATGACACGCCGATCGAGGTCCACATCATCCGGGTCGAATCGCTCGTACGAGAGAAGGGGAGGGTCGCTTTCTCGGAGCTTTTCCAAGAGGATATGCCACGCATAAAGCTCGTGGGTATTTTTCTGGCAGTCTTGGAATTGGTGCGGCGCGGAAAGCTATCTACCCGGCAGGAGCAACTCTTCGCTGAGATTTGGCTTGAGCTTGTCCCTGACCTTGTCGTGTCCACCCCGCCTTTGAATTGACTCTGTCCCGAGAGGCCGCATGATCGAGAACGCTCCGCTCCGCACCCTTGTCCACAAGGGACTCACCGTTGAGGGCTATTCTCGGGCCGCCGTGCAGAGCTACTGGCGAATCCCAGAACTCAAGCTGGGTTTTGATCTGGGTGCGCAGCCTTGGGGATTCATGGCAACAAGCACGTGGTTTATCAGCCACACGCATCTGGACCACATTGCGGCCTTGCCCGTCTATGTCGCTAGGCGACGGATGATGAAGATGGAGCCGCCCACGATCTATCTGCCAGAGTCGGCCATAGAACCGATTGAAAAATTGCTCAAGGCTGTCTCGCGGCTGGATCGCGGCCGCCTGCCTTGCACGCTGGTGCCCGCTCGCGCAGGCGATGAGATTGAACTCTCCCGCGAACACCTTGTGACTGTCTCCAACACCTGCCACACGCTGCCGAGCGTCGGCTATGTGGTTTGGGAGCGGCGTCGCAAACTCAAGCCGGAGTATGTCGGATTGCCGGGGGACAGAATTCGCGACCTGCGGATGTCTGGCGTCGATGTGACGCACGAGATGCGGGCACCGCTGGTGGCCTATTTGGGCGACAGTTCGCCGCAGGGCCTTGATGACTGTCCGGCCATGTTTGAGGCCATGATCTTGATCACAGAGCTGACGTTTGTGGCCCAGAATCATCGCCAGGAAAAGATCCATAAGTTTGGCCACATGCACTTGGACGATCTGCTGGAGCGACGCGATCGTTTTCACAACGAGGTTGTGATTGCTACGCACTTCTCGACGCGTTACACCGACGATCGCATTCGACGCATCATTGCTAAGCGATTGCCTGACATGCTCGACGGGCGATTGCAACTGTGGCTCTAAGTGGGCCGCTGTGCAGTCCACTCGCGACAAAAATAACTCTGAGGCAAATTATTCACAGCGGCGTGCTCTCGAGCTGGCGGATCGCCCGGTAAAGCCCCACGGCCAGCAGAGCCTGGATCGTATCTGGCGGTCGAGATCGCTGTAATCGATTGACGGAAAAGATGAGAGACAACGT
>QWQJ01000056.1 GCA_003670865.1 Planctomycetota bacterium | reverse complement strand
GCTCTAAAAGCCGCTGCGCTGTTGCGGCCGCCAACTCTAGACCGTGCTTCAACTGTGCCCACTGCCGCACCCACGCTGCTAGGTTGACACGCGCAGGAATCGAAATCTCGATCTGCATACCATGGGTGGCGACTGCTTTTGCCAAGCGGGTGTTGCCGGGAAAAGTGCGCACTTCAACGATCACCAGGCCCCGGCCTCCACGGGCAGACCCGGCCAGCTTTTCAAGAACGCTGCGAGCGCCTGTCACAAACGCATCGGCATTCCGCACGATCGCGGCCCGCGTTGCTCCGGCAAAGAGCGGTACGGTGGCAGCCTCATCAAAGACATCTCTGGGATCGGGTTGGTCTTCTCCGGAAAACTCCCGCCAAGCCCACGAGCGATCGGCTTCATCTGGACAGAGTCGGTCCCGTAGCAGGCTCTGAATCGCACATGAGAGAAACGGGTCATCCCCAACCAGCGCAATGAGCGACGGAGTGCCAAGCCTCCAATCGGCTGGACTTTTCAAAATTTCGAGGGCATTGACAGCAGCGGCCACTTGGACTGATCTCCGGCAGCAAAGCCAGAGTGTAGCCGCTCTCGGAATCCTGTTCAGGGGGCCGGTTGCAAAGGGGCCAGAGTGGGCGATCCTGCTGGTGCCGGCGCTGTCGCGATGGGCAGGACTCGCAGGCCACCGAGTTTTCCAACCACACGTGAGGTAGCAATGATGACCGCTTCGGCAGTGGTGGCCACGCCGACATTGCCTGCCGCATCGGTTGCCTCAACCCGCACAAACACTCGGGCAGGCACATTCCGGCTGGGCTGCCAGCGATGCTCGCCTTGAGTGTTGAGTGATTCAGCGATCGTAGCCCAAGGGCCAGCGGCATTGGGCGAGTATGACAGTCTTGCGCTGTGCGGCACGAGCAATTGGTCGATAGAAGTATAGCGAATGAGAATTCCTCCAGGCTCCCCCGTCTTGGCCGGTATCGCTTCAATCAATTCGACCTGCGGCGGTTCGTCATCAACGCCAATCCAACTATCGGGAGCGTCGCCGGAACGCGGACCGCTTAACGTATCTGGTAACGCTGGAACGATTTCTAGGCGAAAGCCATACAGACCTGCCGCTGGCAGCGTCACATCGATGGGGCTTGCTGTATTGTCGTCGACTGCGCTGCGCTGCCATGTCACGCCACCGTCGCGAGTGCTCCACAATTCCACTCGCATTTTTTCGGACGCAGGTCGCTCCGTTTCAAATTCGTAGTCCCAAGCGAATCGTCGCGACCGCACTAACTGCAACGGCTTGCCGCGATATTCGAGCGGTTGACCCGGATTGGCTGCGGCCTGATGGGCGACGGAGGGTTGCGTGGCGGCTGTTAATTCGTTGGGCAGTTCGGCGTTCCTTGTGCCCGGGCGGCCGAAAGGATTCCCTTTCTCAGCAGCCTGAGGCCCACTCTGCAAAGTGAGCCCAACCATTCCACCTGAACCACCTTTTTGAACCAACACGCTCTGTCCGCCCGAGGACGGAATCGCGCTGACGATCCCAGGATTTTCTGCCGGCCATACGCTCTCAGGCCGATCCAAACCCGACGAATCACCGGCATTGCCCGATGGCTGGGGCAGGGCAGGGGGGGTGTCCATTCGGGGGTCTGATGCCTGCATCGCGACCTCGCGAGTCGGTAGCGGCGGTGCCCCGAGCTCTCGGGCCAAGGCCGCTTGATCGATCTGCGGATCGGCTGGCTCGAGCGCGAATTGGCGAACGGTTTTGTTGCCCGCGGAATCGGCAATCGTGATTCGCACGGCCATCGACAAAACCTGCTCGCCGGCCCACCAAATCTCTTCGCCCACCATGTGGGCAGGTGACTCACGCGATAAAATCCCTTCGGCGGCTATTGTCTTCCAGCCCTGATCACCTTTGCCACGGTACTCAAACACGAGCGAGTCCAGACGCAGCGAATCATCGATCGCGGCGTAGCGGCAGATGATCTCACCGTCTGCTCCCTTCCAGAGGCGAGCGGCTATTTTGGGTCCGGCCGCATCAACGAGCACTCGCATGTCGGGGCCTTCACCCCCGCGGGTTCGACCTTTGCGATCGACGGCCCTTAAGCGAAACCAGTATTCACCGTCAATCGTGGCACGGTAGGTAAACGAACCGGCCGTCGGGGCCACTTCCCCTGCTGCCTCCCATGTCGATCCCAGATCCTTCGAAACGCTGAGCACCACTCGCTGCGGGGCCGCGTCAGGCGCCTGCACCGCCGGGAGGCGAAACGGTATTGAGAAAACCACATGCTTTGTCCGCACGAGTTCGGGCAGAGCAACTTTTTCCGGTGGTTCCAAGCGATCGGCTGCCAGGCCGCAGAAACCGACGCAACTCCAGGCCACCGCCCAAGCGGCGAAGAATCGACGAGGCCACGCTCCGCCGACGTCAGGCTTTAATGGTAGTGGGTGTGAGACTGCTCTCATATCCACTCAATCGACCGGAGCAGGCGGAAAAGTCCTCTGTTTTCGTTACATCGGGAAAATTCATCCCTTTTTACCCTGGAACTGAGCGGTTCAAAAAAATTGCACAAGCTTGGGGAAATAGGTGATTTTCTTTCTGGACCTTAGCGGCTTGGGTTTGACATACTTCAAGCAGCGGCTGGCTGAAGCAGTTCGCATCGAAAGAGAGCCTTCTTTTTGAACTCTTAATCCGTTGTGCTCATAAGATTGGTTTGTCGTGCAAGCGTTTGTGGTCAGTTGTCTGCTGCTGTCTCTAGTGGTCGGGCTGGGAATTGGTGCGATTATGACGATTCGTACCTGGGCCAAGGACGATTCACAGTCGCTTCCACCTGGTGCGGGTCGTGGCGATTGGGAAAGCTTGCTTACGAAATATAAAAATCTGCGGGACAAGGGTGTGCTGAGCGATGAAGAATACCGAAAAATAAGAACGCTCGTGGAACCGAGCACTCAGGCTGATTCAAGAGGTGGTCTGATTCGAGGGCGACCGCAGGCCGGCCCCGATAACGACACCCGGACAAACTGTAAGAGGAACTGAAGCAATGCCATCAGGGAAAGATGTAACCAATCTCGGGCGCCGTGGTGCTGGTGGAACGACCAAAAAAAATGCCTTCTGTTCCTTCTGTCGCAAAAGCTACCGGGATGTGGGGCCACTGGTTGAAGGACCGGGCGATGTCTACATCTGCGGTGAGTGCATTGAACTGTGCCAGTCGATTCTGGATCAGGAAAAACGCCGTCGTGGTACGAGCAAGCAACTCTTTACGTCGATTCCCGCACCACGCGAGATTGTCTCCCATCTCGATCAGTATGTGATTGGTCAGGAACATGCTAAGCGAGTTCTGGCCGTCGCCGTGCACAGCCACTACAAACGACTGATGCTGGGCAGCGAAGGCTCTGATGTCGAAGTTGACAAATCAAATATCTTGCTCCTCGGGCCAACCGGTTGCGGCAAAACATTGCTGGCCCGCACGTTGGCCAAAATTCTCAATGTGCCTTTTGCTATCGGCGATGCAACAACGCTGACCGAAGCTGGCTATGTTGGCGAGGATGTGGAAAACTTGCTCCTCAAATTACTCAACGCTGCCGACTTCGACATTGAAGCAGCACAGCGGGGCGTCCTCTACATCGATGAGATCGATAAAATTGGCAAAACAAGCCAAAATGTCTCGATCACTCGCGATGTCTCGGGCGAAGGCGTTCAACAGGCCCTGCTCAAGATGCTGGAAGGAACCGTGGCTAATGTGCCTCCGCAGGGCGGCCGTAAGCATCCCGAGCAGCAGTACATCCAACTTGATACATCCAACATACTTTTTATCTGCGGTGGCACTTTTGTCGGCATCGATAAGATCATCGCCCGTCGCCTCGGCCGACGCACGATTGGATTTGGCCAACCCAGTGGCTACAAGGGAGATGCCGATCTGGCAGAACTCCTGCCACAGGTCGACTCCGACGACATCTTGGAGTTTGGTCTGATCCCCGAATTGGTCGGTCGCCTGCCGGTGATCTCGTCGCTCAAGCCGCTCGATGCCAAGACGCTGGTGCGAGTGCTCAGCGATCCCAAGAACGCGCTCGTGAAGCAGTATCAAAAATTATTCGGAATGGAAAATTGCAAACTGGAGTTCACCGACGACGCTCTCTCGGCCATCGCTCGCAAGGCAATGGGTAAGGAGACCGGTGCCCGCGGCTTGCGATCAATCATCGAGGATGTGATGCTGGACATCATGTTTGACCTCCCTGACAACAACGGTAGTTCCTACGTGATTAACGAGCGGAATGTCGAAGGACTCGACCCGGTCATTCCGATGCGTGAGGCTCGCCACAAGAGCGCGTAACTCACTCGTCTTACGAGCGGTCTCATTGAACGCGAAAAGCGTCCCATCCAAGAAGTTTCTCTCCATAAAAATTGTTTTTTCTCAACGCTTTCATTTATGTCGGGCCCGCCGCGTGAATGTCGATAGCGAGGTGGTCATGCAGGCTATTGTGCACAAGTGGTCGATGGACTACCCCATCACAGCCAAAGCAGACCGTGGTTTGCAGATGGGGTAGAAGCCGACTGCTTGGCTGCCGGACTGATACTTCTGGTAGATGGACCTGTTTTTCTGGGAAACTATTAGATCGGCCTTGCCGACTCGACCGAAATTCCCGGATCCTTTTTTACGGCTTGCTGTCGAGAATCACGTTGGCGTTGCCTACGCCCAGTCGCTGGCAGCCCATTGCCAGATAACGCACGGCATCGGCCCAGTTGCGAATTCCTCCTGATGCCTTGACTCCAATTCGCCCGCCGACAGCGTCGAGCATGATGCGAATCACTTCTGGCGTTGCGCCAGTGGGACCAGAGCTTGTCATGCCAAAGCCCGTTGATGTCTTGACGAAGTCGGCCCCTGCCTGCTCGGCAATCTGGCAGGCCAACTCAATCTGGATGGCCGATAAAAGACAGGTTTCCAGAATCACTTTGACGATTACCCCCCGCGGCTTTGACTCGGCAACAACAGAGGCGATCCCATTTCGCACTGCCGTGACATCCCCAGAAAAGAGCGCGCCGCTGTTGAGCACCATGTCAAGTTCACGGGCGCCATCAGCGATTGCCAATCGGGATTCAAGCGCCATCACCTCACAGTGATGATTGCCGTGCGGGAAGCCAACAACGCTCGCCACCACCACGTCACTCTTCCTCAGCAGTCGCACCGCCGCCAGGACATCTGTCGGTCGAACGCAGAGGCAGCCCACGCCGCGGGCCACGCAGATCGCTGCCTGGTCAGCCAGGTCGCCGGCAGTGCACTCAGGCTTGAGCACTGCGAGGTCCAGACGCTGGGCAACTTCTTTCGTTGTGTAGGAATGCATGGCCCACTCTTTCTTCGTGCAACGCCCTGACCATGCTCAGGCCAGCCGTTTGAGAGCGGCAATGCCCCGATCCAGCACGGCATCGCTGACTGTATACGCAATGCGAAAGTGAGTGTCGGCCGCACCAAAAACGGTACCTGGCACAACGAGCAGTTTTTCCTCTTCAACAGCTCGCTGGGCAAAGGCCTGCCCTGAGCCCCCCGGTGCTTCCGGGTAGAGGTAAAATGCGCCGCCCGGCTGAACAAATCGGTAGTGCTGGCGGAGCTCGTTCATCAAGCGATCTCGTTTGCGGCGGCATTCACTCAGTGGAATATCCATCGAGCAGTCGATGGCCGCGAGAGCTGCCCATTGGCCCACCTGCGGCGCACACACAAAGGTGTATTGTTGCAGGGTCGAACATGCGTCAATGATCGGCTTGGGGCCATGCACCCACCCGACACGCCAGCCGGTCATGGCATGAGACTTGGAAAACCCATCGATAACGACCACCTTGTCGCTGTAGGTCGCAGGTGAGGCAAAAGGGGCGTCGTAGCAATAGGATCGGTACAGTTCATCGCTGACGAGTGTCACACCTCGCTGCTCGGCCACATGGGCCAACTCTCGCACCGTCTTAGAAGAAACAACAACACCGGTCGGATTGGCAGGAGTGTTGAGCAGAATCACGCGACAGCGCGGCGTGATGGCGGCCGCCACCTCGGCAACATCAATCTCAAACGATGGTGCCGTATCGATGACAACACATATTCCACCCAAAAATTCAACCAGTGGACGGTACATCAAAAACGCTGGCTCAAAGATCAGTACCTCGTCGCCAGGATCGACTAGCGACATCAGCGTCAGCACAAGCGCTCCGCTGGAACCACTTGTCACGCAAAGATGTCGTTCGGGCTGGCCGAGTTCGCGGCGTACCTGCTCTTGTAAACGCGAGAGCAGGGGGGCAATGCCTTGGGTAGGCGTGTAGCCATTTTTGCCAGCATCGGTGGCGGTTTTGGCCGCCATTTGCGCTTCTGCCGGCATGGAAAAGTCGGGCTGGCCGATCGAAAGATTGATCGGGTCGTCGAGTCTGGCAGCCAGATCGAAAACCTTGCGGATGCCGGATGAATCGAAGGCCCGAGCCCGCCGGGAGATCATCGTCCTAGCCTGCTTCTTTGAAGAGAATCGCCAGTTGCTCGCCAAGTTTTTCACCACGGGCATTGAGCGTGATGACATTGCCGTCGCGGCCAATAAGAATCACCGTCGGGATACCGCTGATACCGTAAAAGGTCGAGAGCGGATGACGCCAGCCTTCCCCGGCGGGCTTTTCATACAGGATCGGCCAAGGAATTTTTTGCTCGGTAACGAACTTTTGCAGGGTTTCTCGATCCTCGTCAAGGCTGATGCCCACCACCTCGAATCCCTTGGCGTGGTACTTCTCATAGGCCGCGAGAACATTGGGTATTTCAGCCACGCACGGCCCACACCACGTGGCCCAAAAATCAACGAGCACCACTTTGCCAGTCAAAGATTTTGCATCAAACGGGGCCCCGCTGAGCAGCGTGCCGGTGATCTCCATCGGATGGCCGGGGAGCGAGAGCCTGCGCAGCACACCAGCAAAACTGTCGCCCATGGCCTGCACGCGTTTATTGGTACTTGTTGCGAGAATCGGCCCGAATGCCTGATACGCGCCTTGGGCAATCTTTTCGCCTCCCGGCATCTGCTCAAAAGCGCCAGCCAATTGCATCGCTAGGCCAGCGGTCTGAGCATCATTGGGATCGGCTGTCAGCATTGCGGCCGTCTTTTGAATCAGGCCAGGGCCGCCGTCTAGGTTACCGCTTGAAAAAATCTGCTGCGCTTCCGACACGAGCACCAGCCGACTACCCTCCTTGGCCAATTCGGGAGAGGGACTGTTGACGAGCGTCTTGGCAAATGTTGCCATCTCGGCAGCAGCCTTTTCGTCGCCAAATCGCCCCAGCATCATCAGGCTTTCAAGCTTGAGCTTGCAAGCCTCGTCATACAGTTTGTTGTCTGGCTTGACTTGGCCCAGGATTGCATTGGCGGCCTGCACCGACACGCCAGCCACATCCCGCATGTAAACCATCATTTCTTCTCGAGAGGATGGCCGGGGGTTATTTTGCTTGAGCTCTGCGATGAACGCCATCAATTCTTCTGGCGTGCCGTTGGGGAGCGGCGGCACCTTTGGCATCTTGCCTGCGGGTGGCTCCCCAGCGGCTGGAACCTCTGCTGGAGCGGCCGGCTGCGCCCATGCTAGGGAGGGCAGAGTGAGACCGATGATTGCTATGAGTCCCAACGACAGCGGCACGAGCCGCAGAGAAGGGGTGGCTCGGACACTCAGGGTCAGTAACAACATAGCTGCCTCGCTGAACTAGGCTCTTGTATGAGCGTGAAAAGGGCATCCGACGAATGTCGATAGACTACCCGCAGCGGCCCCGTCAGCAAAGAGTGCTCAAAAGACGGTTGAATCCTCGGATCAACCGACTAGTGGACGAGTGTGCGAAATCGCACGAATCCCCCCTCGCCAGCGGCCAGTGGGGATTCAAATCGCCACTTCAGCACAACTGATCCGTCGTCGCCTTTTTCCGTGGAGAATTCCGCCGATAGGTTCGCTGCAGCGCTCTGGGGAATCAATTCCAGCCGGGCGGGCAGGGCATCGACAAGCACCACATCCCGCAGCGGCCGATCCCCTGAATTGAGGAGATAGATTGTAAAATCGAGTTCCTCTCCGATCCGGGCCGTATCGCTGCCGACCTGTTTGCAGAGCGTCAATTCAGCGCGACCCTGCTCCTCGATTCGCAGCGTGGCCGTGCCACGATCAGCGGCAATCACTTCAGCAGTGCGGCCCATCACAATGACCTGCGCACCTCGCACGCAGGTCCACGCCATAGGCACTTCAAAACCAACTTGCAGCAGCGGCGATTGCTTGCGCTTTGTAAGCATAGGCCGTTCGTCGGCCACTCGAGCGACAGCTCGATTTTCTCCCGATGCCTCCTTCGGAAAGGCATTTTGATCGACCGCCATTGGAGAAAGTCGCTCTTCAATCGCTACCCCAGGCAAAGCCTTTCTCGCGGCTTCAGGCGCGATCCGCTGCGTGCTGCCCCAGACAGGCTGGCGGCGGACTCCAAGCTCCGTGACCGTGTCGAGCGACAGACCTTTGATGCCGACGGGTGCTGCCTCCTCGTGCGGCCGGGTGATGTGACGGACAGATGCAAACCGCGGCGCGTAAACGCACGCGCGATTGGATATTGCCACCTTTACATCGTGGACATCGGGGCCAAAATCGTCGGCGTGGTAACGGGCCACTGTATCGCCGGCATGCAAATTTTTAAGGCCTGATGCTCCGGTTGGCTGGGCCAATGCCAGGCAGTCGCCGCCATCGCAGACCAGATACGGCCCGGCGACCGGGATCTCTCTTGCGAGCAGCATACCGGTGGCCGATTGGCACGCACTGCCATCAGTGGGCTGACAGCTACGGCACGGCTGGTTGTCTTGAAGCAACGGCCGACAGAGTACTGGCCGGCCAGATGTCTGTGAATGGAGAGGCTGGCGAAGCAGGGGAGGGCAGGGCTGTTCGCAGCCAACGACTTGAACGGCGATCTCGTCGACTCGATTCGGCCCCATCGCAGCCGGTAGTAAGCTCACCGCGGGCAACGACAAAGGCGTTGTCAGCGACCGGCAGGAGGCCAGAATGATCGCGGCGGTTATGATCACGACGGCTCGCAACCAGCGTGAGCGCTGCCTGTCACTGCGAGCGTTCTTCATGGCACGACTCCCGGGGCAGGTAGGCGGTTGCCAATCAATATCTCCGCCAGGGGATCTCCTAGCGTGGCAGCCACTTCAAAACAATCGTCACCAGGACTCGCATCAAACCAGCTCGCTGGCATAATGTCGGGGCGGCCGCAATCGTGCGGCGCGTAGATCACGCGTTGTACATGTCCGCCGTTGAGCGCCTCGCTGATATCAGATGGATCGATCTGAATCTCGACCGGAAAACGCCACGCCGTGCCAGCGGGGGTCGCCAGCTTGGCACATACGCAGATGGATGGGAAAAGCTCTTGGCCATCCTCAATTGCCGTACCGCCCAAGCGCAGTCGATAGGGCCGCCCTACAACAAGCCCAATCCGCAAAGGAGCGGCTTTGAGAGGCGACCAGCCTGCAGCTGTTTCAATCGCCACTTCCATACCGTCTGGGCCACTGATCTCCACCGGCTGGATCTCATGCTGGGCTGCACCTGACAACTCTAACTCCGGACAGGGACCGTACTGCGGGCGCCGCGAAACGCCAATCGCTCCCGGCACTGCCATGCTGGCTTTTTTTTCCACCGCTCTCGACTCGACATCCTCGCGGGCCCAGCCCGACGAAGTTACCAAGGCGAAGCCGGCGGCTGCCAGCAGTCCGCGTGCGACCCGCAGCACGGTCCCTGTCCGAATAGTTTCTCGAGTGCTCCTGTGCATGATGGGATTTGTTCTTCACTCCGTCTGGCTTTAGAGCACCGACCCTTGTATCGCTCACCGCTCCACTGTTAAGAGCCGCTTGTGATTCACCGATTTACACACCTGGATTCATATGGGTTCCTAACTGTTTCTCACTCGCACGGCTCAGGCGGGCACTCACCCATCGAATCTGGATCCGGGCCGCCGTTGTCGACAAACCGCGTCTTGTCGTCGTGTGGCTGTTTGAGGTGGATGTGCGGCACAGTCGAACGCTCCGAGATGTAGGCCCGGTGGGCTGGCTTTGGATAACTCAGGCCGGGGCTTTGCTGCACATGGAGCTTGAGTTCTTGCGAGGGGGGCGGGATGTGCGTCTTTGTATGGTTGGTAATCGTGTGCTTGCGGAGTCCGGCGGGCACGCCGAGCGGAATGTGCGGCGGGCCGGGCAGACCGATCGGCGTGCCTGTGATCGGCATTCCATATTCCGGAGCTGTCATTCCGGCAATAAAGGCTGGTGGGAGTTGAGACGGATTGCCACCGCACGGCATCCCGAGTGGGCCAGCCACACCGATGGGCGTGGAGCCGCCGCTCGCCAGAGCGTTTGCACCATCGACGGCTGATTCCAAATCCTTGTTGCCAATCCGGATAATGGCGAGTATCGCACCGCGACGGTCGGCCTCAACCACTGGGTCGACGCCCGGATCCAGCCGCGTGCTGACGAGCGTTTCTACGCCGGCAACGGATAGTTCCTGATATTCGGCGTCGGGGAGATAGACAACCTTTGTGACAAAATTACCAGTCGTCACTTGATCCAGATCTTCTGCTGTGAGCTGGAAGGGTATGGCGTTGTGAGCGAGGTAGGCGTCAGTGCGTGGGGTCACCGGACCAACTTCGAGCGTGGGGTACAGTTCCTCGCCTTCGTGGCCTGCGATATCCGTGAGCTTGAGCCGATAGATCGCGCCCTGCGGAAAGTCGTAACGACCGGGCGTGACCAGTGGCGAGGAATCAAAGCCGCCGGCCATAGAAACATCCCATTGCACCTGCATGCCATCGGGACCAACAAAACCAATCTGCGAGGTGGGGGCCATCGGCATCATCGGCATGACCTCGCCCTCGATACCAGCACCAGCCTCATCCATGGCGAGTTCGTAGGATGCAGGCATGATCACGCCGGGGCCGGGGCCTTCCACGCCGGGGCCAGGATGCTGGAGCATCGTGGCGGGAGGAAGCACATTGGTCTGCGGGGTGGCGATAGGCCGAAGCTGTGCCAGTCCTGTCAGCGGTGAATTGGCTGGGATGTGGCATCCTGTGAGCGTTGCCGCCAGAGAGAGTCCCAAAAAATTGTGTAGACATCGTTTGAGCATCAAAGCACCTCCAGACCTTTTCATTGCAGGTGGAACTCTTCAAACAAGACGCATTTCTGCCTTGGGCTGATCGAGCCTGATTTCGTAGACTCAAAAGGTAGCCAAGGCATAAAACAAACCTGCGGCACGAACGCGAACGCCCGAACCACCACATGTTCTTTCGACCCATCAACGCCTCTTTCTTTGGCAAAATCCTCAAAGTCTTCCCAATCGTGACGACCAACAAACCCCCTACTCTTTTCAGCTTGTGCAAACGCCTGCCTGCGACAGCGATCCTGCTTGCTTTGCTGGCAGGATGCACGGCCGAAGTCGCCTCTGGCCAAACCGAAAACTCAAAAAGCGTCTACCGTCAAAAACCCGAGTCGGTCTTGGCTGCGGCTGAATCCAACAGCGCGGTTCCGGCCGGTGCTGCCGCCGTGGACACACCGCCGGACAGCGGGTTGCAGGCGCCGAATGACGAAACTGAAAAACCTGAAAGTGCAGCCGAGCAACAGGGCAGGGCGGAGCGGATCGTGGCGGCCACGCTGGCTGGACTGGCACGGGCCCAATCGCTCTCGGCCCGCGTCCGACAACGGGTTCGCGTGGGCGATCGCGTGCTCGTCGGATCTGGGCGGTATGTGCAGTCGGGGTTGGGCGAGGACCAGCGATTTCGTTATGAGTCGGCGATCAAGAGTGACACAGAAGAGTTTGAATTACTTGAAGTCTGTGACGGGCTCTTTTTTTGGACCTACCGAAAAACTGGCTCTAACCCACCACAGGTCGAGCGCGTCGATCTGCGACGCGTGCGCGATTGCTTGGCAAAGCTGCCGGGCGTTGATTCCAGCGCAACGTCTGCCTACCTCGGCGGCGTGCAACGAGTCCTTGCATTGCTGCGAGAATGGTTTCGCTTTAGCACCGTCCATTCAACGATGATCGATGATCTGGCCATATGGAACATTCAGGGCCAATGGAATGTGGAGGGCTTGGCTGGAATCCTCCCAGCGCAGGCCGAAGCCATTCGTAGTCCCGGGGGCATTGCAATTGCCGAACTGCCCGATGGGATGCCGTACAGCATGCGGCTGTCGATTAGCAAACGCGAGCTCTTTCCGCTCCGCATCGAATGGCTGGCGATTCCAGGGAAGCGACCTGTCGCTGCCACAAAGCTTGAGACAGTGGCTGTGCTGGAACTCTACGACGTGCACATAGGCGAGCCCGTCGATGCTTCTGCCTTTGTCTACAAGCCAGCCACCGAGGGACTGATCGACTGCACCGACACAATCGTCAATCAGCTCTTACCCCTGCGGCCATAGTCGGCCTCAACCAGTCGCACAGCGACATCGATGGCCGCCAGCATGCTGCTAGGATCGGCAAGTCCCTTTCCCACGATGTCGAACGCCGTGCCATGAGCAACGCTGGTTCGCACCAGTGGCAGACCAAGCGTGATGTTCACAGCCCGATGCATGCCGAGGAGTTTGATAGGAATGTGGCCTTGATCGTGGTACTGCGCTACGATGCCGTCGAAGTCACCGCGACTGGCCCGCAGAAAAAGCGTGTCGGCAGGGAGGGGGCCGCTCACATTGATTCCGGCGGCGGCCAGTTGTGCGACGGCTGGGGCAATCAAACGCGTCTCTTCATCGCCAAACAGTCCCGCTTCGCCGCCGTGCGGATTCAGGGCAGCGACTGCAATCCGCGGAGTCCTCCCCAAGATCGCCGTCAGCAGTGAGTCTAGCCGCAGACCTGCCTGCAGAATGCCTTCGCTGGAAAGATGCGCTAGGGCACTAGCGAGTGATTCGTGAAGCGTAGCGTGGACAACGCCAAGTCCGGCGGGCTGATTGAGATGCCCTACGCGGGATGTTCCTGTCGCAGGTTGAGCCCCTAGCCAGAGCATCATCGAGGCAGCACTATCGGGCAATCCGCACGCCCGGGCCAAAAGCTCGGTATGGCCTGGCACATCGTAGCCCGCTGCGTGCAGAGCCTCTTTGTGCAGCGGACCTGTGACGATCGCCTCCGCCAAGCCGCTGCGGACCATCGCAAACGCTGCCTCGACCGATTGTGCTGCGCTCTTGCCGCCGGCGGCACTGATAACGCCTTGCCTTACAAGCGTCGGACGCGAGGGCACGGCGGCCTTGGCCTGGGCCGGGAAATCTGCAGCCTCTGGCGAAACCACCAGCAGAGTCTCGGGAGAAGAATCGCGAGTGTCGTCGGGAGCGACCTCCACAATTGACAGCGGTGGCAGTTCCAAGCGTGTGGAGAGAATGCCAGCCAGCATGTCGCTTTCAGCCACAACGCGGAGTTTGGCACGGGCGTGGGATTGCGTGGCCGCCCACGCGGCAAAGACAACCTCCGGCCCGATGCCAGCGGGATCGCCGCAGGTCAGTACAAGCGTCGGACGATTCGGAGATTTGATTCCCATCGCAGGCACCATGTGGATGCAGTGGCATCAGAACGAACGACCAGCCTATAACGAAAGGGGTAGTCTCGCACCCGGCGGCTTTTTAAGCTCGTTCTTTCGGTAGACAGCCCTGACAGAAATCCCCTTTGGTCAACCGGAGTCTCTTGGCATCATGGAACGCGTTTTTTCTCAAGTGGCACTGTTTGCGGTGGCGTTGCTTGTAGCCACCGCAGGGCTCGGACTTTGGCTGGGCGATCTGCATGGACAAACCGCTCCGCAGGTGCTGCGATGGGGCACGGTCCACAGGCTCTCCGGTGTTTTGTCGGCGCTAGTGGTTGTGCTGGCCAACAGCATGGCAGTCACTTATTTTATTGGCACAGGCCGCTGGTGCCGGGAGGTGGTTGAAACCTACGCCCTCGATGCCCGCTACATCCAACGCAGTCGCACAATCAAGCAGGCCGCATTTCCGTTTGCGATACTAGGCATACTTGGCGTTGTGCTGATCGTGGTTCTGGGCGGTGCGGCCGATCCGGCGTCTGGCCGCCCAGGCACGCAGGACTGGGTGACATGGCATCTCATTGGCGGCATTTCGTTAGTGGTAGCCATCGCCTATTGTTTTCAAGCGCAGCTGCCAAATCTTCGCCGCCAACATACGCTGATTGAAGAAGTGCTAGCGGATGTGCGAACAATCCGCCGCGACCGTGGTTTGGATGTCTGACGACTCAATGCTGATGCGTCCGCAAGAGACTTAAATCTGTTGAGCTCAGAGGTCGTCAGCATGGTGGCCATGAGCGTGGGCCGTGTGGGCGTGTGAAGATCGCTCCATGAAAGCGATGCCCCAAGCCAGTGCCAGTCCTAAGGCCAGCGAGGCCGTGAGTAAAATGCGGTCGTGGCTATGAAACTCGACCTCGGGCAGGAGATCGGCTGCTGCGATGCATAAAAATGCGCCAGCCGCCAGCGCCATGGCGGTACCGAGAATCATGCTTTGATTCTCCCCAAGCAGCGACAGGCTGGCCAAAAAAGCAATCGCTCCAATCGGCACGACGAGCGCATAGAGGCCGTTGACGATCCTGCGCAGACGGACCGATGCGCCAGAGTTAATCATGAGCGTGGCAATGATGGCAGAGTCGAACGGCTTGTGGAGAACGACGGCTAGAAATGTGGCGAATCCCGCCCAGAGGCCTGCGCCGTGCTCGCTGTCGGCGCCCACTGAGGCCGCCAATGCTGCCCCGTCAGCCAAGCTATGCAGAGCCAATCCGGCAAACGCACCGCACCACGCCCACGGCGCTTGTGACAGTTGGTCGGCAGCGGGTGGCTGCAAAGGATTTTTATTAGTGGCCTCTCGATCCCCGCCATGATCGTGGGCACAGCCGTGGCCGGTGTGACTGCCATCTGCAGCATGGTGAGAGTGGGCGTGAAAAGCCCGTTCCAAAAGAAACATGACAAAGAAGCCAACGAGCACCCAGAGCATCGTTGTGTCGATCTGTCGATCCAGCTCCAAATAAGCATGGGGCAGCAAGTGCAGCAGACCCACTCCGAGCATGATGCCGCCGGTAAACGACAGCAACACCTGCATCTGGCGGTGGCCCAGCGAGAGAAACGCAATGGACGAACCCCCGGCCAGTGCGG
>QWQJ01000005.1 GCA_003670865.1 Planctomycetota bacterium | reverse complement strand
TCATTGTGGCCGCGGCGGCGAAAGCAATACATGTCGATCACGACATCGCGCTGAAATTCACGACGGAAATCCATGGCCAGATTGACAACTTGTGCCACCGCCTCTGGGTCCTCGCCGTTGACATGAAAAATGGGGATCTGCAGCATTTTTGCCACATCGGTCGCATACATGCAGGAGCGAGCCTCGCGAGGCCCGGTCGTGAATCCAATCTGATTGTTGACAATCACATGCAAGGTTCCACCGACTCGATAGGCTTCTAGTTCGCTTAAGTTGAGCGTCTCTTGAATGATGCCTTCGCCGGCAAATGCCGCATCGCCGTGAATCAAAATCACCATGCCGTTTTGCCGCATCGAATCGGCATTGCGATCCTGACGGGCCCGCATTCGCCCAATGGCAACCGGATTGACAAACTCCAGGTGGCTGGGGTTAAAGCAGAGTGTCAGATGGACATTTCTGCCATTGGCTGCCCGGTAGTCAGTGGAATGGCCAAGATGATACTTGACGTCCCCCCGGCCGACGTGCAGTTCTGGATCGAGATCGGCAAACTCCCGAAAAATTCGCTTCGGGCTTTTACCCATGATATTCGCCAGCACATTGAGCCGGCCGCGGTGCGCCATCCCCATGACAATGTCGCTGATTTCCTGCGATGCACTGCGTTCGATCGCCATCTCCAAGAGCGGAATGAGACTCTCGGAGCCTTCCAGGGAGAAACTTTTTGCACCCAGAAATCGCTTTTGAATGAACTCCTCGAAGATTGCCGCGGTCGTCATCTGGCGATAGATTCGCAGCTGCTGGCGGCGGTCGAGTTGAATCCTATTTTCACAACCCTCCATTCGTACCTGCAGCCATTGCCGTACCCGTAGGTCGTCCATGTGCATGAACTGCACGCCGATCGCGCGGCAATAGGTGTTGCGCAGTCTCTTGATGATCTGCCGCAACGACATTGACTGCGGGCCTTCAATCGTGTCGGTTGAAAAACTCCGGTCCATATCCTCTTCGGTGAGGTGATAAAATTGTGGATCGAGTTCTGGCAAGCCGGGCCGCGGCCGACCCAGCGGATCGATCTCCGCCATCAAGTGACCACGTACGCGGTAGGCTCTGACGAGTTGGTCGACGCGGTCTTGCAGGAAGGCCACCCGCTCCTCGCCCTTTGTTCCGCTGGCCACAGGCGGCAGGGGCAGTGGCATGGCCTCACCGGCAGGGGCATTCTCCAAATGAACATGGCCATTCGAAATGGCGACAGCGTGGCCCGTGGCAATACCGTCCGGCATCACCATTCGATTGTGATTGTGGGACGTGCTTGTATGGAGCGGCAACTCGCCGTGGCCGGCCGCTGTCTGATTGGCCCCATTGGCCATCACCGTGGCACCATGCTCAACGGCAGAAGCTACAAAACCCACGGGTGATTCTAGCGCCTGCGAGCCATCAACAAAAACCGCACGAGGCGGCGATCCCAAGGCCGCAAAATACTCTCTCCAATCCGGCGAAAGACTTGCTGGATTGAGTTGGTATTGTTCAAAAAGTTCTTCTAAAAATGCGAGGCTCGCCGTGCCTGCCGAATCAATGCTTTCGATGGTACTCACTGTTTTCTTCCAGATCCCTCGTTATTTTCGATTGCCCACCGGAATCCTCCGGGAACTTTTTAATCCAACTGCTGCTTGTGGCTCACATTGCCAAAAGCAATCGACCGGGACTCTCCAAGTAGCCAATCACCTCATTTAAAAACCTGGCTGCCAAAGCGCCATCGACCAATCGATGGTCATACGAAAGCGAGAGGGGCATCATCAACCGCGGTTCAATCCGGTCCTCAAACACAACCGGCATCTTGCGAGACCGGCCAACGAGCAGGATTGCTACCTCAGGCCAATTGATGATGGGCGTCGAATACTGCCCTCCGATCGCTCCCAAATTACTGATCGTGAATGTGCCGCCACGCAGGTCATCGAGGCCATACTGAGCATGCTTGGCTTTCTCGGCCGTCTCGGCAATTCCTAAAGCAATCTGCGGAATTGAAAGCTGGTCGCAGTTTCTTAAAACGGGCACAACCAGACCACGAGGGGTGTCAACAGCTAGCCCAATGTTGACATAATCCTTGTAAAGCACCTCGCCCTTCTCCGTGTCGATAGAGGCATTGACTGCCGGGTGCAGGCGCAACGAGAGGCTGACTGCCTTGATCACAAAGGCTAGCGCCGTAAGCTTGACTCCAGCCTTGGCATGTTCTCCGGCACTTGCTTTGCGCAGTCGCTCAAGTTCTGTGACATCTGCGTCGTCAAAGTTTGTGAGATGCGGAATCGTCGAAACACTGCGGACCATATTGGCGGCGATCGTCTTGCGCATTCGCGACATTTGTTCGCGGCGAACCGGGCCCCAGTCGTCCTGCTCAGCGGCAGGTGATCCATCCGTTCGCCCCCGCGAAGCACTCTGGACACTGGCTTGTCGCACCGCGGCAACCACGTCCTCGCGAACAATTCGCCCTGCGGAACCCGTGCCCGCAACGCGTGCTAAATCAACACCCAATTCCCGGGCCAGTCTGCGTACGGCAGGGCCAGCCGGTTCAATCGTTCCTGCTGGCCGCTCTGCGATGTGCGTTCCAGGCCGGGACTCTGGAGCCGTTCCATTGGCTGCCTCTCGGGGAGCGATAACGGGCGACTGGGCCGGCCTTGGCTCGATTCCAAGCTTTGCTGCTGGAGCCATCACCGGCGGGGCGCTGGCCTTGGCCGCATGTTGAACCGAAGACGTCTCGAGAGACGCTGTCGCTTTCGCAGCGGCGAACTGGGTGCTCGCAGGCTTGGCGGCAGTCGCTGCCGAGGGCTTGGCGGCAGCTTCGGCCGTCGCTGCCTCCAGCATGATCAGGGCCTGACCCACTTTGACGGTGTCTCCTTTTTGAACGAGTACACCGGCCACGCGGCCACCGGAGGGACAGGGAACCTCGATCACCGCTTTATCTGTTTCAACTTCTAGGACAGCCTGCCCAGGCTTCAGAATATCGCCTGCGGAAACAAACACGGTCACGATGTCGCCAGAGGCAATATTTTCGCCCAAGTCGGGCAGCTTGAATTCGGTGGCCATAGAAAAATGTTTCCGTTATCAAAGGCGATGAAAGAAAAGAATCGAAAAAGATCACTCACCAACAGGTTGATTCTAGGAGGTTGCCCGCATTCGTTGGATGTTGTGGTTCACGCTGAAGCAGCATCCATTTTTTCGGGATCGATGCCCAGCTTGCAAATGGCCTCGGCCACGACCTTCGTGCTGATCGCTCCGACTGCTGCCAGCCGAGAGAGCGCTCCGATCGCGATGCATTCGGCATCGACCTCGAAGTGCCGTCGCAGTGGACCACGCGTGTCGCTGCGACCAAATCCGTCTGTACCAAGTACAAAAAGCCCTCCGGGAATCCACGGGTCAAGCTGCTCCGGAACCGCGCGCACATGGTCACTCGCCGCCACAAAAACGCTATGAACGCCGTCGGCTGCCCCATCTTCAAGCGTAGTTTCTAGATAGCTTTTTCGCGGCGCAGCCTGCGGATGAAGCATGTTCCAGCGACGGCACTCCTGCGATTCACGCCGCAGTTCCTTCCAACTCGTAACGCTCCAAACCGTGCTCGCAATGCCCCAGTGAAGGGCCAGCAAGTCGGCCGCCCGCAAAACCTCGCGAAGGATCGCACCCGACCCGAGCAGATTCACTGCCACGCTGGCTGCCGCCGACTTCTTAACAGCAGCCGCCTTGACGGTCGCAGTTTTGGCTGAGGTCGTCCTTTCAGGCGGCGATGTGGCGGCGAGTGGCGCAGCGACAGCAGGTACATCGCGAAGCCTGTACATCCCCTTGAGAATGCCCGCAGCACAACCCGCTGGCATCGGCGGCATTTCGTAATTTTCGTTGTAGACAGTGATGTAATAGATCCAGTCTTCCCCCTTAGCAAACATCCGATCCATGCCGTCCAGCATGATCACCGTTGCCTCGTAGATGAAAGCTGGGTCGTAGGCTTTCACGGTCGGATAGGCCATCGCGAAAAGCTGGCTGTTGCCGTCTTGATGCTGCAGCCCTTCGCCGGCGAGGGTTGTGCGTCCTGCCGTACCGCCCAACAAAAACCCACGGGCTCTACAATCCATTGCCGCCCAGATCTCGTCGCCGATCCGCTGGAAGCCAAACATCGAGTAGTAAATAAACATCGGAATCATCGGAACGCCGTGGCTAGAATACGCCGTGCCGGCGGCGATAAAGCTGGAAATACTTCCGGCCTCGGTAATGCCCTCTTCGAGAATCTGGCCGTCCTTCGCCTCGCGATAATAGAGCAATTGATCGGAATCGACTGGCTCGTAGAGCTGTCCTGAATGCGCGTAGATACCGCACTGCTTAAAGAGCGGATCCATGCCAAACGTCCGTGACTCATCCGGCACGATCGGCACAATGTATTGGCCGATCGTTTTGTCCTTGAGCAGCGATGCCATCAGCGTGACCACGCCGGTGGTTGTAGAGACTTCGCGGCCAGCACTTTTTTCAATGAAGCCTTCGTAGTCGGCCAGCGACGGCGTCTGGAGAAGCGGTGGATTTTTCGGCCGGCTCGGCACGGCACCGCCGAGAGCTGCTCGCCGCTCTTGCAAATAGCGAATCTCGGGCGAATCATCGGCCGGCCGATAAAATGGCGCCTTCGCCACTTCGTCGTCGGAAATCGGAATCCCGAACCGCGAGCGGAAGGCGCGGAGTTCTTCTTCGTTGAGTTTTTTTTGCTGGTGAGTGACGTTGCGGCCTTCGCCCACTTCTCCCAAGCCGTAGCCCTTAATTGTCTTGGCGATCACCACCGTCGGCTTGCCGTGGCACTTCATCGCCGCATCGTAGGCCGCATAGACTTTTTCCGGATCGTGGCCGCCACGACGGAGTTTTTTGAGTTTTTCATCGGAAAGGTGCGAAACCATTTCGGCTACTTCCGGGTCGGAGGAGAAAAAATGCTCGCGGATATAGCTGCCGGGCATGACGACATATTTTTGAAATTGTCCGTCGACCACCTCATTCATGCGTTTGACGAGCAGTCCTTTTTCGTCTTTGTCGAGCAGCGGATCCCACTCCTCGCCCCAAATCACCTTGATCACATTCCAGCCCGCACCGCGAAATACACCCTCGAGTTCCTGGATGATCTTGCCGTTGCCTCGCACCGGTCCGTCGAGACGCTGCAGGTTGCAGTTGATGACAAAGATCAAGTTGTCAAGTTTTTCCCTTGCTGCCAGCGAAATCGCTCCGAGGGTTTCTGGCTCGTCGCATTCACCGTCGCCGATAAAGCACCACACATGCTGCTGGCTGGTGTCTTTAATCCCGCGATCTTGCAGGTATTTATTGAATCTCGCCTGATAGATGGCCATGAGTGGGCCCAAGCCCATTGAGACGGTGGGGAATTCCCAGAAGTCGGGCATCAGCCATGGATGGGGATAGCTGGAGAGCCCGCCCCCGTCGGCCAATTCGCGGCGAAAGTTTTCCAACTGCTTTTCGGTGAGTCGACCTTCAAGGAAGGCCCGCGAGTAGATTCCCGGCGAAGAGTGCCCCTGAAAATAAACTTGGTCGCCACTGAAATCATCTCCCCGACCGCGAATAAAGTGATTCATCGCCACTTCAATCAGCGTTGCCGCCGAAGCGTAGGTCGAGATGTGACCACCGATGCTCTTGTCTTCGCGATTGGCTCGGACAACCATCGCCATGGCGTTCCAGCGGATGATACTTTTAATTCGCCGTTCAATTTCACGATTGCCGGGAAACGCCGATTGTTTGTCGGCGGGAATCGTATTGATGTAGGGAGTTGTTGTCGAAAACGGGATCGGCACGCCGAGGCGGTGGGCCTCCTGTTCGATCACCTGCAGGAGATAGGCCGCTCGATCGCCTCCGCGACTCTTGACGACATACCGCAAAGAATCGAGCCATTCGCGAGTTTCGGCTGGATCGGCGTCAACCATGGCCGTGCCATCCAAGGACTGCGGCTGGCCACTGGTGCTGTCTGTCATTTGGGCAATCGTCATTGCCGCATGGGCACCTAAGGGCAGGTGATGTGCCTCGCCATTTCCGATTGGACCGGCCTCACTGAGATCAACAGGCGGGTGATGCGGGGACACATCGTCGACAAGATCGCCGGCGATCGGGTCTGTGTTGGGACTGGTCATGGTGGACTCCGGAAAGGTGGGCAATCTATTCCTATTATTCAGACCATTCCTGCAGGCGTAAAGACCGAATCCCAGGGTACGGCGAATGCAAGCTGGCCGGGATCTTAGGGCCGACTTGTCTCCTTGGAGACGGCTTCGCTTCGCGGACGGTAAATTTCCGTTGCCAGACCAAAATAATTTTCCGCCGAGAACGCCAGCGTTTCCCCCAGCGTCGGATGGGGATGAATCGTTTCGGCGATATCGCGGGCAGAGCATCCCATTTCGATTGCCAGTACGCCCTCCGCCACCAATTCGCCTGCCCCCGCCCCCACCATACCCACTCCCAGAACGGTATCGGTGTCCGGATCGACAAGGATTTTTGTCATTCCTTCGGTGCGACCCAGAGCCTGGGCTCGGCCGCTGGCCGCCCAAGGATAACGACTGATCTCTACAACCCGTCCAGTGGCAAGGGCCTCTTGCTCGGTAAGTCCAGCCCAGGCAATTTCTGGGTCAGTGAAAACAACGGCCGGAATTGCCCGAGGGGCAAATAGAGCTGGTTCACCGTGCAACACCTCAACCGCCACTTTCCCTTGATGGCTGGCGCGGTGGGCCAGCATCGGTTCACCGCAGACATCGCCAATCGCCAAAATCTTGGGATCGGATGTGCGTTGCTGAGCGTCCACTGCGACGAAACCCTTTGGACACATTGTGACGGCCGTATTTTCTAAACCAATTCCATCTGAATTTGGACGCCGCCCTACGGCCACGAGGATGCGAGAAAAGTCTTCCGTGTGCGAACCTTCAGGCCCTTCAAAGGAAACACGGATCGAGTCGCTGCAATCTTCGAGCTTGACCACTTTTGTGCGCAGGTGAATTTTTTGAAATAGTTTTTCTAACCGCTGCGCGAGTGGTTTGACCAAATCCCGATCGGCACCGGGCAGGAGCGTGTCGGTGAGTTCGACAACAGACACTCGCGAGCCGAGTTCTGCGTAGACCGTGCCCATTTCCAAACCGATGTAGCCGCCTCCAATGACCAGAAGCGTCTCTGGAATGTCGATCATTTCTAAGGCCTGAGTTGAATCCATGATCCGCGGTGTGGGCAGATCAAAGGCGGGAATCCGTGATGGCCGCGAGCCGCTGGCAAGGATGCAGTGATCAAACGTCAGCGTCTGACTGGCTGCCCCTGGCTCAGTTGCCGCAATCTCAAGCGTGGCAGAGTTTGTGAATCGGGCATTGCCCTGACAGACCGTGACATTGCGTCGGCGGGCCAGTTGGGCCAAGCCCCCTGTCAGCGTGGAAATCACTTTTTCCTTGCGGGCCCGCAGGGCGTCAACATTGATCGAGGGTTTATCGAAGTGAATGCCCCAGGCCTCCATTTCTCGCGATTCTGCCAGCACGCGACCGACGTGCAAAAGGGCTTTCGACGGAATGCACCCGCGGAGCAGGCAGGTGCCGCCAAGACGCTGATCCCGTTCAACCAGCACCACCTCCATGCCCAGATCGGCGGCTAAAAATGCCGCCGCGTAGCCCCCGGGACCGCCCCCCAGGACGACCAAGGGTACATGCCTCGGATTGTTGGGCAACGTGGACATAAAAACTCCTCTAAAAATCTAAAAAATCTGTGATTGTGATCGTCTAGCAGGGATTGCCCTCGGACGGTCTTGCCTTAGCTGATAGGAAACCCGCTCCTAGAATCTTCTAACTGTAGGCACGTGTTGTAGTTTCGACTGAGGATTTGTTCAAGAAACACGTGCGATTTGCGGGGCATCGGCCTCTATCCCTATCTGGCTAAACTCTACCGCGTATGATCGACGTGCCATTTTTGAAGCAGCGTTCCGCTGAGAGACGAATCTGTTTAGACTCGGGTTCTCGCGAGAGTGGCGGAATTGGCAGACGCGCTGGACTTAGGATCCAGTGCCGCAAGGCGTGCGGGTTCAACTCCCGCCTCTCGCATCGCTTGGGGGAACACTCTTAAAAGCCCGGGGATCTGTCCGCCAATCCCAGCGGAGAGGAGCCCGCGTGACTGGTTCTTTCACGATCATTAACGAAGGGGATTGCCGTTTTTAGCCTTGTCGCGTGACCCGAGCAATCGAGGTTCTTTGGCGACCGAATTTTTCTCCGTTGATGCTTTGCGCACCTCTTCCACTCCAGTAAGCGGCTGTCCAAACGACACCGTTCGCACATCTTGCGCAAGGGCGTGCCGACGCGCAGTCTGTTGTTGAGCAGTTCGCTGTTGCAGCACAACCAGCAATTCCCTTCGCTTTCGGCCACTTTCTGCCTCATCAAAGAGATTGTCGATGTCGGTTTCAACTGGCTTCGGTTCAACTGGCTTCGGTTCAACTGGCTTTAGCTGGTCGGGGCCCTGCTCGGCTGGCTTTGGATCAGCTGGCCTGGGCTGGTCGGGGCTCGGCTGCTGGAGTTGGGGTTCTTGAATTTCGCTCGTGTTTTTTGCCGGCAGATCGGGTGCGGGCTGCGTTGGAGGTGCCGGAGCCTTTGGTTCTTGGCTTGTTTCCAGCGGGCTATCGGGTTCGGGTGGCTGCAGTGACTCCTCGGCAATAGTGGGAACTGCAGACTTGGGTGGCGAGACTGGCGTAGCAGCCTCATAGCTCACCGTTTGAACCCCAGTCTGCCCCGGCCAGACCCTCCACTGAGTGCTGTAAAAGCCGTAGGAACTTGGCCGAACGGGGCAATGAGCCGGGCAACCGCCACTCGAACACTTTCCATTGCAGCGCTCTGCTGCGACTAACGGTGCACTGATCAGCGAAAATACGGAGGCTAAGAGCAACCCCACGCCGGCGTATCGGAGGCGATTGTTCAGCCGGTAAAACAGCCGGGAAACTAATGCCCATTTTTCTTGCACATTGAACATCGACACCTCCATAAACATTTTCGCTGGCACAATCGACTCAACCGGTAGAGTTCAGCTAAGGTGAGATCGGTTTGGATGAGCCGTTGGCTTGAGTGAGAAGTAATTCCAGATTCAAAACGAAATTTTCAGGCAAATAAGGGTTAAAAATAGACGCTCTAGGCAAAGCCGGTTGCCCAAAAACGACTGAATGTGCGTTTGCTTGAGGAGCCCAGCTAAAACACGGTGCAACTCGTGCCGCACGTGACAACACTTTTTGTAACCTTCGGCTGAATCAATCGGCTACGATACAACTGCGATTGATTAAACTTTTCCGTTGGGCCTACGTAAGATAATTTCCCGACTGGTCCCTCAAACTGGTCCCTCAAGAGGATTTCTGACTGTGAAACGCGTCAATCTGCCGCTGATCGGCATGTTCTTCGTCATAACCGCCAGTTTGGCCCTAGGTGGATTTTTTCTGCAGCGGTATCAGGTGCGGAGAAATGCTGGCAATCTGATCTCGCTGGCACGCCTGCGACTTTCGGAAGGAAAGGTGACTGAAGCAATTAGTCTCTATGGTCGCTATGTCGGATTTCGACCCAACGACAACGCCGCCTACTCCGAATATGCGGAGGCTGTTCTGGGTCGCGCTCAATCACAGAGTGCCACCCGTAACGATATGGCGAGAGCCCATGCCACACTCGAAACAGCTGTCCGTAAAAACCCCGATGACGATGCCCTGCGTGGAAAACTTGCCAAGTTTGAACTTCAAGTTGGCCTCTTCACAGATTCCCGTGATCACTTAAAGCTTTTGCATACAAAAGCTCTGGCCGCTCAATCCAGCCAGCCAACCGGACCGGCCCCACATTCGACTACCGGTTCTCCAGACAACACAAAGACAATAGGCCCACTCGATCGCAATGCCATCGATGTCATGCTGGCTCAGTCTTTTCTCGGCACCGAGAATTTTGATGAGGCCGCCAGTGTGGCCAGCGAACTAATCGGATTCGATCTTCTGACAAAGGCATTTGATCCGGAAAAAAAACCTGCTACGAGCCCAAGTGATGCCTACATCATGCTAGCAATGATTTTAGAGGATCGGCTCAAGGATTCCGCAAGCGCTGATCGCGTGTTGGACGAATTGACGCGAGTGAACTCCGACGATCCCCAGACATGGATTGCTCTGGCTAAAAGAAATGCCCAGCGCGGCGACTTAAAACGTGCTGAGGAGAATGTCACCCGGGCGATGGAACTGTCTCTTGATAAAGATAAAGCCGACCCCCTGCTGCTTCGTTTTGAGATCGCCCGCCTGGCAAAAGACCTTGAATTAGCAGAAACCACACTCGACAAAGCTCTCGTGCTTTTTCCCGACGATGAGCGCATGTATCGCAGTCGGGCGCTGCTCGCCGTCCAACAACAGCAGCCAGAAAAATCCCTGGCCGTGTTGCGTGCAGGCCTTGATAAATTACCGGGACGGCCCTCCCTCTTGTTGTTGCTTGCCGATGCCTATCTCCAGCAAAACAATGCGCCTGACGTGGCGCAAATCATCCAGCAACTCAAGGATGTAGTCGGTGAGTCAAATCCAGCGGTGGTCTTGCTCGAAGCTCGCCTCCTGATGCTCCAGAGGAATTGGTTAAAGGCCAAAGAAAAACTCAATTTCGTACGTCCTTTGGCTGTCGGAGCTGACGACATGACGCGACAGATTGACCTCTGTCTCGGACAGTGCTTTGAACAGCTTGGCGAATTTGATGAACAACTCGTTGCCAACAGGCGAGTTCTCACGGATGACCCGACATCTCTTGCAGGTCGTGTTGGTACTGCAACGGCATTGATTGCTGCCGGAAAACCTGACGATGCTCTCGCGGAGCTTGAGACCGTTGCCGCGGCACTCCCTGTGGAGCGATTGGTATCGCTTCCACAGATTTGGAATCCTCTCTTACAACTGCGAATTGCGGCTCAGATGAAGCTCCCGACGAAATCACGAGAGTGGAACCGAATCGATAGTCTCATCGATTCATTGCAACAATCAGAAGATATTTCTGACACACAACTGGCCTTAATTCGCGCTGATTTGCTGGCTCGCAAAGGCGAAGCGGAGGCCGCAAATGATTTTCTCTCCAAGCAGTCAAAGAACAATCCTCTCGATTCCCAACTCCATGCGGCAATTGCGCTCTTGACGCTGAGAGAGAAGGGGGCTGCCGAGGCACAGGCGGTGATCGATGCCTTGCCGAAAGAACTTGCCGTCAAGCCTGACATTCTGATGATCAAGGCCCAAATTGCCGCTCGCCAGCCCGCAGAACGGGCCGCGAAAGAGCTGTTAGAAATTGAGAAACAAGTTGAAATCCTTGCTGACGACGAATCACTCCAACTCAAATCAACACTGGCTTCGATCCAACTGAGCATCGGTAATCGGGCTGCCGCGGAACAACTCTGGAGAGCGATTCTTGAAAAAAAGCCGGATGAACTTCGCGTTCGCGTCGCTTTATTTGAACTCGCCCGCGACGAAGGAAATTTAGAAAAGGCTGGCAAGGAAGCGGCTGAGATTAGTTCGCTGGCGGGAGAGAAAAGTGCACAGGCTCGATTGACTCAAGCCAGCCTTCTTGTTTTAGGCGCGCGGCTCTCGCTGCAAAAGAAAAGTGCCCCGGACCAAGCCGCGACCGAGTTAAGCGATGATGATATCCGTGTTTTCCGCGAAGCTCGTAACCTGCTCATTGAAGCTGAAAATGATCGTCCCAATTGGGTTCCGATCCAGCAACTGTTTGCCGAAGTTGACGGACTGATGGGAGATATACCAGCCGCCATTGAACATTTAAAACGCGCGTTACGTTTTGGATCGGGGAATCCAGTCATCATTCGACAACTCGTGTCGCTCCTTTACGCCTCAAATCGAATCGGTGAAACCCAAGAGGTGTTATCGCTCCTCGGCCCCGAAGGCATTGAGGGCTTTGATCACATTTCAGCTGAACTCGAGATGCGCGCTGGAAAATATGACGCGGCCGTAGCCCTTGCCGAACGCAGTGTCTCGAGTGACTCAGAAAATGCAGGCGACCTTATGTGGCTTGGCCAATTGCTGAGCCTCTCCAATAAGTTTGACAAGGCTACCACTATCCTTGAACGCGTTGTAGACGTTGCGCCGGAGCAACCAGAATCCTGGCTCTGCCTTTTTTCTCATCAGCTAAAAGCTGGCCATCGCAAAGCTGCGGAGCGGGTGCTTGAGCGAGCAGCTGAAAAACTCCCTGAGCCAAAACGACAACTCGCCGTGGGCCAAGGCAATGAGATGCTTGGAAAATTTGAAGAGGCCGAGAAAAACTTTTTAGCCGCCTGCGAAATAGCCCCCGATGACATGATGGCGGCCCGGGGGCTGGCTACATTTTTGGTGCGTCGCGGCCGGCTCAATCCTGCTCGTACCGAACTCCAGAGAATTGTTGATTTTAAGAGCAACAAGCCGGCATTCGTCGAGGCTCAAATCTGGGCTCGCCGCGCATTGGCAGAGATAATGGCAAAAAATGAGGGTTACAACGCACTGGAAAAGGCGCTGTCAATCGTCGATTTGAATGTTGCCCGCGATGGCCGCCTGCCTACCGAAGATGTTGGCTTAAAAATTTCCCTGCTTGTCGATCGACCGGAGCCAGAGAGTTGGCGGAAGGCCGTGGGATTGCTGGAGTTGTTGGCGGATTCACAGACCCTCTCCACCGATCAGCAACTGCAACTCGCACAGCTACGCGATAAAATTGGTCGCTGGGACGAGTGCCGGGAAGGTCTCGTAACACTGGTCGCTTCACCAGCTGCAACGCCCGGATTACAGGCGATACTGATCGAAAAACTGATCGACCACAATGAGCTTAGCTCCGCTCAAACATGGCTGACCAAACTTCGCGCCGCTGCGCCCAATGCCCAAGTTGTGCTCGCGCTTGAGGCACGATTGGCACTTGCCGAAAACAATCGCCCCGTGGCCGTAGACGCTGCAAAAAAACTGATGCCTGTCGGCCTCGTGCCATTAGAGCAGGCTGGTCAACTCCCGATTGTTGCCGCACTTATGGAAGACCTCGGCTTTGCCAAAGCAGCAGACAAATTACTCCTGGAATATGCTGCATTGTCAGCCAACGGCCTTACGGTTCGAGCTGAGTTTCTCGGTAGGCAAAAACGCCTCGATGAGGCTCTGGAGCTACTCGATCGATCACGGGATAAAATGTCTTTGGAACGACTTTTACAGACAGCCATTACAGTTGTTCGATCGCAAGGGACAGCTTCGGCGGCAGTGGCTGCAGATCGTATCGAACCCTGGTTTACAAAGGCTCGGCGGGAGGATCCCGATTCAGTCGGCATTTTACTTCTGCTGGCAGAACTGCGGGAAATGCAGGGGCGTTCCTCGGACGTTGAGGCGATCTATCGAGAGTGCTTGAACCGTAAAGATCTGCCGCTCGGCCAGGTAGCTATTATCTCGAACAATCTCGCCTTCCATCTAACCCGTCCAGAAACGCTGCCCGAGGCGGAAAAACTCATCGCCGCTGCGATCAAAGAATTGGGGCCGCACCCAGATCTGCTGGATACCAGGGGCATGATTTATCTCCTGTCAGGAGACAGTGATCACGCAGTCGAAGACCTCCAAGAGGCTGTTTTGTCTCCTACGCCGCTTAAGTTTTTGCATCTGGCCATTGCCCAGATGGCGGCCAAGCAGACTGATGTGGCAAAACTTTCGCTTCTAAAAGCCAAGAAATTGGGACTCAAAGTCATTCAACTTTCGCCGGTCGACACAGTCCGTTTGGATCGCCTCGAGAAGGCCCTCGCCATTGGGGCTGAAAGTGTCTCTCCCGATGCCTGAACGAGTGTTTTTCAGTGGCATTGGAATGAGTCCCACTCAAGATCAGGGCCTGTTGCCTAAGGCCCGTGACTTTGCCAGTGCATCTTCTGCCTCGGCAATGAGACCTCCGCGCATGCAGGCAACGCTCATGGCGGTGTAACTAAAGGGGTCCGTGGGTTCAAGTTGGCAGACGGTGCGGGCATGCCGCACGGCCTCGTCGTGCCTCTCCAGCCTCGTACACCAGGCGGCCAAGGCCGAATAAGCCAACGCAAAATCAGGATGATCTGCTACCACAAGCTCAAGGGCGGCAACGGCCTCGGGCAGATTGCCCGCATTTTTTAAGCTTTCGGCTGATTCATAGCGTTCTTCACGAGTCTGCATAGTTATTTTCCGGTGCTCGGCATGATTTCCGGTGCTCGGCATGAGTTGAGAAAAAATGAGTCTATATCATTTTTGGGCTCTGGCCACCCTCCAATCGTTTGTTTGGAGAGGCTGGAAAGCCTAAGGGGGATAGAAATTTTCTGACTTAAACTGACATTGAATCTTAGGGCCCATTCAACCGATAAACTCAATTCCAGCGGTCTGCTTGAGGGCTGCGGCAAAGAGTGACGGGCATTGCTGCCGCAGGCAGCATACTTTGAGTCCGGAAAGACGAACCGTGAGCATCCATCCGCTAGCCGCAATAAGTCCCGACGCACACTTAGGTGTCGGCGTAAAAATCGCTGCCTTTGCCACCGTGGAAGCCGATGTCGAACTTGGGGATTTTTGCACGGTCGCCAGTGGTGCTGTCGTAAAGTCTGGCGTGACAACGGGCTGTCACAATGAGATTGGGGAACATGCCGTTATCGGCGGGGCTCCACAGCATGTGGCTCGACCAGAGCAGATCGGGCGGGTTGTGATTGGCGATCATAATGTTTTTCGCGAACATGTCACGGTTCATCGTGCGCTCAAGCCGGGCAATACAACGGTTGTTGGCGACAACAACTATGTCATGGCCAGTGGACACATTGGTCACGACGCACGGGTTGGAAACAACTGCATCTGTGCGAATGGCTCAATGCTTGGTGGCCACGTACTTGTTGAAGATCGGGCCTTTGTGTCGGGTGCTGTGGCTGTGCATCAGTTTTGTCGAATCGGCAGACTTGCGATGGTTGGCGGTCACGCCCGCGTCGTCCAAGATGTTCCGCCCTACATGCTTGTCGATGGCCAGAGCGGCTGCATTGTCGGACTCAATATCGTTGGCCTCAAGCGAAGCGGCCATACCGCAGCAGATATTAATGATTTAAAATCTGCCTACCGCGTCATCTATCGCAAAGGACTACCGTGGAATGATGTGCTTAAAACACTTCAAGCGGAATTTACGAGTGCGGCGGTAGCACATCTTTGGGAATTTCTCAGCACCGGCACGCGCGGCTTCTCGCAGGAACGACGAGCGCCCCCGACCGCAACATTGCGACTGCGAATCCCCGACGAGGATGCTGCCACGCTTTTGCGAAGAGCCAAGGCAGGCTAAGGCGTTCGCGTCAACGAGCCGGCGCAGACCATTACGCTCACG
>QWQJ01000073.1 GCA_003670865.1 Planctomycetota bacterium | reverse complement strand
TGGGCTGGACATTGCTTTCCTCAGAGCAAAGCCAGACTCTCTCAGGCGTCTGGTTTGAGGAGACTCTTGCGAGGCTGTCTATTACCGAGCAAAAACTTTTTCCGAGTTGGTGGTTATCCAGCGGACTGATTGAAAGCGCTCGAAGAGGCCCTACGGAAAAAGAATCCCTCGCGAGTTTGTTTGAAGCCCTTAAGTTTCTTGCTCTCCTCATCTCCAATGGCCTGCTCTTGCAGGTGATCGCCCGTTGGCTCGCGAGAATTTCTTACCAACTCGGCTACAGCCAACTTGTGGGCGAAATACCCGCGCGTCGCCGTCGCCGTCCGATCGGCTGGTTTGACAGGATGCTCATCAATGCCGGATCGGCATCCGGCCGGCCGCTGCGACTGCTCTTGGTCAAAGACCTGCGACTCTTTCGCCGCGACATCTCCCAGTGGTCACAGTTTGTAATTTTTTTCGGTTTGCTCGCGCTCTATTTTTTGAATCTGCGGTCTTTTAATTACAGCAATGCTTATGCTTCCATGATCGGTTTTTTAAACCTCGCTGTGGTCGGGCTCATTTTGTCGACGTTCACGACACGATTTGTCTTTCCCATGATCAGCCTCGAAGGACGGCGTTTCTGGATCCTAGGACTGCTGCCTGTTCATCGCGATCAAATTGTCTGGTCGAAGTTTCTCTTTTCATTTGTGGGTGGCCTAATTCCGAGTTGCTCACTCGTGCTCCTGAGCGATTTTATGCTCGGCATTCCCCCCTCCCTGATCATTGTGCATGAGGTGTGCTGCTTGATGCTCTGCATGGGTCTTTCGAGCATCGCTGTTGGACTAGGGGCCTGGATGCCCAACCTTAAGGAATCCTCGCCATTAAAGATTTCATCTGGATTTGGAGGCACACTGAGCCTCGTTATCAGTTCGTTCTATATCATGGTGATTGTGATCGTCGCGGCCCTTCCGACCCACTTGTTTCTGGCCTCACACGCTTCAGGCCCGAATGCTGCTGGGGCCAAAGGTTTTCTTGTTTGGGCAGGAAGTTCCCAAGGAATGTCGGCCAGCTTGGCGATCGTCATCTTGATTGGCATGATTGCCACAGTTCTGCCCTTGACCGTTGGATTACGGGCTTTTCGCCAGCTTGAGCCCTGAGTACCGTAGTCGCTTGGCAACTGGTTATTGGCTGCTTGTTTTTGCGGTTTTCTCTAACGAGTTGATTGACGATCTGCCCAGACTAAGACCCTATACCCCTCAATGGTCAAACGCACCCCACACATCTCCAACGCTTTGCCCTTAGGCCAGACCGGCTTTTCGTCTGCATCGCTCACTACACTTCAGACTCAAGCCATTGGCGCTGTCCAGTATCTCAATACCAAACCGCTCGTGCACGGCCTGGCCAGTCACAACCGAATCCGTCTCAGTTACGATTTACCCAGCCGACTCGCTGATCGAATGGCTGCCAAGCAACTCGATGTGGCGCTGATTCCATCTATTGAACTTTTTCGTGGCGCGGGCTATCGCGTTGTTTCGGATGCCTGTATCGGCTGCCGTGGGCCGGTGATGAGCGTCAAACTTTTTTTTCGCACAGCTCCAAAACGAGTTTTACGACTCGCGGTCGACGAGGGGTCGCGAACGAGCGCGGCGCTGGCTCAGATTTTGCTCGCTGAGCAGTGCGGCGTGAGGCCAGAGGTGGAAGTGCTGCCTATTGGCGCGGGTCTTGCCGACACCAGTGCCGATGCCGTTCTCTTGATTGGAGACCGTGCGATCGGTTCCCAGGCTGGATCGTTTCAACTCGTCTGGGATCTAGGCGATGAGTGGTGTCGCTGGACACAACTACCCTTTGTCTTTGCCGTCTGGGCCGCCCGCTTTGATGTTGAAACCGACGCCATAGAACCCCTTCTTGCCGCTGCCCGCGATAGCGGGAAAGCCAATCTAGCCGCGATTGCCGCAGCGGAGGCTACAGGCCACGGGCTGACTGTGCCGCAATGCTTAAGCTACCTCCGCGACAATCTGCACTTTGATCTTGGCCCAAAAGAACGCGAGTCTCTCGCTGCTTTTTATGCTCATGCCGCGAGACTTTCACTCGCGCCTCGAGGCTGGGATCAGAGTCGCACGCTCACCTATTCTTCTCACTGATACGTTTCCAACCCATGAACTCCAGTCTCCAGCGGATCGAGCGGATTCTCGACGACACCCTGTCCGGCCAACGGCTTGTCGCCGCAGATGCCCTGCAACTTCTTGAGTCGCGTGAACTCGCTGCCATTGGCCGCGCGGCCGATATTCTCACCCGGCGGATGCATCCCGAACCCTGCCGCACCTACAACATTGATCGCAATATCAATTACACAAATATCTGCACGGCTGTCTGTGATTTCTGTGCGTTCTACCGGCCGCCCCGACATGCTGAAGGGTATCTCCTCGACCGCGATCTTTTACTCAGCAAGATTGAGGAGACAGTGGCGATTGGCGGCGATCAGATTTTGATGCAAGGCGGCCTCCATCCGACACTGCCGCTGGAGTGGTACGAACACTTGCTTCAGGATATTAAGTCGCGGTTTCCACAGATCAATATCCATGGTTTTTCACCACCGGAGATTCATCATTTCACAAAGATATCCAAGCAGCCGCTGCGTGAAGTGCTGCAGCGGTTGGCCCTCGCCGGTTTAGGATCGCTGCCGGGCGGTGGGGGCGAGATCCTTGTTGATCGCGTACGTCAGGGGATGACTCGTGGCAAGGTGCTGACCGACGATTGGCTTGAAGTTCATCGGCAGTGGCACGACATAGGTGGTCGCAGCACCGCCACCATGATGTTTGGGCACATTGAGACACTGGCTGAGCGAATCGAACATTTAGAACGCCTGCGAGAACTCCAGGATGAAACGGGTGGATTTACGGCTTTTATCTGCTGGTCGTTTCAGCCAGATCACACAGCGATGGCCGAGATTCCCCCCAGTGGTCCATTTGAATACCTGAAAACCCAGGCTGTCGCCCGGCTGTACCTTGATAATTTCGCAAATATCCAATCGAGCTGGGTGACTCAGGGCCGCGAGATCGGCCAACTGGCTCTGCTCTTTGGGGCCAACGACATGGGCAGCTTGATGATTGAAGAAAATGTCGTGAGTGCCGCTGGCACATCGCACCATCTGACACTCGAACAAATTCGTTCAGCAATTTCTGAACTCGGTTGGATACCCCGGAGACGCAATGTGTTTTATGAGCTTTTTTCAGATGAGCCTGCAGCAGTCTTACTGTCGCCTGCAGCCCCACTCTCTCAACACTTAAATATTCTCTCGACTGCCTCATGAGCCTGCCGATCACCCTGCGGGCCAGGCATATTCTTCCCATCTCTGGCGAGGCGATTGAGGATGGCTGGCTGCGCATCGAGCGGGGCCGCATTGTGGCAATCGGCAGACGCAAGCCGCCTGGGCCGGTGCAGGATGTGGGGCCCGCAATCATTCTGCCGGGGCTTATCAACGCACACACGCATTTGGAATTTTCCGATCTGAGTGCTCCGCTCTCTGGAGCGGGCGGCTTGCCTGCTTGGATCGAACGGATCGTAGCCTTACGGCGTTTACGACCGGATGGCCAGACCGAGGCCTTGAGGCTTGAGTCGGCGATTGATGCCGGGCTTTACGAAAGTGCTTTAGCGGGAGTGACTGGGATTGGTGAGATCGCCACCGCACTGGGTCCTTGTGCCTATCGGGGAAAGGGCGGCCCGCGACTGCGTGTGTATCGGGAAGCGATCGGTCTTTCTCCTGCGGCCATTGTGCGAGCCTCTAGCAGTCTTGTGCGCGACTGTAAGCACCTTTCTCAAGGCTCTGTCGCAGCCGGGATCTCGCCCCACGCCCCCTACTCTGTGGCTGCGCCACTAGGCACTCAGCTCATATCGACCAGCCGCACCTTGGGCCTGCCAATAGCAATGCATCTGGCTGAGAGTCGCGAAGAGGCAGAGTTGCTTGCTACCGGCGGCGGCCCACTTCGTAGCATGCTCGAAAATCTCGGCGCTTGGCCGACATTAACGCCGCCCACCCTGCTCTCGGCTGCCGACTGGATCACGCTTGTGGCAAAGGCCCCGCGAGGATTGATCGTTCATGGCACATTTTTGGGGGATGATCGCCGTGGCGCTGCTCTGGCTCGTCTGAGCCGCCATCGCGACCGGCTCTGCGTGGTCGTTTGCCCTCGCACAACAGCGCTACTCTCGGGTGTCCTCCCCCCTTTGTCTCTCTTTCAAAGCGAGGGTGTTCGCGTGGCGATCGGCACCGACAGTCGCGCATCCAATCCAGATCTCTCGGTCTTGGCAGAATGCCGCCGGATTGTCGATGCCGGACTCGTCAGCCCAATCGAGGCATTAACCATGGCCACCCGCAACGGCGCGTGGGCACTCATGCAAGAGCATCGCTCGGGCATCCTCGCGCTAAGTCGGCCTGCAGACCTAGTCATCTTGATGCCGACGGGGCACCATCCCGATCCGTACCAAGCAGCGCTCGACCCGACCACCTCTGTCATGGCCACGCTGCGCAATGGAAAAACTATTACGCCGTAAAAAGATCGTTTGGCACTGTCGCCGACTTGGCAGGATTCTTCTCTGGCATGTTAGTATCTCTCTGGAACGGCATTAGAGGCGGCAGTTGGAAATACTCGTCTCGACGATTGCAGATGCACCGATCGCTTCCAGTCGCTCCATGATGCCGTGAGCTTCGCCACGACGCACCATCGCCCGCACGGCGCACCAGTTTGGGTCTTCCAACGAACTGACTGTCGGTGAATGAAATCCGGGGGTGACAGCCTCCGCCTCTGCTAATCGTCCTCGTGGAATATTGTATTCCAGCAAGGAGTAACTACGGGCAATGACGATTCCTTCCAGTCGCCTGACGATTCGGTCGGCCAACGCCCCATCTGCCACCTGCTCGTTTTGCACCAGCACCGTTTCGTAGCGACCTATTTCAGCAATCACCCGCAGTCGGTTGGCGGCCAGCGTGCTGCCGGTCTCAACCAGATCAACGACAGCATCGGCCACTCCAAGCTGAATCATGATTTCAACGCTACCCGAGAGTTCAACCAAATGTGCTTCCACGCCGCGATCGGTCAGCCAGCGTCGTGTGATCCTAGGAAAGCTCGTCGCAATCCGTTTGCCAGCCAAGTGCCGCGGATCGCTCACGGCCGAATCATCGGCAATACAAAGAGCCAGTCGACAGGAGCCAATGCCCAGGTCGAGACGGTGAATAAGTGGCATCCCGCACTCGGCAACGAGGTCGGCGCCGGTGATTCCTAGATCGATCGCTCCTTCGGCCGTCAAGACGGGAATGTCCTCGGTGCGCAAAAAAACCACTTCGATCGGCATCTCCCGACAACGCACAAAAAGGCTCCGCTCATTTCGCCGAAACGGCAGTCCTGCTTCGTTCAGTAACTGCGATGACACCTCGGCGAGCCGGCCTTTGCTCGGCACGCCAATGCGGAGCAGTCGTTCTTTTTGCTGATCACTCAACGCTCGTTCCCTCCATCCGTTGTCTCTTGTTTATCTGTTTCATTGGTCGCGGAACCACGGTTGGCTTTTTCGTCGAGGCCCGATATTCCAAAACGACGGGCCAATTCGTCCTCGATCCGACTGAAGGGTACCCCGCGAAAGGCAAGCAGGACGAGCATGTGGTAGAGCAGATCTGCCGCCTCAGAGACGACACGATCGTCACTTTCAGAAGCAGCGGCTTCGATGAGTTCGCCTGCCTCTTCAGTCACCTTTGCGGCAATCGCGGGCACACCTCCAGAAAAAAGCCGGCTCGTGTAAGATCGCTCTGCGGGTTCGCTTTTCCGCGACACCACCACTCGCTCTAGATTCTCAAGGGTTTCTCCCGGTCGACGCATCGATGGCTCCTGAACCACTCAGACCACACTCACTCTTTGCAGGCGATCCTGCCAGTCGGTTGGATCCGCTCCAACCGGCCCTGATTGAAGCCCCCACTCTAACATCTGCCGACGAGGATTCAGCCCAACCAAAGGGTCTGCGGCAATTGGGGCCTCGGCTCGACTCCGACTGCTGGTTTCTCTGCGGACCGACTGCCGCGGGAAAAACCTCGCTGGCGATCGATCTAGCTGGTCGGCTGGAGGCGGAAATTATCAGCGTCGATTCAATGGCCGTCTACAAGGGCCTCGACATTGGCACGGCAAAGCCCTCATTGCTGGAGCGATCGCGAGTGCCACACCATCTCATTGACATCGTCAATCCCAGCGAATCCTACAGCGTTGCCCACTGGCTCACCGCCGCTGACCAAGCGGTCGAACTCATTCGAAGTCGAGGGAAACGAATTCTTTTTGTCGGAGGCACACCGCTCTACCTGCGGGCGCTGCGGAATGGCTTGGCCCTGCTGCCAGCCGCCAACCCAGAGTTTCGCCGACAACTTGTGGCCGAGGTAGCAAGCATGGGAGTCGATGAACCTTTTTGCTCACACTCGCTGCACGCCAAGCTCGTCACAATCGATCCACCTGCTGCTGCCCGTATTCACCCCAACGACATGCGACGGATCATTCGAGCGCTCGAGGTGGCTCATGCCACTGGCCGCCCGCTGAGTGAGTCATTCGCTCCGGCCCCACACCCTGTTTTTCAAACGCAGATGATGATCGTCGATCTTTCACGAAGACTCCTGATCTCACGGATTGAGCGGCGCGTGAAGGAGATGTTTTCCAGAGGGCTCGTCGCCGAGGTCGAAGCGGCTAGTGCGCTCCCTGGAGGCAT
Organism: Planctomycetota bacterium; assembly: GCA_003670865.1. Lineage (GTDB taxonomy): Bacteria > Planctomycetota > Planctomycetia > Pirellulales > UBA1268 > BAIKAL-G1-2R. The sequence goes on along the minus strand of QWQJ01000073.1, from coordinate 8,832 downwards.
TGGATTCACCGCACGACAGGCCACAGGCTACGCTCAGGCACTTGATCTATTAGCGGGTCGCCTCACGCTCAACGAGGCGATCGCGCAGACGCAGCAGGCAACGCGTCAGTTGGCAAAGCGACAACTCACTTGGCTGCGTAGCTTTAAGGATGCTATCTGGATCACGGCCTAGGCCTTTGGGCCGCAGGCACCGGCGGGAAAATCAGGCCTAAAAACCGCTTGTTTTGCTAGCACGCAAAGTGCTAGCACTCTGGGTAGTGGTCGGCTACTCGCTTCGGCACAAAATCAGAAATTTTCTTGCCTTCGCTGTTGACACCGCTACCTTCGCCGTTGTCGCCGCCACCGGTTCTGCCTGCGGGCATTGGCTCGTGGCGACGGCAACGGCCCGAATGACGGAATTGGTCTGAAAGCACCTTTGGGGGCTTTCGGCCCGGTGCTCGGATGGCACCTGCCCGCTGTGAAGGCTCCTTCAGGATGAAGGACGAAGCGTTAAGGATGACGCGAGAATGTGGATACCACTTCGAGCAGCAGCGTCAGTCCCTAACATCTTCGTACCAATCTTTGTAGGAGTACAGCAGTCGGGTTGGTTCTACCCAATGCACTCGGGGGTCATGGCGACCACCTCGTTTTCGAGCCGCTGACAGGAAACCGACACGCTGAGGAACTTCTTCATGGCTGCTAAACCTTTGATCGGCATCAACACTGACTACCGCTCCACACGCAAGGAGCATGCTGCTCTTTCCTTTGTTGCCGCTGGCTATTACGACGGCATCACCGCCTCTGGCGGCATCCCGGTGATCCTGCCGCCACTGGTTGACGAAGACGACGTGATTCGCCTGCTGGACCTACTCGACGGCGTGATCATGGTTGGTGGCGCTGATCTGGACCCACGCCGAGATGGCTACATGCCGCATCCGGCGGTGCGACCGATGGATGCCCGTCGTGAAGACTTTGATCGAATGCTCGCCAAGCACATCTGCAATCGCCACATGCCGGTCCTGGCGATCGGCAGCGGGATGCAGTTGCTCAATGTCACCGAAGGCGGCACGCTTTTTTTGCACCTCCCGGAAGATCTGCCCAAGGCGATTCCCCACAAGGATCCGCTCGATGTGGCCCATCGCCACGCCCTGCTGGTCGAGGCTGGTTCAGCAATGGAACGCGTCTATGGCGAAGGAGAAATTAGGGTCAATAGCATGCACCACATGGCAATCGACGATGTTGCCACCAGCTTTAAGGTCACCGCCCGCGCTCCGGACGGTGTCATCGAGGCAATCGAGAGCATCATCGAAGGCTGGGTTGCCATCGGCACGCAGTTTCACCCGGAAGCGGAAAGTGCGTCGGCCCTCGATGTCAAAATATTTGAGGAGTTTATCGTGGGGATCACCGGTGAGATTCCAGAAATGCGACTGGTCGCCTAAGGCATGAGAAACAACTGCCCCTACAAGCACGCTCTCAGGCTGGACGTGTGACAGAGTAGATTTCGATAGCTGGCCCGTCGGTCGCGCCCAAGGGCCGACGGGCCTTTTTTTTCACAACACCTAAGCCCACCGCACGACAGGCCGCCTCAAAGCTGGCGGCCTTTTCGCGGCAGGGGTCGGCTACAAGCGCTACGCCATCATTCGCCAGCGTGCGATCAATGACACAGGCCAAGGCGTTTGCATGGTGCTCCTCGTAGAGCACATCAGCAGCCACAACACGGTCAAAGACAGCCATCTGGGCGGGCATGCTGCGCCAGTCGAGCACGCTTGTAGCGATCGCTGTCAAGCCGTTCTTGTGAGCGTTGTACCGCACCCCTTCCAGCGCCGGTGCTTCGTAGTCGGTGGCCGTGACAACAAATCCCACTCGCGCTGCCACCAGCGACGGCAGGCCTAGGCCGCACCCCAGCTCCAAGAGCGATTGGCCTCGGCCGTCGAGGAGAGCCAGTTCTTCGGCCAGAACGATTGCCGATTCCCAGACATCAGCCCAGTAAGGAATGCGTTCATCGTCCTCAAAAGCCACCAAATCAATAAGCGACTCCATGTCGGGTGGCCGCCAGACGCTGACTTGCTCACCACGAATCTCAATCAACCGCTCCTGCGGCGAAAACCGTTCAAATCCCATACCAATTTCTCCGCATCTCCAGCCGTTACAAGCCTTACAACACGTGTACCCACGCGATCCGAATGGGAGAACGATACCATGTAGCACGATACTAACGACTCCACTCCATCCTACTCGCTGCCGCAGACGATACGACCTGCGTCGAACTGATGTGCACACGCACGCTCACCGCGACAGCCTACGATGCAAACTCGCGAGACAAACCTGTGTCGGAATCGGAAGTCACACTTACGGAATGGTCGGCTCTCTTGACTGGCCGACACGGCGAGCCTGGGCGACTGCTGGGCCCGCATCTGCTCTCTCGCGATCCCCGCACCGGAACAGGCATGAGTCAGATTAGAGCCTTTTTGCCAACAGCCCGCCGCGCGTGGCTCTTGCACATCGATCCAAGCGGCCACCAAGTAAGCTACCCGATGCGGCGCACGCACCGGGCCGGCATCTGGGAAACCCTCGTGGCATCGCCAGCACATTTTCCTGCCGACCGGTCCCTTAACTACCGGCTTCGCGTGGATGACTCCACCGGCCGCCACGACCTCCACGACCCCTATGCGTTTCAATCCATGCTAACCGAATTTGATCTTCATCTGCTTACCGAAGGCCGACACTGGAAGAGTTACGAAAAGCTCGGCGCACAGCTTCATACCATTAACGGTGTTCAGGGCGTCAACTTTTCTGTCTGGGCACCAAACGCTGACAGCGTGAGCATTGTCGGTGACTTCAACGGCTGGGATGGCCGAACGCATCAGATGCACAAACGCATTCCCTCAGGCATCTGGGAACTCTTTGTTCCTAGCGTTGCCGTAGGAACCGTTTATAAGTATCGCGTTCACGCGTGTGGCACTCATAGCGATCGATCCGATCCGTATGGATTTGCCGCCGAAGTGCCGCCGCGAACGGCTTCGCGCGTTGTCGATCTGATGAGCTACCAGTGGCGCGACACCGAGTGGATGGCCACTCGTGATGTACGCAATAGCCTCGCCGCGCCGCTGAATGCCTATGAAGTGCATCTGGGAAGTTGGCGGCGACCTGGTACCAACTCCATCGACTGGCTGTCCTATGCTGATTTAGAACGTGAACTCGTCCCTTACTGTGTCGAGATGGGTTTCACCCACATAGAACTCCTGCCTCCCACAGAACATCCCTACTCGGCCAGTTGGGGTTATCAGACCATTGGGCTGTTTGCCGCCACCAGCCGGTTTGGCTCACCGCAGGAATTGATGTCGCTGATCGATGCCCTGCACAGGGCCAATGTGGGCGTGATCATCGACTGGGTTCCGGCCCACTTTCCCCGCGATGGCCACGGACTCCGGCAGTTTGACGGCACGGCTCTCTACGAGCATTCCGACCCACGCAAGGGAGAGCATCCCGACTGGGGCACGCTCATTTACAACTACGGCCGTAACGAAGTGGCCAACTATTTAATTTCAAGCGCTCTTTTCTGGCTGGATCGCTACCACATTGATGGCCTGCGCGTCGATGCCGTGGCTTCGATGCTCTACCTCGATTACAGCCGCAAGGAGGGGGAATGGGAACCGAACTGTTTTGGTGGGCGAGAAAACCTAGAGGCTATCGACTTCCTAAAATCGTTTAATGTGCAGGTCCACCATCACCATCCGGGCGTGTTGACGATTGCAGAGGAATCAACGGCATGGCCTGGGGTATCACGACCGACATACACCGGCGGTCTTGGCTTTAGCCTGAAGTGGAACATGGGCTGGATGAACGACACGCTGCGTTACATGCGTCACGATCCCATCCACCGAAAATACCACCATGACGAACTCACTTTTAGTCTGATTTACGCCTTCCACGAAAATTTTGTCTTGCCGCTTTCGCACGATGAGGTTGTTCACGGTAAGGGCTCGTTACTCAACCAAATGCCGGGCGACACCTGGCAGAAGTTTGCCAATCTGCGACTGCTCTACTCCTACATGTGGTGCCATCCCGGCAAAAAACTGCTGTTTATGGGGGGAGAGTTTGGGCAGTGGCGAGAGTGGGATTTCGATAGCAGCTTGCAGTGGCATTTACTGGAGTGGGAGAGCCATCGCGGCCTGTCAAAGTCGTTGGCCGATCTCAACCAACTTGTCCAACAAGAGCCTGCGCTCCATCAACTCGATTTTGAGGCCCGTGGCTTTGAGTGGATCGACTGCCACAATTGGCAGGACAGCGTGCTGATCTTTATTCGCCGTGGAATAAATCCCGAAGACTTCCTGATTGTCTGCTGCAACTTCACGCCCGTACCCCGTTCCGGCTACCGGGTCGGCGTACCCCACGCCGGTGCCTACGACGAAATCTTTAATAGCGACTCAAGCTGGTATGGCGGCAGCAATGCCGGCAACGCCGGCACGCTTTATTCTCTGCGGGAGCCACACCATGGCCGCGAGCACTGCGTGTCACTCGCATTACCGCCACTGGCAACCATCGTGCTCAAGCCACATAAAAGTTAATAGTAATAAGTAATAAAACGTGCACTCACCACGATTGGCTCTGGCCAGGGTTCTGACCAGAGCCATCGCGGCAAAGCCCAGCGACAGGGGTGGCATCAGGCGCCGACTATATCCTTTCGCTGGCGATTTTGCAGCCCATCATGGAGCTATTATGAAATAGGGTATTGCTCAGCCTTCAAGTCGTCGTAAAGCCGAGATCGCTGCCAGAGCACGATCTGTACCGAGTTGACCAATGACTTTCTTAGCCACAATCAAATCTTCTACCGAGATCATCGCCGCGCGTCCTGAATTGAGAACGGCAACTTTCTTGACAACAGCGACTTTGCCAGCGTTGCGACGCTTCCGGGGCCTGAAGCCCATCTTCTTGAGAATCTGACTGACCTGCGGAGAAGAAACCTCAATACCTTGCTTTTTAAGCATTTCGATGATCACAACCGGACGGGGATTTTCGTTTTTGGCCTTCATAGCCTTAGCGATGCTGCGAACTTCTTCCGACTTATTGACTTCTTTTTCTGCCATCATGAATAGTTTCCTCTTGTAATGCTCGAAATTAAAACAATTTTCTACTGACCGTATACAGACTTTGCTACGGCCTATACGACCAACTATTTATACTACCGTGATAAATTCCTCACTCAACCCCTCCTGTTGAATGGGTCGCTTCTGTGCGAATGCGATACCCAACACCGTGAGCGCGTCATCGCCGCCATTGACAGAGCAATCCTTTATAGGACTCTCCCTCGTAATAGCGTATTGCTGTCAGCTTTGGCTGATGCAAGGGCCTCGTATGGCTTGACCGACAATCATACGTCCGATCCTTGATATGTTACCCTTGCGGCCGGGTAATACTGTTTTTAAGAGAGTGAATGCCTGCATCGACTCCCTAAGTGTCACGGGGTGGCTACACTAGCCCGGGTTCGGTAAGCAAAACGACCTGTCAATTCAACTTTTGAACTCGGATCCTCATTTGTTTAGGTGCCTCAATGAAATCGAAATCTCAGATTAAAGGCAATAAACAATTTCTTGCCACCAAGCTATGCATAGTGTGCCGACGCACTATGACGTGGCGGAAGGCCTGGGCTTCTAATTGGGAATCGGTGATGTACTGCTCGGCTGCCTGCCGCGGCCGAAAAAAATAACGAAGGCCTGCCATGCCAACTCATTCGAAACCCAGACCCCGGGCGCCCATACGCCACCTGGTCATCGTGCTGGGCGACCAACTGGATGAAAAATCGAGTGCTCTTACGGACTTTGACCCTGCGCAAGACGTGGTCTGGATGGCCGAGGTCGCCCAAGAGTCCACCCATGTGTGGTCGGCCAAGCAGCGCATCGCAGTGTTTTTGAGCGCCATGCGTCATTTTGCAAAACAGCTCACCGCAAAGCACATTCCGCTTGACTATCTGCGGCTGGATGATGCCCCCAACCCGGGCACGCTGGCGGCAGCGCTCGGGCAGGCCATTGACCAATGGCAGCCAAAAAAACTGGTACTCACAATGCCGGGTGACTGGCGTGTTTTACAGTCGTTACGCCAAGTGGCCAGCGACACCGGCGTGCCGCTAGACCTGCGTGATGACACACATTTTTATAGCACCGTGCCTGAATTTTCTGCGTATGCGAACGGTCGCAAACAGTTGCGGCTGGAATTCTGGTATCGCGCCCTGCGAGTGAAGCACAGAGTGTTGCTCGAAGATGACCAGCGAACTCCGCTTGGCGGACAATGGAATTTTGATGCCGACAACCGCAAGTCCTTTGGAAAGACCGGGCCGCAAACTCTCAAGCCACCGCTGCGGTTTGCGTCGGATGCCATTACCACCGAAGTTCTAGCGCTCGTAAACACTCAGTTTGCCAGCCACCCCGGCCAGCTTGCGTCATTCGGTTGGCCAGTCACGCGGGCCCAAGCGCTCCTGGCACTCAAAGACTTTGTGGACCACCGCCTGCCCTTGTTCGGCACCTATGAGGACGCCATGTGGGCAGGCGAAGCTTGGCTGTATCACTCGCAACTGAGCTGTGCACTTAATCTCAAACTATTAAACCCGCGTGAGGTTGTGCAGGCGGCCGAGCAGGCTTACCGCCAAGGCCACGCACCCTTGGCTGCAGTTGAAGGTTTTGTGAGACAGATTCTGGGCTGGCGCGAATATGTACGCGGCATCTACTGGACGCAGATGCCTGACTACTTAGAACGCAACGCTCTGAACGCCCACGCCGAGCTGCCCGCTTTTTACTGGACAGGCAACACCGACATGGCGTGCCTGAAAGATGCGCTCACCCAGACGCTGGAGCACGGCTACGCCCACCACATCCAGCGTTTGATGGTAACCGGCTTGTATGCCTTGCTGCTGGGGGTCAAACCGCAAGCGGTGCATCAGTGGTACCTCAGCGTCTATGTGGACGCGGTGGAATGGGTGGAGCTGCCCAACGTCCTCGGCATGAGTCAGTTTGGCGACGGCGGCCTGATGGCGAGCAAGCCCTATGTGGCCAGCGGCAAATACATCCAGCGCATGGGCAACTACTGCAAAGGCTGCCGCTACGATCCCGCGCAATCCACAGGCGCAGCAGCATGCCCCTACACCACCCTGTACTGGGATTTTTTGATACGCCACGAGACCCGGCTCAAAAAAAACCCCCGCATGGCCATGCAACTTAAAAATCTGGCACGGCTCAGCGGCCCTGCACGAGAGGCCATTCGAGCCCAAGCCCTTGCTTACGCCCAATTTATTTCACACGACCATGCCCAGCTTTGAACCCACCGCGCAGGCGGCACAACTGTGTCTGGATAGGGTGCAGCCCGACGACTATGCCCGCACCCGCAACTCGCTCGATGGAGCCGTCACCCGACTGTCGCCCTACATCACGCACGGATTTTTGAATCTGACTGACGTCTACACAGCAGTGCATGCTCGCCATCCGCTCCATCCCAAGCACAAGCTAGTGTTTGAACTCGGTTGGCGAGCCTACTTCCGGCATGTTTGGGCCCACCTAGGTGACGGTATCGTGCAATCGCTCCATACCGGGCTTTTGCCCGATGACTCCTACCAAGCAGAAATGCCAACGGACGTATTAACAGCCCGCACGGGCATACCGGCGATCGACTTAACGGTTCGCGAACTCTACGAGACCGGCTATGTCCACAACCACGCCCGCATGTGGCTGGCCAGCTACTTAGTGCACCTTCGCAAAGTGCACTGGCGTGCTGGAGCGCAGTGGATGCTCGGTCACCTGCTCGATGGCGACTTGGCCAGTAATCACCTGAGCTGGCAATGGGTGGCCGGTACAAGCAGCAGCAAGCCCTATTTATTCAACGCCGATAATGTCGCCAGCTACGCACCCCAGCTCTGGCATAGCCCCGGGTCGGCCATCGACGTGTCTTATGAGTTGATGGACACACTGGCACGCGGTACTCAGCCGATTTGTGCTCAGCAGGATGCGCGTCGAGCAGACGATGGCGTGGCCGCACCAGACCTGTGTGGATCTCCTTTAGAAAGCCGGTCGGATGGACTTTGGTGTGCGCCAACAGCCTCGAGCCAGCAACATCTGGCCGGACGCGATGTCTGGCTGCATCACCCGTGGTCCTTGGGCACAGGACCTACAACACTCGCTACAGATGTACTTCGCATTGGGGTGGGTATTGAGAGTTGCCATTCACAAACTCCTTGGAATCAACGCCGCTGGGACTTTGTGACTTTAGGGCTACGAGCCCAAACTCATCCGTTGTTCACGTTGTGGTGGGGCAGCGTAGAGCACATTGCTGAGGCTTTGAAAAGTGCGAAGTCGGTGCACTGGCAATCCGACCCGCACATAGATCCAGCACTTGCCCGTCTGCAGACGCTGCTGCATGCCATCGATCCACACTGCGTTACGGGCCCCCACTCGACACTCAGCTTGTTTGAACCGGTTAACACCTATTGCCGGAGCTTTTCTGAATGGTGGAAACGGACGGGCATCAACGACGCCCACACGACTGGTTGACGCTTATCAAAGCCCTGTGTTTTTGTCTCACGACACTGGGCTGTATGGAAATCCACAATCACTCTTTCCGGGCTCACCCCCTCTGACATCGTCGGCAATTCCCTCCCAGACGCCCTTGTTTTGCCGACGTCGACCAACGCCCCCCTTAAACGGCACCACTTCCAGAGCGAGATTCTGTCAGTGTCAAAACCAAAGGAGGGCATTCCATGCCACGCGGAAAGAAAGAACTAGCCGAGCAGATCATCCCTATGCTGCGAGTGTCGAAGTCGAGGTGGGGCGAGGTAAGACCGTTACCGAGTCGGTCAAGAAGATCGGTGTG
>QWQJ01000133.1 GCA_003670865.1 Planctomycetota bacterium | reverse complement strand
TCTCTTTGTAGGTTTTTGGATTTTGTCGCAAATATTTTCTGTCTTTCGAAAAGTTTCTGGTGGTGCTGGACAACGGCCTCAAGCGCTGCCGGAAGAGGAAATAGACGAGGCACAACGGCGGCCGCAGCGGGCTCCCAAGGCTGATGAAGATGACGAGGCGTCCAACGAACTCAAGCGGCAGATCGAAGCATTTGTCTTGGGCCGGATAGAGTCGCAGCAACGCTCATCTACTCCGCGAAAAACAGCCGAGCGACAATCTCAGGGCGACCCTGCTGCCCGGCAGCGGATAAAAAAGCTGCCTAGAAAATCGCAGCAGGCAACCTTGCCTGACGTGCCACCGCCGATCCCGATTGCGGCTTCGCGGCTCTCTGGATCGGCTCGAGAACATCATTTGGGTTCGCTCACATCCAGCGGAACCGATCTGAGCCGGCACGTGCAAAATGCATTTGGCCACGAACTCAAACACCTCTCATCTGAGCTTGCCGAAGAGGGACTTGAAAGCGGTGCGGTCGCAATGCGATCCCAGCCGCAAACGCCAGCAGCAGAGCTGTCGCAGTTGCTGCGAAATCCAGCCACTGTGCGGCAAGTGATTCTGCTGGGCGAGGTGCTTTTGAGGCCGCAAGATCGTTGGTAATAGAAAAGCCTTTTGACAGCCCCGCGTCATGTCTTGAATCCCGGCGGCCGTCTTCAAAGTTTGTGGGGCATTTGTGTTTGGTATCCCCAAAAGCTTGCCGTCTCTCCTTGAACTGCGGCGATATCGTGTCTGACTCACTTCGGGATGCTGGCTCGGGGCCCCTGCTGGCAAAACGGCCCAGCCTTCCGGACTCCCCTAGTCCTAGCCACTTCACTTCTTTTGAGGGGTCTTTCTCTGGGGGTATGGGCTGATTTATGGCTTGATTTACCAGTCGGCGGCCGATGCAAAAATCGAGGCTTGAGTGGCTGGCGGGCGTGGTCTACAAGGGAGGGTGTGGTTTGCGTAAGCAGGCTCTAGGCAGCGCGTAGACGAGGTCGCCCAAGCCTCGTCTACGCGCGCTTTTTTATGATGAAATAGATCGCTACGCCCGGCTTCCAAGGATGGATTCGCCGATATGCAAACGACTTACCTTTGTCACTTGCTCAAACAGTCTGTGTTTGTTTTGAGCGTTCTAGCTGCTGTGTTTGAAGTTGTCGTGGCTTCGCCGCCGATCGCCCCAGACACACCCGATGTGAAGCAGTCGACCGAAAATGGCTCGCCCCTCCCGGCCACGGTGCGAGTTGTCAGTGATCACGCTTATCTACGGGCTGGACCGGGCGAAGATTTTTATCCCACCGAACGACTCGTGCATGGCCAGACGGTTGAAATCTGGGCGGTCGATCCTGCAGGCGCTTGTGCTGTGCGGCCTGTCGAAGGCAGCTTTAGCTGGGTGCGGGCTTGCGACATCGATGATGGAGCAATGCTCAATGAGCCAGCCGTAAGCGAGTCTGGCATCGGCGAATTAACCGACGGCGTGCGGGCGTTGCCGAAGGGTCGCCGTAGCGGAGTGATCGTATCGGATGGAGCAATCTCGCGGATCGGTTCGCAACTCAACGACCTGCGGCACGTCGCACAGGTGCGGCTGGAGGCTGGCGAACGCGTGCAGGTAATTGAAGAGGTGCGGATCATGGCGGGCCGCCATCAGGGCCTGTGGGTTCGCATTGAACCACCGGCCGGCGAGTTTCGCTGGGCACGACTGGCTGATTTGGAAATACCACCGGGGCTTGTGACGCCTGTCGCAGCCCAGCCAACAGCCGAGGCCACGACGGCCGTTCGGGCGGGCGAGGCGATGGCAGCCATTCAGACGGCCGGCGAGGCGATTGCTCAGGCCGTTGCTCTGGCCAACGCCCCGGGGAATGGTTCTCTTCAAGGTGAAAATGTACCTCTGTCCCAGCCGGCTCTGACACAGCCAGCACCAGCCCCACAACCATTGGCATCGGTGGCCACTGCCAAACGGCTCTTCGCCGGATGGCTACCGCTGGGCAGCGGCGTGTTTGATTCGCAGACTCGGGTCGCTCCCGTAGCCGTCAGCGACGCCGCGATCGGTGGCTCGGGGGATGAACTCGCCGACATCGATCTGACGCTCTCGCTGGCAGTGGCTGGCCCGAGCGAATCGTGGAACTTGGCACCGCTCCGCGAACGGTTGCGTCTCTCGCAAGCCCGGCCCACTACCCAGAGTGAGCGACTGCGGGCCGAAGCGATCGACGCCCGACTGTCGCGGTTTGAGTCGGTTCAAAATCGTCAACAGGCTCTGGCATCCAATACACCCGCTGACGATTCGCCCCTGCGGTTGGGCGGAATGTGGTCGAGCCTTTCGGGCATCGGCACACGACCGATTCGGCCGGGCGTCTTTCCGGGAGGCGTGCCGGCTGATGGAAAAACAACTTGGACCCCTCCTGACCAAGTGGAAACAACAGGTCGCCTGGCGACGGTTGTGTCACGGCGGCCCGATGCGCCGCGGTGGGCGCTTGTCGATGGCAACAATCAGGTCCTGGTTTTTGTGACCCCAATACCAAACTTAAATCTTGCACCACTGGTGGGTCAGCAAGTGTCGGTGCGAGGTGCCCGCGGCTACATGCCGGAATACAAGCGGCCCTATCTCGTGGCCTCAGAGGCCAGAATGCGATTGGCGGTGGCCCCTGTCACGCCTTCAGATCCAACACGGTAGCGGTCGCAAGTCAAGGAGCGAGTCTCAAGCCACGCCAAGCCTCAGCGGCGATTGGAGCTCGATGTATTTTTGCTCGGTCGATTAGGAACAGCCTCTGCGATCGGGATGACAGGGCCTGTGCCGTACGAATACTCGCCTACGCCGGCTTTGTTAACCGCCGCAACTTGAAACTGATAGACGACACCGTTGGTTAAATTTTTAATCTCAGCTTTTGTCCCCTCAAACCGCTGATCGATCGATATCCACTGCGTCGTCGCGACGGACCAGTACTGGACTGTGTAATACTCTACCTTGGAACCGCCGTTATTCACTGGCGCTTTCCAAGAGAGTTGGACTCGGCCGCTTCCAGCCTTGGCCACGAGATCACTCGGAGCATCTGGAACCGTGACGACCAAGGCATTCGGGATGACAGGCCCTGTGCCTAAAGAATACTCGCCTACGCCGGCCCTGTTGACTGCCGCAACCTGAAACTGATAGACGACACCGTTGGTTAAATTTTTGATCACGGCCCCGGTCTGTTCGAATCGGCGGTCGATCGATATCCACTGCGTTGTCGAGACAGACCAGTACTGGACTGTGTAAGACAACTTCTTCTCGCTACCCACGGGTGCAACCCAAGAGAGGGTCACGCGACCATCACCGGCAGTGGCCACGAGGTCGGTGGGAGCAGCAGGAACCAATACTTTGCCTGCATCGACTTTACGTGAATCAATTTGAGACGATCGTGCGCCCGACTGATTCGAATCCTCGGTCTTGGCCTGAAACATCCACGCGCTGGAAAAGTCGGCCGTAGCGGATAACGCCATGGGGGCGAATGGGTTGGCATCACCGGCCATCATCGAGCGTTGTTCGAGGGTTTCAAACGTGATTTTGTCAGAAACCTCCGTCGCACGATGCCGAGATTTTGTCAGGCTTGAAAAAAGGATTCGGGATCGTCTGCCTAGGATGCGAGATTTCATATTTTGTTCCTCAGAAAACGCGGGGCGATTCTGCTCGAGAGACTTTCCTTCGGAGAGGTTTTTCCCAAGACTCCGTTAAATCATAGTCCACTACAGGGCCTGATACAAATCGTAGTTATTGACGGAATAAACGGGGGTATCTCACCGATTCGGGGTATCGTTGTGGCACTGACGACGTTTTTGGGAAGCCAGAATAGACGTTAGCGGGTATGGAATCTTGGAAAAATCGTGAAAGAATCGGCAACAAGCCTATCGCCTCTGCAGCCGGTCGAGTTCTTCAGCCGGCAACCAGCGAGAGGCGAGCTCTGCTTGCAGCCGCTGGCCTGCGGCCGGGTCGTCTGACCGCTGTTGACCGTCTACGGCTGCCGCCCTGGCGATGGCGGCGAGCTCACGGCGATCGGCCGGATCGGTGCGATTCAAACGGTTTGTCAGGTGAACAACCCCAGACGGATTCTCCGCAGCCGACTTAGACAAACTCGCCATAAATAGACAGATCTCATGGACATTGGCCGCCGCGGAACGCACGATCAACGGCTGCAGCGTGCGGGTCACGATCTCTAAGCCGATGCCGTCCATGTCGACAAAGGCGTCGATCTGAACCGTCTGTCGCGTTCGCCCATCAACCGTTGGCTCAGCGGTTGAGCACTGCACGACAAGAAGGCATGTGCCGGTTAACTCGGTGGGCGAAAGCGGCCCTGAATAGGCCCCCCGGCCGTGCAAGACAAGCGCGCAGCCTGCACCCCGCTGTTCAATCTGCAAGAGTCGCAGAGAGCCGACTGTGCCGAATCCATCCGCCAAACGCCATTGTCGAGGCGCAACTTTATCGAGCACGAGCCGACTGATGCCCAGGGTTCGCCATATGTCGACGATTGCCTCGGGCTTCTGCAAGGCAAATTCGAGGAGGTCTTGATCGCAGATCACTGTTTCGGCAGGGAGACGACGGTAGACCGTTGTCGATCGCAAACAGCGATCCACAGTCTGCCGATCGACTGCCGACATTCCCTTCAGCGGGATCGCTGCAATTGCCTGCCGCCTCGAGTCCCGGCTCGACGAACCACCGTCGCTGAGAATGGCTGTCAGATGGCTCATCGAGACGCTAGCCTCGGCGGCCTGCACTGGCTGGGCAGTTATCAACCGATTGGCAGAGGCCAGCAGTGCTAGCGCTGCAAAAGCGTGCCACAAAAGATACCGCGCGTACTCGGACCAGTCTGCCAGCATTCAATCCCCCTCGCCTATAAGTTCGCCCCCGCGACGGCCGCGCTGTTCTCCTTGACTCATTGCGTCAAAGAGAAAGAGAGTTCGGCTCGGCTACACGCCCACCGATGATTTTTTCGGCCTGCGGCAGCCCGGCGGCCCAATGATTTCAGTGGGGCATTCCCGTGATATTTCTCCGGCTGTTTCCCAGACTGCCAGCCTTTGCCACACCGCCAACAAGAGGGTGTTGGCTCATCGCCGCAGTTTCCCTACCATCCCCGGCCCAACCACGGCCACCGCCATTGTGGCGATTGAAAACGAGTTGTGGTGCGTTAGAGCAATCGGGCAAAAGTCGATGGATCACAGTTTCAAACCAAACGACCAATTTGATCGTGACAGCCATTCCGGCGATGAGGGTGATGCCTTTACACAGCGGTCGGCTAAGAGCCACTCCAGTTTGCTTAGCCAAGCGCTCGTCGCATGGACGCGGATCTGCCTGCGGGCTCCTGTCGCCATTCTATGTTTGGCCATCCTCTCGGCAGTCGCCTCTGGCGTCTGGACGGCCCGGACGCTGGGCTACAAGGTGAGCCGCGTCGATTTGCTCGACCCTCACAGCGATTACAACAAACTCTGGATCGACTATGTCCGAGAGTTTGGTGAACAAGACGATGCAGTGATCGTGGTCGAGGGCGAGTCTCGGGCCAATGTCATCACCGTGCTGGAAGAAGTCTCGGCGGAAGTGGCCCGCGATGGAGCGATGTTTCACTCGGTGCTCCACGAAGTTGATCTTGCAAAAATACGGGCGAAGGGGCTGCACTATCTCTCGCCAGCAGACTTAGCAGCCATCGATCACTTCATCGAACGCACGCAGCCGATTCTGGACGGGGGATGGGCGCAGTTGAAGGTTGGCTCGATGGTGGCCGGCCTCGCCAGCCAAATGGTGACGAGCCGACCGGCGAATGAAAAACTGACTGACGAATCCCCGGCGGCATCCTTGGAACGCTACAGCGAAAGCCTGCTGGCAAGTCTGGAGGCGGCGAATCGGGTTCATGAATCCAAGCCTGCCGAATATGTCTCGCCGTGGCCCGGCATGCCCGAGTCGCTCTCGACGCTCCGCGATCTTTCCAGCGAGCATCTTTTGGCCAAGGACGGGCGGTTGGGATTTGTGCTTCTGCGACTGGCAAAAGCCACCGGTGGATTTGCCGGCGCTTCGGCCGCAACCGATGAACTGCGGCGGCTGATCAAGCTGGTTGCCATGCGACATCCCGATGTGACGATCGGCCTCACGGGCCTGCCCGTGATGGAAGACGATGAGATGCGCACCAGTCAGCAATCGATGATCTGGGCCAGTGGGCTTTCGATGGCGGCGGTCATCGTGGTGATCGTCGCCGGCTTTGGCGGCGTCAGGCACGCGTTATTAGCCAATGGCGTGCTGGTCATCGGCATGGCATGGGCCTTTGCGTGGGCCACGGCCAGCGTGGGCCACTTAAATATTTTGAGCGTGACATTCACAGTTACCATGATTGGCGTCGGCATCGACTACGGCACCTACTACATCGGCCGCTATTTGGAACTCCGCCGCAACGGCACTCCCTGTGAAGCGGCATTGCTAGAAACCAGTGCCTCGGTGGGGCCCGGCATTTTAACTGGCGCGATCACGACGGCAGTCGCCTTTTTTTGTGCTTCACTGACGAGCTTTGTCGGAGTAGCAGAACTGGGAATGATCGCCGGCGGCGGCATCCTGTTGTGTGCGGCTGCAGAACTTTTGGTGCTGCCGGCGGTGGTTGCGATCGTTGATCGGGGCCGATTCGGCCGTCACATTCCCACGCCTGTGCCGGTGCACACATGGCTCGCTCCGATCACCCGCCACCCACGGTTTGTAGCGCTTGCGGGCATGGCTGCCACGCTGGGCATCGCCTCCGGAGTGCACGACCTCCACTACGACCACAACCTACTTAACATGCAGGCCGATGGCTTAGAGAGCGTGGCAGTGGAAAAAAAACTCCTTGCAGAGTGTGATCAGAGCGTCTGGTATGCGCTTTCGATCGCTGACTCGCGAGAACAACTTCTGGAACGCAAAAAGCAACTGCTAGCCTTAGCGAGCGTCGAACGCGTCGATGAGATCGCCTCCCTTTTAACGGTTGACGAAGAACTCAAAATCCCGCTGATCGAGCGGATTCGCGACCGACTGGCTACGCTTCCGGAGCGTTCGCCAGAAATCCCACTGGATCGTCTGGATGCCCTCGGCGAAACTCTTGCTTGGGCACAGGCCGAAGCCGCCAAGCGACCTGGCGGCCTGCGAAGTGCTTGGCATTTAGAACGGGTCCGCGACACGCTGCGGCGGATGGGTCCCAACGAGTGCTATCAGGCGCTGTCTGGATTCCAGCAACAAGCCGCTGGCGATCTTCTCAGTCGTTTGCATGCCCTGATGGGCGTGGCTGATCCCCAGTCGCCCACGCTCCAAGACCTACCGCCCAGTCTGGTCGAGCGATTCGTCGGCCAGAGCGGCAAGCACCTCCTAAAGATTTATGGTCGCGGCGACATTTGGGATTTCGAATCACTGACACGATTTGTCAAGGATCTGCGAAGTGTCGATCCGCGGGCCACCGGCAATCCCTTGCAGGCTTACGAGGCGTCACTTGAAATGAAACGCAGCTACGAGCAAGCAGCGCTCTATTCGCTGATTGTGATTTTTGCCGTGCTTTGGCTCGACTTTCGGAACCTCTCACACGCGCTCTTGGCAGCGCTCCCTCTGGCCCTTGGCATGGCACAAACTTTGGGGCTGATGGGGCTTGTGGGGATCGATCTCAACCCGGCCAATCTGATCGGCATCCCGTTGATCCTGGGCATCGCCGTCGACTACGGAGTTCACATCATGCACGATGCCTTGGAAAGAACCGGTCCGTACCGGATCAGTGCCTCGACAGCCAATGCTGTGTTAGTCGATGCGTTGACGACGATCCTTGGCTTCGGGGCATTGATGGTGGCCAGCCACAGGGGTTTGGAAAGCCTCGGTCGCGTGCTCACCCTGGGCGTCGCCACCTGCACGCTGACATCGCTGATTATCCTGCCAGCCATCCTCACGATCCTTCGCCCCACGCCGTTTGCTCCTCCTGAATCGCCTGACGCTTTGGGGCTGTAAGGCAAAGGCTTAAACCGATCTTGTGTCCGGCTTCAGGGGCGCGGTACTCCCTTTTGAGCGTCCGCCATCAAGTGGTCGCTTTTGGACGCGATCGATCCAACAAGAGAATTTTTACACCCTTGCAAAGAGCCATGAATATTTTCAAAACACTCCTTGAGTTATCTGGCCGCTGTATGCTCGGTGTGGCCGCAATTGGCTTTTTGAGTCTGCTAGGAAGCCCTGCCAAAGCCCGGGAGCGTGTCGTGAATATTGCCATGGAAGATCAGTTTCGTAACCGCCGTGAAACGGGCGTCATGCAAGGCGACGTCGTTGTGCTGGTCTACGCTGAACGCAAAGGTTCCGAGGCCGGGCAAGCTCTGGGTCGCAAGCTGCATGTGCAATTTCACCCTACGGCCGAGCAGGCCACCGCAGCCGACTGGTCTCGTCAGCCTGTTGTGGGCATTCCTGGCTGGCCAGCAGCGATACGAGTGCCGGATGTGCATGTTGTACCGGTGGCGTGCTTGCCTGAGGTACCCAAGCCACTGCAAGCGGTCGCACGATCACGATTTCGCACCGATTCACCAGCCGTTTCAGTCTGGCTCGATTTTGACGACACGATGCGGCGTACATTTGGCATGGTGCCAGCTGCACCGAATGTTGTGCTTCTCGACACACACGGGCAGATGTACAGCATGCTTTCAGGTCATTTCGATGACGTCAAATACAAAGACCTTGTCTCGATGATTGACTTCCTGCGTCGCCAAGCCCATCCCGATTTACGCACGGCTTCCACGACGATTCCAATCGTTCGCTAACGGCTGCAGCAGCACACGCATTCAATCGTTGGCGCTTCAACGCATCCGATCTTTGAGCCGTTGACTGGCCCGCGTCAGGGTGTCCCGCTCCTGAGCCGTCAAGCTTGATTCACCAGAACGGCTAATCTTTTCGAGAATGGTATCGACTGCTTGCTGCTCGGCCGTTTCTTCGCGGGATTGAACCGTGCGATTTTTACTGGATTGACCCGCACCGCGACCGTTTTCAAAATCATCCTCTGGGTGCACAACACGCATGCGGCGACGCATCTGTTTTAAGCGATTGGAAATATCAAAAAGGCTTTCCAGATCCCATCCCCGCCACGCGTAACAAAGTCCAAAAACCGCACCCGCCAAATGCGCCACATTGGCCACTTGGCCGCCACCAGAGGCAGCACCCTGCACGTCTGAGACAAAATAGAAAATGCCCAGCGCCCAAACCGGCACTGGCAACACGCCGTAGATCAAAACAGTCTGGCGGGGATAGTGCCAGATGAAGACCGCCAGCACCGCCATCACCGCACCGCTGGCACCCACCAAAAACATCCGTCGAGCGGCTTCCGGTTGACCGATGTGAAGGCTCACCAGCCACGTCAGGCCCGCCAGCACAATGGCTGTAACGTAAAACCGAAAAAATTCGGCCCGGCCCATCAGCGATTCGACCTCGCGGCCAAAAAACCAGAGCCCCAGCATGTTGAAAACCAAGTGCCATGGGGTTGTCGCATCGTGGACAAATCCATAGCTGATCAATTCCCAGATTTTGAGCGGATGGTTTTGCAAGTCACCTTGCAGCGCTAAAAAGTCATTGATGGGAAGCTCGACAGCCCCAAGCAGGTTGCCCACCCAGACGGCGATATTCACAACTATGATCGTCAACACGGCCGTCCACTCTGACATCACAGAAGATTGTTCGGAACGGTAGTAATTTCGATCGGAAAAGCCCATGGAGAAAGTGCCGCACGCAAAGGGTTGTCGAGGTCAAACCGCCTCGCGGTCGATCCGCAGGCCCCAGTATCGTAGGCTCCCGGCCAGTCGGACGGCAATTGCCCTGTGTCAGATGGTGGCACTAAAACGAAAACAACCCGTCTGCTAGAGTTCGACGTTGATCGTTTGATGAGCAGAGTGCCCACAAAAGACTATACGCAAAAACAAAGGGAGCAGGGACACATGGCGACCAACGGCGCGCTGGGGAGAAAATTGCGGATGGGCATCGTCGGGGGCGGTCAGGGCTCGTTCATCGGCCGCGTGCATGTCACCGCTGCGGTGCTCGACAATCGCGCGGTGCTGGTGGCTGGTGCTCTTTCGAGTGACCCCGAACGGGCAAAGGCGAGTGCCGCCGATTACGACATCAATCCTGCCCGGGCGTATGGTTCCTACCAAGAAATGTTTGCACAGGAACGCGCCTTACCCGCCGAGCAGGCCATCGATTTTGTCTCAATTGTAACTCCCAACCACATGCACTTTCCGGTGGCTAAGGCGGCCGTTGAAGCAGGCTTCAATGTGGTCTGTGACAAACCGCTGACGCTGACGCTCAAAGAGGCGGAGGAACTGGCCAGCATCGTTCAGAAGTCGTCCACCGTTTTTGCTGTCACCCACAACTACACCGGCTATCCGCTGGTGCGACAGGCTCGCGAAATGGCGCTGGCTGGTGAGTTAGGTGAGATCCAAGCCATCCGCTCGACATACATTCAAGGCTGGCTACGAACCCGGCTGGAAAGCGAGGGTCACAAGCAGGCGGCGTGGCGAACCGACCCCAACAAGAGCGGTGTGGCCGGCGCTTTTGGCGACATTGGCACCCATGCTTACAACCTTGGCCGGTTTATGACAGGCCTTCTGCCGGAAAAGATCAGCACCCATTTAAAGATTTTTGAACCGCAGCGGTCCCTCGATGATTACGGCCACGCCGTTATCGTGTATGAGAACGGCGCTTTTGGCACCGTGACGGCGTCACAGATTAGCCACGGTCACGAGAACGATTTGCGGATCGAAATCGATGGCACGCTGGCCAGCCTCGAATGGCATCAGGAAAATCCCAACCAGCTCTTTGTCCGAAAAAACGGCCACCCACACGCGATCTACACGCGGGATCCCAACGCCCCCTACATGAACGCCGCTGGCAAGGCCGCCTGTCGGCTCCCAGCGGGGCATCCCGAGGCCTTCTTCGAAGCCTTTGCCAATGTTTATCGAGCCGCTTTTGATGCCATGGAGGCGGCCATCAGCGGTGAGCCGTTTGAACGGACAAACACGCTCTATCCCAACGTCTGCGACGGCGTGGAAGGCATGTATTTTATTGAGCAGTCGGTCGCTTCGAGTAAGGCTAGTGGCGCGTGGCTGCCACTGGTTCATCGATTGGCCAGGCGATAAATCCCAGAGGAGATAAGCGTGTCAAAACTCGATACCTCTTATTTTATTTTTGATATTGAGAGCGTGGCAGACGGCGATTTAGTTTCGCGGCTGAAGTATCCGGGGGAGGGTCTTCTGCCGGCTCCGGCAGTTGCCAAGTACCGTGCAGAACTACTCGCTGAGAACGGCAAAGATTTTATCCCCTACACATTTCATTTACCTGTCTCACTAGTGATCGCAAAGGTGGCGGTCGACTTCCACTTGCTCGAATTGGTCTGCCTCGATGAAGAGCAGTCTCGATCGCACGAAATTGTCCGGCTCTTTTGGGATGGCTGGCGAAAGTATAAGCGGCCTAAACTTGTGAGCTTTAATGGCCGGGGCTTCGACATGCCACTGCTTGAACTCTGCGCTTTCCGCTACGGCATTTCGATTCCAGATTGGTTTGCTGAGGAAAAACGCAGCTTTGACCAGCCTCGCAATCGTTACAACACCAACGCTCATTTCGATCTGCACGAGTGGCTCACCAATAACGGCGCGTCGCGTTTTAATGGCGGCCTCTCACTGGCTGCGAATCTAATCGGCAAGCCCGGCAAGATGGACGTGGCTGGCCACATGGTGCAAGACCTCTGGGATGCCGGTCGCGGTTGTGAGATTCACGACTACTGCCGAGGGGATGTGCTGGACACCTATTTTGTTTTTCTGCGTTCGCGGGTGGTGGCTGGCGAACTCGATCTGGCCGAAGAACGCGATTTGATTGAAGCAGCCAGGCAGTTGATCGAGGCCCACAGTCAGAACTCTCCCGGCCTCGCCAAGTACCTAGCGGCTTGGGGTGACTGGCAGAGCCCGTGGGTCGGCGGTCGATCGGCTTAAGACTCTTACAAATGCTTTACAAAATGCTTTTTCTACTCATAGTTTGACCCTCTGCTGATACGCTCCCGCGTCCCACCTATCTGGGACTATTTTTGCCCCTTACTTTGCACCCCTCCGATCCTCTATTTTTATCACTCGACATGCACCGTAGAGCTTGGATCACCGCCGCTTTTTTAGCCGTCTTGGGTTGCTCGTCAAAGCCAAAGTCAGCCTCCAAGAAAAAGTCTGGGGCAAAATCTCACGCCACCCCGCGGCGTCGCACGGCCGGCTCCAAGGGTCCAAAGACGATGGGAAATCTGCTACTGGAGAGCTATATTGCCGACCTAAAAACAGGCACAACAGAGAAAAAAATCTCTGCTGCCCATGAACTCGGCAACATGGGATCCGGTGCAAAAAGTGCGATCTCGGCCCTTGAGTCGCTCAGCGGCGACGCCAATCCGGCTGTCAGTAAAGCTGCCACACAGGCCCTCAAGGCGATCCAGAAATAAAAGCTGGGACAAGCTGGGGCCAATAGATAAAACTCGTCAGCCCCACAGCCGTCGCACTACGCGAACCCGCGGATTGACTGGCAAGGTTTCGTCTTCGGTCTCTGCGGGGCTTGTTTCGACTGCCCCTGACGGCGCTAATTCTCGCCACGCCCGTTCGACCGTGACGGCGTCGATCTGCGGCAGTTGATCCCCGGCAGCAGCAATCAAGGAAAGCTGCGCTAATTGACTGACAACTCGCGGCACTCCAGCGGCAAATCGTGTCAGCGTAGCAATGGCATCGGTCGAAAAAATATTCTCGACGCCGCCGACGCGATGCAACGAACTGGCCAGAAATGCACCCACGTCATCGACATTCCACGGGGAGAGTTCTATTCGCACCGCCGCTCTTTGCCGTAGGCCAAGTGGTACGCTGGCCAGCCCTTGGGGAGTGACTGTTGCGACAACGACTGTGCGGGAGTAACGCGGTTCGGCGGCACCGACGAGTCTAGTAATGCCCTCGCTTGCATCGCTGGGTGCACTGTCGAGATCATCGAAAACAATGGCCGTGGTTCGCTCCATCAGTGTGTTTTCCCGCAGCCTATTTTCCAGTTTCGGCCACGACCGCAGGGGCTCGGCCCGACTGAGTCGATCCAGGGGCAATCGGTCGAGTAAAAGCTCGAGCCAGTCGCCTACCGCCAGCCCGCGCAGCGAGAGCATCACGGCCTCAGCACCTAGCCCGCCAAGTCGCCTGACGGCCATTGCCGCCAAGTGGCTTTTGCCGCAGCCTTCCGCTCCCACAACGAGCCCAAACCGCTGCCGTTCTAGGGTCAGCCATTCCAATCGCGCTAGGGCCTCTTCCTGCGGACCACCAGAATAAAATGTGGCCGGCTCCAGCGAGCCATCGAAGGGAGGGGCTGAAAGGTTCCAGTGTTCGCGTACCATGGCCATGAGTTTAGCGACAGCGGTAGGTTCGTGTCAGGACGAAACTTTCTCTTCCTATTCAGGCCAATAAGCCTCTGGCCGAGCCCCACACACGATACAAAACCAATCCACAAGAGACTGAGGAAATCCTCTATGAGCGAACGTTTTTTTCTCACCGCACCCCCGCACGACGGCCTGGCCACGCTCCAGGACGACGAGGCCCGGCATCTGGTACGAGTGGTGCGGGCGAAGATTGGTGACATGATCGTTGTTTTCGACGGCACGGGTTGCCATTGGTCGGCGCGGGTGAGTGAGATCAAACGCAATAAGGTGTTACTCGATGTCGAGGCTTTACCTTTGGATGCTTGTGTGACAGCCGGACCCGAAGTCTGGCTGGCGATTGCCTTGCCCAAGGGAGACCGGCAAAAGTGGATGGTCGAAAAACTGACCGAACTAGGCGTGGCCCGTCTGATCCCACTGCAGACATTGCGGGGCGTGGCGGAAGCAACCGACAACTCGCAGGCCCGCATGGAGCGAGTCGTGATCGAGGCCTGCAAGCAGTCTGGCCGCAACACGCTCATGGACATCGCCAAGAGTCACTCGCTTTCGTCTCTTATCGAATCGCTGCCGTCAGGCGCTCGCTTGCTCATCGCCGATCCAGGTGGCGTGCCCCTGGCCATTGATCAGGCCGCGATCCCTGCCGAACAGACGCTGACCCCTGTCGTTGCGTTGATCGGCCCTGAGGGTGGATTCACACAAGCAGAATTGATAACTGCCGATCGCGCAGGAGCACGGCGAGTCTCACTTGGCTCTCATCTTCTGCGGATTGAAACGGCCGCCATTGCGCTTGCGGCCAAATTGCTTTGAGCAGATCAGTCGTAGTCGTTTGTGATGATTACAGAAAAGCGGCTTTTGCAGGACTGTCGCCGCTAAAGTTGGGCTTAGAAAGTGGCAAAGACTGACCAACCGGAAATTGTCCTCTTCGTCCGGCGCTGAGTCACGACACTGAGCTAATCCTGCGGCCGATGCGGCCAGCAAGGCGCTAGCCGCAATGCTTAAAAATGAAGATGTGCCGCGTTAACGACTTGATTCCTCGAAACTGTCTTTTTTCTCTGTCACAACTTTTTAATTCTCTCAGATTTTGTCCATCTGCGACGATTAGAAAAAGCCGCTCAGATCGCGCGGAGAAATCCAATGGCGTTTGAGAGTTCCTCTGCGGCGGCATGATCGTCAACCGATTCAATGCCGATCCAGCCGCGATAACCTTGTTCTTCAAGCGTCGCCAGCACGCTCGGCAAATCGACTTGCCCCGTGCCCAGAATCACCGCCCGGCCGCGGCCGGCAAACGCCCCAGCCACAGCATCCGTTAGATGCACGCTGGCAATGTGATCTGATAAAGTTGCCACCGCTGCCGCTGGATCGTGGCCGTAGACGAGGATCGCACCGGTCACGATGTCGCAAGCCAGTGATCCTTCCGGCAAGCTCTGGAGCACTCGCAAAATATCGGCTGGCGCGGCCCGACCCACCTCTGCACACAGCAGGCCGCCAACGCGTTGGCCCCAAGAGCCTAAATCGCCGAGCACATCAATAAGTAACTGCCAGACAGGGCCTGACGATTCTGCTGGGATGTCGCCTATCTGATTGATGACCGCGTGCGCCCCCACGTTGTGGGCCAGTTTCATCGCGGCTTTTGTAGCCGCAATGCGGGATTCCAGCCTCTCGGCCTCGGCATAGCCACCCCGCGTGCGAAAGGCCACAGCCGACACGCTCAAGCCTTCGTCCCCGAGCCACTTGCGAATCTGTCGCGTGCCGGTGTGCGTTAATTGCTCGGGATCAATTCCGTAGCGAGCATCGATTTCAATCCCCTGGATTCCCAGATCCCTTGCTTTACTGAGAGCGCTACGAAAATTTTTTGATAGCGATATCGCGGGAACTGAAATTTGGGATATGTCCATGGGGTCTCTGTGCAAGGATGCGGCCGGAAGTCGAAAGACGATCAGGGCGGGTGCGGCCAAAGCGCCCCCAGTGCTTCGGGGCCATTCTCTTGGATTCGCCACTATAACCGAAAATTTGTATCCTCATTCTATGGCAACTTTACAAAGCGTCATTCTTAACCTCGAAAATATTGCGCCGCTGCGATTGGCTGCCGACTGGGATTCCGTCGGGCTTTTAGTTGGCACCCGTCGACCCACCATTGAGCGAGTGATGGCCTGCCTCTCGCTCACCGCCGAAGTGGCCCGCGAGGCTATCCGCGAGCGGGCGGGGCTGATTCTCACGCACCACCCGCTGCCATTTCGTCCGGTCACGCGAATCACCGACGACTCTACCACCGGCCACCTTTTGCTCGATCTCATCGCCGCTGGCATCGGGGTGTACAGCGCACACACCGCATGGGACTCTGCCGAGAACGGTATCAATGATCTGTTGGCTGCGATGATGGAGCTCACCGCTATCAGTCCCATTGAGCCAGACGCTCTTGATCCACGCGTCGGATTTGGCCGGATGGGCCACGCCCCCGACGGCCTTTCTCTTAGCG
>QWQJ01000008.1 GCA_003670865.1 Planctomycetota bacterium | reverse complement strand
GTGCATCCTGTAACGCATCTGCTGCAGGGCCAGTTCCAGCGACGGCAGATCAGTAAAGAAGTCGCTAAAGATCATCACGATTTCCCGCCGCTTCATTCGTCCACAAAGCTCGTTTAAGCAGTCGGCCATATGCGTCTTCTTGACAGGCTCCATGCGGTCAAGCGACTCCGACATGCGAATGATCTGGGCCATCGCGTTGCTGGGGGCCACAACATCGCGCACTTCCTCATCAAAAATAGCCAGCG
Source organism: Planctomycetota bacterium (assembly GCA_003670865.1). GTDB lineage: Bacteria > Planctomycetota > Planctomycetia > Pirellulales > UBA1268 > BAIKAL-G1-2R. The sequence goes on along the minus strand of QWQJ01000008.1, from coordinate 15,677 downwards.
AGACTTTGTCGCCTTGGCGTACGATCGTATGACCCAAGACAGCGATCATCTGTGATGCGTAGTCAAGTTTCTGTTGCTCTTCCTTGCCGTATCGCATTGAGGCACTGCAGTCGAGCAAGAAATGACAGACATAGTTTGTCTCCATTTCATACTGCTTGATCATCAACTGGTCGCGGTTAAAAAAGACGCGCCAGTCGATATGCTTGGGATCATCCCCCGGCGCGTATTCCCTGTGTCCGGTAAATTCGACGGCAAAGCCTGACAGCGGCGACTTGTGAGCGCCGGCCAAATTTCCCAACACCAGACCCCGTGGGTCGATCTGCCGACCGGTGAGTCGGTTGAGGACATCAGGATTGAGATACCGTGCAAGCGTCGATTGAGACATAAGGAATCACGTCAAGGGAACGAAGCGGAATAAAAGGAGAACAAAAAATCGGACTGAACTATTGAATGAATCAGGAAGCGTGACTCGTGAGGCATGGATCACAAGGGCCATGCCTCACGTCGAGTCGGTCACTCTCAGCAAGTCGATCAGGCAGCTGGTTTCTCATATTTCTTATCGGGGGAAACATGTTTCAGCAGCAAGTCAATGATGCTGTCGCTGTTCATGCCAGAGGCCTGAGCAGCGTAGTTGGGAGCGATGCGATGCCGCAGGCTTGGCTTAATCAGCCACTGGACATCACCGATGGTGGCATGCACGCGACCGTGCAAGACGGCGCGGGCCTTAGCGCAGGTGATCAGCGTCAAAAGACCACGGGGACCAGAGCCCCATGCCACCCACTTGTTGACAAACTCAGGGGCCGCAGCGGTTTGCGGTCGCGTGGCGAGCACGGCAGCCCAAGCATAGCCCAGCACCTGATCGCTGACAGGAACGCGTTCCACAAGCTTTTGCAACTTGACAATGTCTTCTCCCGTGAGCGAGGGAGCAATCTTGCCCCGCTTGCCGGACGTGATGCGACGGGCGATTTCCCATTCTTCAGCCGGCAGTGGATAACCGACTTTAATGTAGAGCAGAAAACGATCGAGTTGGGCTTCAGGCAGCGGATAGGTGCCTTCCTGCTCCAGTGGATTCTGCGTAGCCAGCACGAAGAACGGATCGGGCAGCGGCATGATTGTGCCACCGGAGCTTATCTGTCGTTCCTGCATGGCTTCCAGCATCGCCGCCTGCGTCTTGGGTGGCGTACGATTGATTTCGTCAGCCAAGAGCATATTGGTGAAGAGCGGGCCGGGTAAGAACTGATACTGGCGGCGACGCGTCTCAGGATCTTCCTGAATGATCTGCGTGCCCGTAATATCACTGGGCATCAAGTCGGGAGTAAATTGAATCCGCTTGAAGCTCAAGTGCATCGCTTGAGCGATAGAACTGATTAAGAGCGTTTTTGCCAAGCCTGGTACGCCTTCGAGCAAGGCATGGCCTCGGGCAAAGATAGCGATCAGCACTTGCTCAATAACCTCTTCCTGTCCGACGATCACCTCGGAAAGTTCGGTGCAGATGCGGGTGTACGATTCCTTGCAGCGTGCCACGGCGGCAACGTCTTCCGGATTCGATATCGACTTGTCATCGGTCATGAAATTCCTCGATTGTCGTTAAAAAAAGGACGGGTCAATGTTTGCGAGCCACTACTCTACTAAGGAGCTACGTTCTGAAAATATTCTTGAATTCGCCGGTCGTAACCAGTCGGCGGGCTGAGTCTGGAATTGGTACGAATTGATTCACGCACATCGGACGGGAGGTCGGCAAACCAAGGTTCTTCACCAAACAGCGGCCCCTCGGCTAATACTGCATCAGGACCGTCAGCCCCGTTGGGCTGATTGGGCATTGCCTTGCCAGGCGCACCCGCTTTGGATTTGTTGTAAGCAAGGCTTTTACCCTCGGTTTGCTTCATGGCCATGCTTTCGCTCGGAGGTGCCGGTGGGCCCGGAGGCGCTGGCGGACCGGGAGGCGCTGGCGGACCGGGAGGCGCTGGCGGACCCGGAGGGCCCGGCGGACCTGGTGGGCCGGGAGGACCTGGTGGGCCGGGAGGCGCTGGAGGACCCGGTGGTCCGGGAGGACCTGGAGGACCTGGAGGCGCTGGTGGGCCCGGCGGCCCCGGAGGCCCTGGCGGTCCTTTGCCTGGACCAGGAGGTCCCTTGCCGGCCATTTTTCCAGCCCCGGGCTTCGGAGCCCCTGGCTTTCCAGCACCCGGCTTGGGAGCGCCGGGCTTAGGAGCACCACCTGGCTTGGGAGCGCCTGGCTTACCGGCAGTCTGTTTTGAATCGGCTTTTGGGGGAGCCGGTTTATCATTTTTTGGCGGTGAATTGGCCTGCGCAGAGGGAGGAGTTGGAGGCGTAGGAGGCGTAGGCGGTGTCTCACCAGGTTTTGGTGGGTCCTGTGCGGCCTGTGGATCTTGGGGCGGGGGGGGAGGGCTGTTTTGAGCCAACTGAGCCTTTTGTGCTTCTTGCGTAGCCTTTTGGGCCTCTTTCGCTGCTTCCTGTAGGCTTTCAATTGCCTTTTTGGCCTCGGCCTGGGCCTCGGGAGTTTTTTGTTCAAAGAGTTTTTCGGCAGCTTTTTCCGCAGCTTGCTGCGCCTTGTCGAGGGCCGCTTTGAGTTCTGGTGAACTTGGCGTCATCGCTTTCATGGCAGCTACGTCTTTGGCAATTTTATTTTGTTCGGCGGCAGCCTTGTCGGCGGCATTTGCATCGAAATCTTTCTTCTCGCTTTCAGACAAAATCTCTTCCTGTTGTGCCAGTGCCTCGGCGATCTTATTTTCCAGTTCGCTGGCCGAACCATCGATTGATTTTTGCAGGCGTTGAATTTTTGCCAGCATCGACTGCAAAACCCCAATCACACCTTTTTGCTCGAGAGTGGCTGGTTGAAAATCAGCCGACCGGAGGGATGCTTCGGCATCAACAAGGCGTTTGGAGAGTCGTTCCTGTTCGCAGATCTTGAGTGCCTCCGCCGCGTCTTGGCCAATCGTGCCAGCGAGTTGGACTGCATCGCGAAGGTTTTTTTCAAACTGACCGCACGTGAGTCCCACATCTCGCTGGTCTTCAAGCGTCGCAAGATTTAACTCCGCACGGCTCGATTCAGGCTGCTTCAAAAGATTCTGTGTTGAAGTCATCGTCTTTGTTTGTTGGACAATGAGTTGCTGCACCTGACGGGCCAATTCAGCGATCTTGAGCCGCCGCAGCAAAATCTGCTGCTCAGCTAATAGTTGAGTGACAATCAAACGGCTCTTTTCTCGGGCATCCTGAAAAATCTTCACGCGGGCTGCTTCGTCATCGACATCGGCTTCTTCAAGTAAGGCAATCACATCCGACATCTCGTTGGTTACGAGTTCATCAAGGTGGTCCCGCATCCGGGCGATTTCAACGTAGTAGGGGTGGGCGACAAGATTATTTTCCCGCAGCTGTTGCAGTTGTAGATCCAGTACCTCTGCGGCGAGCCGCTCGGCCATGTCGTGCACCTGTTGCTGCACCCGCTGTTGCTGGCGGAGCTTGTCTGCTGGCAAGGCTTCAGACCGCACAACGCCAGAAAGAGTCATTAAAAAGAGCGTGAGGCTCAAAGCTACGGGTGAGAATCGGTTCGTTAATTTCATGGCGTATCCCCCAGTCCTAGGAGTTGCTTGATAAACATCTGAAGCTCACGAGCCGATTTTTGATCGCCTTCTAACATGCTGGCCATAATCCCCTGTTCGTCTGTCACCTGAAAAACGAGTGGCTCTGCATGTGCCGTTTTTCCCGGATTCTTGCCGCGGTAGTCGGTGGCGTGGAATATGATTTTGAGCGCATCGCCACGGGACAGAGGAATTTTCTTAAGATCAAAGGAGTAAGCGCCCTCAAGAACTGGTTCCGGGGCTTCGTTGCCCTCAAGCTGGTAGAGCTCAACCGTGAATTGATTGGCCACATTTTCTGCCGCCGCAGCAGCCACGCTGGCAGCAGGCACATTGCCAAGCAAGTCGTTGGCCGTAACGGCGACGGCCTTTGCACCAGCAGCCTCCGCGCTGCCGCCTCGCAGCACTTCCCAAGTAAACCAAATTCGACCCACGGCATGATCGTCTGTGACGCCGTAATAGGAAGTTGGCTGAGCACCCGGCAAAATGAAAGGTGTTCGGGTGGCGGCCACAATGCGGGGAGGCAGATCGGGCTCAATCCGGATGAAACCCTCCAAGGGGCGTTCCAGAGTCTGGTCTTCATTGTCGACTACGTCAATCGAATAGCGGAGGGGTTCAGCGATTGCCGCCAGCTGAGTGTTGGCCAATTGGGGAGACCAGATTTCCAGATCCGGAGTTGATGCCGAGGCGTTGCGGTCAAATGCAATTGCCTTTTGACCAGCCGTCAGCGTGACTTGCTTGAGCGGCCGATCAGACGAAACATTGAGTCGCACCTCTGATCCTTCGACAACGGAAAACTGTCGAGTGCCTCTGGGAAAAGTCAACAATTCTTGGCCCCCCGAGCGAGCGTAGAGGGGCGGCACGACTTCGGGCTCAACTTCAACGGCTGGCGAGGGAATAATCGTAAGTTTTAAGGGCTCAGTCCAAGCGTCTCCCAAATAAATCTGGCAGCGAGCATCTTCGAGGAGTCGCGGATAGAGCCCCTTGAAGGCCGGGGCATCGTCGGGTGATGGAGGTGTTGGGGTTGGCTTGGCAGGGGGAGTCGCTGGAATAGTCGAAGCAGTAGCGAGGACGACAGGTTCGAGTGATACGACGGCAGACTGCCCTCCCTTTGCACCGGAGAGCTCGATGCGGCCACCGCTGATTTCTGGACCCGTGGCTCGAATGTCAAACTTCACGGGGCGGCCGTAGGCCACGCGAACGACTGCATCGCCCCGCTTGGAAAGATCGATGGTGCGGCCGTTGACAACAATGGACTTAATCTGAGTCAGGGTTGGGTATTGTTGAGCACCCAGCAGGAGGCGATTAAAAAAGACGCCCACATAGCCCGGGATCAAGCAAGTCACCAGCAGCCAAACAGCAGCCACGATTCCCAGCATCTTCATTCGCTTGAAGAGTTGATCACGACGGATAACACCCTTGAGATCGACTTGACGCTGTCGTGACGAGACATTGTCGATCAGTGCGGTGGTTAGGGCAGGGGAGCCCCAGTCGACCTTGGTAGCAGATTCAAATTGGAGAGCGGCCACTAAATCGCTGTCGATGCCAGCATGACGCTGCACTCGCAGAGCCATCTCCATCGGTTCCTCGCGAGGTTTCAGCCACGGTTTGGCGTATCGAAAAAAGGACCAGCCCAAAGCGGTCAGTCCTAGCCCCAAGACAAACAATCGCTGGAAGGTGTCTTCGCTTTTTCGGAAGGACCAGTCGAGAGCAAAAATGCCCGCCAGCACCAAGAGCAAGGCGATGGCCATGCCGCTGGCTGCAGTAGCAAGGCGAACCTGCTGTGCCTGCCGGCAAAGATCAACGAGTTGCGAGCGAAAATAGTCGAGTTGTTTCATGGCAGGTTGATCCACTTACGGAGAAACCATTCGATCAGCAATAAGCCGGCGAACAGACAGAAGCAGAGCCAAGTGTTGACAAGAGAGATTGCTTCAATACTCGTCTCTGTTTTGGCAACGGGCTTGATCGCCTTCACAAGCGAATCGATGTCTTTAAGGTCGACGCTGCGGCCACCCGTCTCAGAGGCCAGCGACTCCTGCAAGACAACATTCCGAATGGCTCGCTGTCTTTCGACTGGCGTGCTGACAACATTGAACGTCCACTCAATCGGTTTGTTACTGACAGGGTCTGTGACGCGCACGCGGTGCTCTCCCGACATTGCCGCTGGAAAACGAGCCTCAAAAGAGCCTTTTTTCACCTGCGTCAGATTGATGGGTTGAGGGGCTGACTCCCGGCCGCCATCGTTGGGCAGCACCAACTCACCGGTCAGTTTGCTGCCGACGAGATCGGCATCCGAAAGGGGTTGGTAATCGGCATTCCTGGCATCGACTGTGACTGTGACCGGATCATCGATTTGATAGTTGCGACGATCGGTCCGCACGACAAAGCGTTTGTCTGCACCGAGCGTGTGATTCAGCGCAAGGCGTTCCATCACCTGCCCCCAAAATTGACGAAACAACTGTTCGCCCATTGTGCGGCGGAGTCGGAATGTTTCGTTGAAGCCGAGATAAACCACCTCGCCGCGTCCGTAGGAGCGAACGGCAATCAGGGGTTGCTTATCCTTGCCGTCGATGCATGTGGCCGTGGGATGCTCCGCCAAAACGGTGGCCTGGGGGTGCTTACGAAGCACAGGCTGATACCAAGGCAGTTCACCGAGATTATCCCAGCCATCCTGAAGGTCTTTGAGTGTTGAGCCCTTACCAAGCTGCATAAATTTATATTCAGCTGCTCGGGGCGTTAGACGCATTGTAAAAGGCATCTCGTCTCTGAGCCGAGCGGCCGGGTCGACAATCACCGGCAGCATGTCGGCCAAGGGCGTTCCCACTAACTGCTGGGGGCCAAATCGCGGGCCAGAGAGAAACACAACGCCGCCGCCAAGTTCACCGACAAACTCTTTCACCATTTCACAAAACCGCGTGCTCAATGCCGAGAGCGGCGGGGCTGCTGGCATGTCACCGATGAAAATCAAGTCGTTGGCAAAAAACTCGCTTCGCGGTGGGGCCATTGTGGGCAAGAAGAGTTCATTTTGCTTACGGACCTTAGGGTCGGATGAGTAGAGGAAGGTACGAAAACCCTTCATGCCAACAAGGCGATCGCGATGAAACACTTCTTTGATAAACCGCCATTCCCACGTTGGCTCGTATTCGACAAACATTAACCTCAGAAAATCTTCGAGGACCGTGATCTCACGACTGGCGCGGTTGTTGTCTTCAACGGCTTCGCCGGGGAGAGGTTCGACCTCGGCCACCATGTTGAAGCGACCGGCCCTCAGCGGCACATAGGGAAATTCAACCGCCTGGGATGCGCCACTGAGGACGACTGTTTTTTCCCCAATCGTGGAGCTTGAGCCAGCGTTACTGCCAACACTGCCGAGGGATTCGCTGAGAAGTCTTATGGTGGCTGTTTGACCGTCGAGGCCGGTCTGCTTGACGACGACGATCACGGTGGTCTGTTCGTCTTTATGGGCAAACGGTTCGGCAAGCACTTCAGCAGCAGCGTCAACTGCCCGGGTGGCTCCGACGCCAACCGTATAAACCTCAATGCCGAGTTGCTTGGCCACCGGCACCGCGGGCGGCCCAGCATTTTGATTGAAATCACTAAAGACAATCAAGCCGCTGACATTGGCTGTTGTCTGTCGACGAGCGAGGTCGGTGAGAGCCGTGCTAATGGCTGTGACCTTGCCGGTGGTTGTGAGTTGCTCCGCCAAAAGCTTGCCGTTGGGCTTGCCTTTTGTCTCTTCTGTCAGTGGTATAGCGCGCACACCTTGCGGAGAATCAAACACAAAAGCTTGGAGCCGAAAATCCTTGCTTAACCGCTCGAGGATGCCGTCGTCTTTCTTTTGAACCATCGCCCGGAGGTAGTCGATTCGGGAGGGCTCGCGCTGGGGCGACTGGTTTTCCGCAGCGTCGCCAGGAGAACCCGCCGCTTGTTTTTCTAGGCCCACAGCCTTGGCCGTGGCGACTCGCTCTTCTTCCGGGAGATCATCGGCAATGCCCATGCTGTCTGTACCATCGAATAAGAGCCACAGCGACGGCCTCTTTTTGCTTTGCAGCGAGAGCAGCAAAATTGGTTCAGCCAGAAGCAAAAAGACCAGGCTCAGTAAGAGTCCGCGAATCACCAGCAACGCCAAGCGAGTGCGCTGGCTGCGATTGGTTTGATTGCGCAGATAAAATACGCCCGCCACAACAAAGAGCGCCACGCAGCCAAACAGCAACCACATCGAGGCTCGCTGCGCCCATCCGGCGGCGAAGCCGAGCTTACAGGAAGAGATGCTCTGCATTTGCTCCATGCCGAGCAAGCGTCCAAGCAGATCATAAAACTGCTGTTGCAGCGTCATACTCATAGTGCGGGCTCCGTGCGTGGGGTCGATTTGGCGGCGATGTACAACTCTGCCAGCAACAGACAGAGAACAAGTCCGATCAGCCATTTCCAAATATCAACATCCTCGTTCGCAGTTGTCTTGACCGTTGCACCGGCACTGGCCACGGCGACAAAGTTGCGGCCTCCGGCAGCCTTACCAAGTTGGGAGACAATCAGTTCCGATTCGTCGGCAGGGCCGTTGACCGCCAGTGGCAGGTCCCAGAGTTCGGCTTCTTCTCCCGCAGCGCCATCGGCGGATTCATTGCCCCGGGCAGCTGTGACGCGGTAGATGCCTCGCTGCGTCCAATTACCAAGATTGATGCCGTAACGGTCATTCCCTAAGGCGTCGACTGTCAGGGCCTCCGCCTCGCCGGCGGGATCTGTCAGCGTGTAGCGAGCAGAGCGTTCGTTGGGTGCCACCGGCAGGACAAAGCCTCCCTCGGTGCTCAGATTTCGCACGGGCAATGTGTCTGTCAGTAAGCTGCGCACGATGCGGTCCATCAGCCACCACGACTGACCAACATCTGGCATGGTGGTCCACTGCGGCGACAAACTGGCAGAAAATAACAGCGTGACTCCACGCCCCCAATAGCGACGCACCAAGAGTGGAGTGCCATTGTTGAGCCGGGCCAAGACAGTGGGTCGGGCTCGTCGCGAGATTTCCTCGACTGTGCGCTGCTCTTCGGCACTGCGGCCAGCCTGATTTCTCCAAAGCAGCCATGCTGGCTTGATGGCATCAATTTTTTGGATGAGATCGGTTTGCTGCTGCAGGGATTGAGCATTGCCGGCCGCGGCCGTGCCCCGGCCCCCAGCCTGAAGGGCAGTGAGTTGCTTGTCGAGTGCGGCAAGTTGCTCGGCCTGCTGGCCAAAATATTCAGTCGCGGCGGCAACGGCCTGCGTGTCGACCTGTTCGTTGGCAATAGGCACAAGAGACTTGAAGAACAGCGTGGGCGGACCATAGAGCCCCTTGAGCTCTCCTTCACTGACCCCCTCGGGTCGAAAATATTCATGTACGAGGCTGTCAAAATCAAAGACAAAAGGATCGATCTGGCCGGCCCGATCCTCGCGAAGCTTTCCGATGCAAGCCGGCTCGAGGGCTGCCGGCAAAATCCCATAGCCGTCGTTCCAACCAACTTTATTCCACGCCACTGGATCAAAGCCACCACCACCGGCCACGATCAGATTGCCACCCTGCTCAACATACTGGCCGAGCACAACAATAGCCGCCGTGGAGGGCGCCGTCACACCGGCCACCACAACCAACCGTACATCGTCGAGTGTTTCTGAAGAGAGTTGCTCAAGCTTGAGACGACGAATCTGAATCAGCGGTTGCGGCTGTCCCGGCGTACTCAACTGAGGGGCCAACAGCCGACGCAGCCAGAAAGTGTCGCCGTAGAGGCCCTGCGACGGATTTTCTTCCTCGCCAAGATCGTCGACAAAGACAACCGGCAGACTCGCGACAACTGGTACGACGATCGACCGCTTATCGTCTTCGGGCAATTGATCGGGGGCTAGGGAAACTTCCACGGTTGAATAATTTGTTTTGCCGGCTTCATTGGGCACGGAAAATCGGTATTCAGGAAATTGCACATCGCTGCGCTGATCGGGTTGTAGGGAAACGGTCTGCGAGGAAACGGTGACGCCGTCGACCTTAAGCGTCATTTGCACATTGTCGCGAGCCGCTTTGCCTTGGTAGCCGATCGTGGCCAAAACGATCCCCGGCGACTGAGCATCGGCCACGCCGTCTTGAAGTTGGACATCCGCCACCCAGGCATTGGATATGTCGTCGCTGAGCACTTCAATCACCTGAATCGGGGCGGGCAGGCTCTTGAGTTGCTGGTTTTCTGGGTCAGTCGACCAACCGCTGATCTGTTGATCGGCGATCAGTACGATGCGCTTGCTTGTGAGCTTGGTATTGCGGCGGCAGGCCTCGGTCGCCAAATCAACGGTCGAGGTGGCTCTGGCCGAGCGATCGACCGGCTTGATTGCCGCCAAGGCTTCCAGAGCCTCGTCGGTGCTGGCGTAGGCTTCGTAGTTGATGCCACCGGCGGCACCACTGATAGGAATCAGCGAGACCATACTGCCTCGCGGCAAGCCTTCAATCAGTTGACGAGCCTTTGTTTTGCACTCTCCCAAAACACTGCCGTCAAACTTTTGGTAGCTGGTGCTCAGGCTATTGTCGATTAACAAGACTGCGTGAACGGGACGATTGGGATCGACCGTTGTCTTGGCGGCACGATTCCAAAATGGACGGGCCAGCGCCAAGCCAAAGAGGATCAGGCAGAGGAGTCGCAATAAGAGCAGCAGCAGATCGCGGAGCTCAAAAATGCGGCGGCTGCGAGAAACGGCCTCGAGCAGAAAATCCATTGCTCCCCACTCGATCACCTGATAACGGCGACGATTAAGAAGATGAACGATCAGTGGAATCGAGGCTGCAGCCGCACCGGCAATGGCAAACCAAGGAAATTGAAGGGCTGTCACAGAAGATAAACCTGATGGAGGCGGGTCGACCGAGACAAGTCAGTCGAGGAGAGCGCTGGGTGTGTCAATCACGAGTTCATTTGTCAAACTGTTTTCGCAGGCTATCGATCTTACCTTCCTGAAGAATGGGCAAATAGCGATTAGGAATAGCCAACACAAAACAACAGACCGATGTTTGATAGAGGTCGCCCCAACCGCCGTAAGCAGGGGTGCCTGTTGCTTGGTTTTGAGCGCGGATGATTTTTTCGCGAAGCAGCGGATACGATCGCTGCCACGGTTCGCCGCCGACTTGATAGAGAGCTTGGGCAACGTAGTAGAGCGTGTAGGCATCCATTCCAATGCCACCACCCGGATTGTTGGAGGCTTCGAGAATAGCAGCCTCGATGACATCAATATTTTTGGGAATCCGCCAGTCGTCGTACTGCGCAAACTCCTGCAGGCAGACAACTCCTGCGGCAGCCATGGCGAGTGTTTTGCGGCCGTAATTGCCGTCGTAGGTGAACTGACCAGGCCTTTTTTTCTGCTCTTCTTCGGGCAGATTGCGGTCTCCTTCGGCGGGAGCGTAGTAGCGACGCACGTGCTTGATAGCGAGATCAGTCACTGCCGGAGGCACGCTGAATCCGCTATCAACAGCACTGCGGAGAGCTTTAGCCTGCATGACGGCCAAGCTAAGATCGTGGCCCCCAATGGGTGCAGCTTTATAGTCCCAGCCACCGTCGGGGCCTTGGCACTTGATAATCAGCGTGAGGGCCCGGTCGAGCACAGGGCCAACGCGATCGTTGTTGGTCATGCCGTAGGCTTGGCCGAGCACAAACGTCGCAAGGCCATGGTTATACATATCGCGGCCTTCGCCGTTGATATTGAGCAATCCCGAGGGCTTGGCGTTGGTGAGGACGTAGTCGAGGGACCGCTCCAAAACAGAGCCGTATTTGCCTCGGCCCGGGGCATGGCCGTCAGCCATAAACGCCAGCACGCCCATGCTGACAACACCCAGATCTTTGGTGCCCCAATTGCCATCGGAGTTTTGGGTTTTGGCGAGATGCTCAAGGCCTCGATCCAATGAAAGCTGGCTGTCGGACGTGATCTCCCACTTTGATTCAGCCCTCAAAACCGAAAACGAGGAAAAACACGCCAAGAAAGCCAAAGCGGCTACGATCAAGCGGTTCGTGAGGTTTTGGGTAAGCATGTAAGAAGGCGTAAAGCCTCCCGGGGCCGTCGAGCCTGATGCAGGCTATTCATACGACCCTAGCTTAGAGACCCTTATGGGAAAGCCAGAGTGAACACACCTCTCGTCAAAACGATATCCTCACACAATGCCTGCGCCAAGGGGGGGCAAATAAGACTGCAAAAACACGTAATCTTAGGAGTGCCAGTTACTTTGACCACAAAAAATTTTGCACCGAGACAATCGGCTGGAAAACCATAAAGGCCAGTTGGTGGGACGTTGAACCGTTACGGCAAGCCAACTCTTTCTGTTTGGCGATACGGTTTTTTCATGCAGAACGCTAGGCGGCCATCCGCCGACGATTTCGTAACCGCAGGCACGCCAGTGCCATGCCGATGCCGACGAGCACGGCCGTGGATGGCTCCGGCACAACGACCATGCCGCCATTCATACCGAGGCCGCCGGCCAGCGACGGATCGCCATTCAAACCACCGGCCTGATTACTTGTTGGCGTGTAACTCAGATACGAGCCCTGATTATAAAGGCCCGTAGAAAGAATCTGGCTTAGATCAGTGAGATTGGCGACGCCGTCGTAATTAAAATCCCCTTGAGCCCAGTTGGCAGTTGCTCCGGTGTTGTATTTTCCCGACGCCAAAATGGAGCTTAAGTCAGTGAGGTTGACGAACCCGTCGAGGTTCGTATCGCCCTGAGCGCTAAAGGCCACTGTCAGCGAGTTGTTACCGTTGGCCTTATAGCCCACAGCCCGCGTGCCGCTTGCCGCCGCTGCAGCGCTTGACTCAATGCCGCTAGCCCCATTCCAGGTGCCGTTATTACGGCCAGCTATCACGGCTGCACGCAAGTCGGATTCTGTCATGCCGCCAGCGGCAATCGTCACCCGACCGGTATCCAGATTAACTTTGCCGGCCACCGAAAGGCCAGTCACAACAGCCTGCACGGCCGGGGCGAGCGAGAGCGTGGCCCCAGAGCTCACTGTCACGCTGCTGGTGGCAAGGGCCGAGGCCGAGACCACGTTGAGCGTGCCTGCAGAGACGGTCGTCGAGCCAGAGAATGTGTTGGCCGCGGAGAGCACAAGCGTGCCTAACCCAGACTTTGTCAGGGTCTTGCCCGATCCGCTGAGCACACCGCTTTGGGTTAGTTGGTCGCCGCTATTGGCCACGCTGACATTGAGATTCGAGGCCAGAGCGATATTGGCACTGATCGCATGGCTGCCGGAGCTCACAGTCACGCTGGCGCTATTGCTACCGGAGTTGAGCGTCAGTGTTCCGCTGCCGGTGCCCTTGGCAAGGGTGTAGCTAGCAACGCTATTGTCGAATGTGATCTCCTTGAGGCTCACTAGAGCGCCATCCAAGGCCACAGTAGAGGTGCCCGAGGTCGACGCACTGCCGAATGTGGCGGTGTCTGAAGACTGGAAGTTTGAGTCTAGGCCAGCGGAGCCACCGGAGTTCCAGTTGCTGCCGAATGTGTCTGAGCCCGATCCGGTCAGCGTGCCCCACGCACCGCTGCCGTTAGTGATCCAGGTGCTCAGGCCACTGTAGACCGTGCCTGAGGTTGTGATCGAGCCGCCGCCGACTGTTGTGGCCGTGCCGTTCGATAGCCCTGAGACGCCATTGGCGTTACTGACAAGCGTCAGGCTCAGCGTGCTGGCAAGGGAACCGGCCGATGCCGTGCTGACGGCGATCGACAGGTTGTTGGTGGAGCTTCCACTTAAACTCGCGGCCAGACCCGTAAAGCCGGTCGCTGTGACTCTAGCATTGTCGGTCGAGGCCGAAGCATTGAGTGAATCCTGGAAGCTGGCACTGCTCACCGTCTGGTTACCGATGGCGACTGTCTGGGCCGCTGGTGCGACGGCTCCCTGATGAATGTTGCCGAACGCCAGTTCGATGCCGTCGTACTTGGCACTCGCAAAGTCGTAGACGCCGCCGGAGACGCTCTGGGTTGTGGGCGTGCCGGGATTTGCGGAATTGTCTGTGTTAGTCAGCGTGATCTGGCCGCTCCTGGAGCCGGCAGTTGCAGTGGAACTCCACTGGACTGTCGCACTGGATGTCGTGGGGCCACCGGCTATGGCCGTGCTGTTGGCAGGATTGATGGTGAGACCATTAGAGCCGGTGCTGGTGAGCGTGAAGTGGCTTGTGTCTACGCCACTGTTGGTCACGGTCGTGCTACCGGTCGTTGCACTACCGGGCCGGACATTCAATGTCAGCGGCGTGCTGGGCAGCGAGAGGGAGGAGTTGTTGGCAGACAAGCTGGCAAAATTAAACTGCGTGATAAAGCCCGACAATCCGCCACCGATGTCTGGCACTTCAAGTGCCGAACGTGTGATCGCATTTGATTCTGACTCGCTCAGGAGCGTGTAGTTGACTCCGTTAAAGGCTGTGCCGGTGGAACTCTTGACATAGTAGTGGTAACTGGCCGCAGAGAGCACATTAACCAACTCGCTTGGATCGGTGAAAGCGTCGCCCGCTCCATAGTTGACTAAGTAGCCGCCGGTGAAGGTGGCGCCTGGTGCGATTGAGTCGACATTGAAGTAGAGGTTGATCGGATTGGCACTCGAAAATGCATTACTCGCAAACGGATTGGAGTCTGTGGCCGTCAGCCGCAAGACATCGTTGATGCTGGAGGTTGGGCTTGAATAGTTGGGCTGGCTGGCAGCCGTGAATTCAAATGCCGCACCTAAGCCGGTGCCTGGGTTGAATATCGTGGCCCTGAGGATGCCGGTTGTCGTGCTGCCTGTCGTTAAACCGGGGCTGACGATGCCGGCGCCAGAAAGACTGCCAGCCACTGTGCCGGTGCCTGCCAGAGTTCCACCGCTTGTAATGCCTACAGCCGAACCGATCTGGCCATTGACTGCCAGCACACCAGCCGAGACGGTCGTTACGCCAGAGTAGTTACTTGTGCCAGACAGCGTCTGCACGCCAGAGCCGATCTTTGTGAGCGAGCCCGTTCCGCTGATCGCACCCGCATAAGCGGTCGACGTGTTGTCGCCACCAAGAGTCAACCTGGCCGAGCCCAGAGCGACATTGCCGCCGATCGAACCGCCGCCGGCCAGCGAGCCAATTTGAGTGTTAAACCCTTGCAGATTGATCGCCGCTGTGGCTAAATTTGCAGTTGTAACGGCCGAATTATTGCCAAAGGCACCGCTCACGCCTGCCACAGAAGCGACGCCAGACTTCAGCGTGCCGTCGCTGACGGTCGTTGGGCCCGAGTGCGTGCTCGATCCGTTGAGCGTGAGCGAGGATCCGCCAGTCTTTGTAAAGCCGACAACCCCGCTAAACGCTCCAGCGAATGTTGCGTCGGTCGAAATAGCAGCCGTGAGCGTGGCTACGCTGGCTGAGTTGATCGCCCCGCCGGAGCCACTTAAGCCGCCGACGCTAACGCTCTGACCACTCAGATCCAGCGTGCCGCCGTTGACGGTGAGCGGTGCGGCAGAGCTATTACCCAAGGCCGTAACGCTTCCAACCACAAGCGTGCCGCCGCTGATGGTTGTGCCGGCGTTGAATGTATTGTCACCGCTCAGCGTGAGTGTGCCTGCTCCCAGCTTTGAAAGAGAGCCGCCGGAACTTGTCAGCGCGGTGGCCAGCGTTACGCTCTGGCCGTTGGTGTCGAAGCTATAGGCCTGACTGATTGCGGTGCTGAATCGACTCGAAGAGTCGCTGGAATTACTGCTAGAAAATTGCAGTGTGCCACCACCGAATGAGATCGCGCCGGTGGTGCCGATGGCATTGGCACTACCGAGCGAGAGAATGCCGGCGTTGATGGCCACGCCACTGCTGAAGCTATTGGATCCCGCCAAAACCTGTCGCCCTGCGCCTGTTTTTACAAGTGCGACGCCGCCACTAGACCCGCCTGTGATGTTGCCGCTATAGGTCCAAGAGGCCCCTGCTGCGGTGTTGAGCAAAAGCTCGGCAACGCTCACCGAGGCCAAGCTGAGATTCGTGCCGCCGCTCAAGCCACCGAAGCGTTGGCTTGAGCCGGTGGTGTTGGCATAGACCAGCGTGCCCGCGCCAGAGGTGTCAAAGGCACTTGTGGCTAGCGATGTGATGTCCGAAACGTTGAGCGTG
>QWQJ01000158.1 GCA_003670865.1 Planctomycetota bacterium | reverse complement strand
GCAAAAATATCGAGGATTACCTCCGAGCGATCGAGCACCTTGACCTTCAATTCCTCTTCCAGCGTGCGGGTTTGGGCGGCAGAAAGATCGTTGTCAAAAATGACCACATCGGCATCGTGGGCCGCGACCAAACCAACCAACTCGCAAACCTTCCCCTTGCCGAGATATGTTTTTTGGTCAGGCCGTTCCCGTCGCTGCGTCAGTTCGGCAACGACTCGCGCGCCCGCAGTGGCGGCGAGGCCACCCAGTTCTGCCAGCGGATGCTCTGGATCTACAGGCACATCCAGCAACACGCCAACAAGCACCGCCCGTTCACTCTGGACGCTGTTGGTTCGAGTACGATCTTTCATTCGTCAGATTCTTCCGGTTGGTTTTCGGCATGGGCGGCGAGGTGGCAGCAACTCTCCCATCGTCTCGTATCGAGCAGGCCATCGGCAACGGCATCTTTGACAGCGCAGCCCGACTCGTGGGTGTGGCTACAGTCAGGAAACCGGCAGCGATTTGCCAAAGGCCGCAAATCTCGAAAGGCCGCAGGCACCTCGGCAGCGATAATTTCCCAGAGTTGAAATTGGCGAATTCCTGGCGTATCGACAAACGATCCACCGCGAGCATGGGGAATGAGTCGCGCTGTGGTTGTGGTGTGGCGGCCCTTCTCGTTGTCGCGGCTGACTTCTGCAACCGGGAGGTCGAGCACAGGATCGAGGGCATTTAATATTGATGATTTTCCAACACCGCTCTGGCCAACAATGGCCGTCACTCGATTGGTGAGCTCGGTTTTAAGTCGCTCCAAGCCAACACCCGAAACTGTTGAGCAAAGCACGACCGGATACCCCATCCGGGCAAACACGCCGGCCAACGGCACGAGCCGCGCCGGGTCGACGAGATCAACTTTATTGATGCAGATGATCGGGCGGATGCCGCTAGACTCCGCAGCTACGATAAAGCGGTCGATCAGGGCCGGCTTCAAATCAGGCATGGCGGCGCTACCCACAATCAGCGTTTGATCGACATTGGCCACGATCACGTGGCGGCGACCGCGACTCCAGCGGCAGAGCGAATTGCGCCGCGACTCGACCGACACAATCGTGCCGCGAGCAGGTCCATCGCCCGGTTCGCCGAGCACGCAGGCCCAGTCGCCAGCAGCCACCGGGTGCCGCTGCTCGGTGAAGACAGTGCGGAGCAGGCGGCTGGTTGTGCAACGGACAATTGTGCCTGTGCCATCGCGAACAAAGCTCTCCAGTCCGTGGACGAGCAGCACCTGTCCACGCCATGTGCCGTCTAGTGGCTGGACAGGGCCGGCAAGCGAGTCTCCTCCGACCGGTAGGGGCATGCTCATCATCCGCTTGCGGGTGAGATCACCTTTGCCCGAGATTCTTTCCGATGTGGCGGCATCGGCGGTGTGTTCGGCATCGGAGGCAACAGCGCGGGTTAAATTACCGCTGCGCTTTCGTGTGGAGCGATTCTTTCGCAGTTGGACTCGAAACTTTCGCGACTTCGCCATGCGCGTAAGTGTACCAATCCAACGAGTCGATGTGCGTGTGAGCTCAGGTCGACGTAAAAGGCTGCTTAGCGATGTTTGCGGCTAGGGGCCGTCTTCGCTTCGGTCAGATGCCGGGCTTCGAGCCCGGCTGTTTCGAGCAACGAACGGCTAAAGGGGTCTTTGGAAACTATTTTTTCAGCGGGAGCGGAGGTTGCTCCGAGCTTTGTCGGCTCGTAAAAAAGCTCAAACTCATGTTTGCCGACCGATAGTTTATCGCCCGGATCGACCCGCTGCTCACTGACACGAATGCCATTCACCTTGGTGCCGTTGCTGCTGCCGAGATCCTTCACGATCCAATAGCCCTCGACAACCGAGAGTTCGCAGTGAGACCCGGAAACATTCGGAAACCGCAGAACAATGTCGGCACTCTCCCGCCGGCCTACGACGAGGAGTGTTTTCAAAAGCGGTATTGGATCGCCACCGCCAACTGGTTGGAGTTCACCAAACATAGTCTTTACCCGCTTTGATTCCGGTTGGTTGATGGATGCACTATAGTCTGCCACCCCTGAACTCTCGTTATTCTGAGACCCGGCATTCCGTTTTAAGTTTAAGGGCGTATGCTTTTGTTGTAAACCTCGGGGTTCAAAAAAAGTTCGAGGGCTTTGAAAATAGAATATATGGACTGGAGCGGACCAGATGATCGCTGGCCATGATCGATGGGTGCCGAAAGGCAGCGCAGAGATTTTGGCGGGAGGAAAGTCCGGGCTCCGTAGAACGCAATGGTGGGTAACCCCCACCGGCCGCAAGGCTAGGGAAAGTGCCACAGAAAGCAAACCGCCAACAGGGTTTTCCCTGTTGGTAAGGGTGAAACGGTGAGGTAAGAGCTCACCAGCAGGCCGGGCGACCGGTCTGGCTCGGTAAACCCCATTGGGAGCAAGGCCAAGCAGGAAGAAGTTTGCCCTTTCGGGGGCCGCGCGAAGCGGTTCGTTTCGCATCCAACTTCCGGGTCGGCTGCTGGAGGCGTCGGGCAACCGGCGTCCTAGAGAAATGGTCATCGCCCAGCGGGCCCTTGGGACCACTGGGAGACAAAACCCGGCTTACCGGTTCGCTCCAGTCCTTTTTTTTGTTCTATTTTTTCTTGCGAATTCGCTGACGAGGAAGTGCGTTGGAGCGGAATGGATCCGCCGCTGTGTCCTCGGTTTCGCTGTTGTTTTCGCCACGACTGCGAGTCGAAAGCTCAGCCCGTTTTTTGCCGTCGAGCAGGTTGATCAGCTTAGAAATACAGAGTGTGTTGACGCTGACTCGCATTTGGCTGGCCTCAGCTTTGAGGGTTTCATGGACCTCTTTGGGCATACGAACGGTAACAATCCGCTGTGAAATTCGAGGCGAATTTTCGTCTTGGGTCTCACTCCGCTGGCGGTTGCGAAGTGCATCGATGAGCTCACGGATCCGGGCATACTGCGGAGAGCACTCAAACCGAACCAGCGATGCAGGATCAGAAAATGTCCGCCTCACAATGCCATTCACACCGAGAACCTCATGAAAAAAGACGACCCATTCCGGCTGCATGGCATAAAGCCGCTCCGCCACCTGGAGCACTGCTGTTGCGGCGTGGTGGCCGACTACTTCGGGCTCGCGTGGGAGCAGGGTATTTTCATGCGGTTCAGCAGCGTGCTGGGCAAGGGAGCCGGGTTTTTCATTGGAAGCTCTAGAACTGGGGGTGGTCTCGGTCAGCATTGGTCAATCGCCCTTCCGTGGGTCTTCTACGAGGTTGCGGCCTCAGATTGTCACTCGCAGCGGCCAAACATTTGTCCGCTCACGAATCCATGCTGGCACTGCAGTCAAGTGAATGTCCTAAGCCCCTTAAAAAGCACGACTTAAGTCAATTACAGCGAAGCCGACTTGTTTTTGTGCAGACGTGCTTGTTTTGCAGGCACTCGCCCTGCTGCGCAGAAACGAGGCAGCCCATCCGGTTCTCATTTGCCTAAGTGTCCGGCTGGATTGGACTAAAAAATCTCGTTTTTCCCTAGCAGCCGGCTGATTGCAGGGCTTCCAGATAGCGGACGACTTCTCTGCCAATATTGGTGTTAGTCGCGGTCTCGAGGCCGCGCCAGCCGGGTACGGCATTGATTTCCAACACGAACAGCCGGCCGTCAGAAGCTGGCAGCAGGTCGACGCCAGCGATTTCTATTTTTAGTTCTCGAGCGGCTTGGCGGGCGACATCGATCCAAGTTTCAGGAGGTGAAAACGCCTCGGGCCGGGCTCCCAAGGCAATGTTGGTGCGCCAGTCGCCGTTCTCAGAAACCCTGCGAATGGAAAAGACCCGTTCGCCCACGAGCAGGATCCGGACATCCCAGCCGTTGTGCGGGACGAATTCTTGAAGATAGGCCACGGCGCCTGCTGGCTGGGATTGCCGGGCAGTTTCTAAGAGGGGCTCGATTGCCTGGCGATTCATGAGCCGCTGGATCCCGCGACCTCCCGATCCAAACAGGGGTTTTAAAACGCAATCCCCTCCCAGCGACTGCCAGGCCTGCTGAATTGCGTCGGCATCCTGTGCCACGATGGTGCGAGGCACAGCCACGCCCGCAGCAGCGAGTCGTGTTAAGGATAAATATTTATCGATCGCCCCTTCAAGTGCCCGTGGTGAGTTGACGATCCGCGTGCCCTGTGACTCAAGCCTTCCTAAAAGATCCATGCGGAAGATCACATCCTCCAGCCGCCCTCCGGGCATCCCTCGCACCACAACAATCTGGGCCTCGGCAATGGCAGGTGGGAAAAACATCTCAGCACGTTTTCCCGCCACCTCACAAGACAGTTCACTCCAGCAGACAGCCGTTGCTTGGTGACCTTGTGAACAAAGAGCAGCCAGCAGCCGTCCCACATGCCAGCCCCTCGGATCGCCCAGCACAACCACGCGGATCGGCATCAGTCCCCCGTCGTAAAGGATCTCTCAACGATATCAGGAGCGATGCCGCCAAAGCGATGCCGCCTGCCAGTGTCAGTATTGACAAGATCGACCAAAGCCGGTGCAAAGAGAGAAGGATCGATGGCATAGAAATCCCCGCCCGCCTTCTTAAAGAGGTTGGCAAACGGCTCGCCGTAGTCGGCCGACGCAGAGCTCACCATGCGGGGACCGATTTCTAGAAGGCTTTCGTCATCACCGCTGACCTCCAAGACCACATGGCTGCCGTAGAGAATTGCATCGTTTGTGCGACCGATGGCCACCAGATCCTTGCTCGGCACAGGAGCCAAAGGAGCGCGACCGGTGCCGCGGCGAATGCGTCGCAGGTCAAAATGCAGTTCGTGCAATTGATGGAGCGCCGTCTCCAGTGATCGAGCAACCACTTGCAGCGTGCCGGCTGTGCTGGCCGTGCGAGCCACAAGCAGAATCAGTGAGGACGGTGGCACGCCCGCATCGGCTGCCAGCAACAGGCAAACTTCGATGGGAGGAATTTTTGCCGACTCAAGCAGACCCACGGCACAGCCTGCCCGCTCGCGCATGCTGCCCAGACCCAGGGCCTCAGAGTCATAGAGATCTTCACGTCCAATGGCGGCACGGATCGGGCCGCTGGCCATGGCAAAGTAGTCCTGAACGCTCACCTTCCAGCCGGCGTACTGACTGGCCAAGCACGCCGCCAGCGGTTGATTGCTTTGAACTGCGACCAGCGGCCAGCGGCAGGCTGGCCAGACGGCTTGAAAGCTGTCGGCGGCTTGTTCAGCCGGCTCGATCCACGCCTGACCCAGCCCCGCCATTGCTGCTTGCGTTAGTTGCAGGCCGGCTGCGATGCTGCCGGTTTGTTTGACACCACAATCAACGATCCTCACGCCGCTGTCGTTGGTGTGACATTGAACGCCCATGCTCTGGGCGTCGGCAATGAGTGTTTCGGCGATAGCCCAGGCTTGCTGATTGAGTTGCATAGGAAAGGAGGTCCCAAAAAATCGGGTCGAATGATCGGGTTGAGCACGCCATAATGCGGCAGACTCGATCGATCGGCAATGACAAGGCGTTGCGCTCGTCAACCAGTCTGCGATCAAAGTCAGTCGTCCTTTTTTCTGCCGCACCTTTTGGTACGGCCCGCCGGGAAGAGAATCGAGCCTAGAGCCTCCTTGTCGACAGAGTCTGCTCACCACTTGTTGGAGGAAATCGAACCGTGCCAAGCCTGACTGTGGAAAATTATGTGAAGACGATCTATCAGATCGTGGCTGCCCAGCAGGGCCGGCCAGCGAGCACGGGCCAAATCGCCACAACGCTCAATGTCTCGCCCGGGACCGTCACCAGCATGCTCAAAACTTTAGACGCGGCACGACTAGCCACCCACCGACCCTATGAAGGTGTGGCTCTGACTCGCGCCGGCACGCTTTTGGCCCTTCGCATGCTGAGAAGGCACCGACTGATTGAGCTGTTTTTGCTGCGCACTCTCGATATGAGTTGGGATGAAGTTCACGATGAGGCAGAGCATATGGAGCACGCCGTCAGCGATTTGCTCGTGGATCGAATCGATACGTTCCTCAGCTATCCCGATGTCGATCCGCACGGCGATCCGATCCCTCGTGCCGAGGGTGATTCGCTCCAGTCGCCGGTCGAAACGCCGGCCCACTCGCTCGCTGAATGTGCGACAGGGACAAGTTTTAAGCTGACGCGAGTGCTCGACCAGTCGGCTGATTTTTTGCGATACCTCACCGATCTGGGGCTTGTGCTAGGAGCCAGTGGGGAGGTCGATCGCAACCCCGACGGCTCTGGTTTGATGCGGATCCGCCTCAGCAATCGAGTGCTCACGCTGGCGATTGAGGCTGCCAAAAAACTGAGCGTTGCATCCGTGTGAAAGCCCGTCTAGTCGATGGACTGTCTCAAGCCCAGGCCGCACAATTGTATGAGCTGTAAGCCCATCGCCCCGCTCAAATGACTGGGCAACTCATGCCATCAAACGGGCTGGAGACTGTCGAAGGTGGTATTTGTTTTGCTACTCTCGCGCATCCGGGTGATGCTCCCAGACGGCCGCTTGACCCAGACACTCGTCGACCTCGATGCCTAGAGTGCCCCGCAGCGGGCTACCGGCGTCCGTCATCGCGATGAAGAGTTCGCGGCCGATCCAGCGAGCCAGCCATTCGGCCGTCGTATTCTCAATCGGTAAGAGGACGCATTCGTCGGCCGGAAAGACCCAGCGGCGATCAGCAAACCGTACCTCAATCTCGGCGGCAGGGGAGCTATCTGGATGTGTTGAGGGATGTTTACATTCGCCAGTTGGCATTAGCATCAGTTGCGTCGTGACCGTCAGAAAACGGTTTTGTGTCGGCAGCAGCATGCGATGGTCCAGTCGCGCTGTGATCTTCGAAAGCAGGTCGCGCAACAGAATAAAGTCTATTACCATGCCGTGAGCATCGGGTTCGCCTACAACCTTGGCAGCGACGGTCCAATTATGGCCGTGAACGGCCTCGCAAAGATCATTACGAAGCGTGATAAAGTGGCCTGCCGAAAAGACATGCACGGCTTTGTGCATGCGGACTTGAAAATGTTCGCTCATCGGTCCTCAGTGTGTTTAGCAGGAAGCTTCTGTGTCACCTAACTCTTCAATCAGCAGCAAAGTGTCTAGGAAGTTAAGGGTCACGTGAAAAGGGGTGAAAGCAGCGGCCGCAACTGGCCACCTCTCAGCAGAATGTATAGGCTCGCGGCGATCAAGTCGGCAGTTGTGCCCGGGTTGAGCCTCAGCGGCGAGCGGAGATACGTGTCGAAGTCGGTCATCCCTACCACAAACGCCGGACTTTGAAAAGAATGTTGCTCGGCGATCGCTCCGAGTCGTGCCGCCCGCAGTGAAACCTCTGCTGCGACTAGGTCGCCGTGCTTGCGGGCAATGAGTGAGTCAGGCTGTCTCGCCAGTTGCCGCAGATAACAGCGCACAATCGCCTCTGATAAAGCGGCCAGTGGGGCGGAGTCAGCAAGCAGTGAGTCGGCTCTCAATTCGATTTCACCCGCAAGATCGTTGACAGGACCAGTAAAGAGATCGTGATAGCCATGGCTCCAAAGCTTGGCGATCTGATCGTGGGAAGCAGCCAGATGCATTGCCTCCAGCAGTTCGCCAGGAGGGGGACCAGTCAGATCGTGGCTCTTGGCTGACCCCATGCCTCCGGGCCTGGCGCAGGCGATTGCCTGCCAGACATCGGCCGCGTCGGTGGGCCTAAGTCGAGCCAAAACAGCCGCCGCACGCTCCGGCGATAAAGACTGAGAATTCCCAAAGCCGACTCGATCGTGCTCGGCCAGCGGAGCATCGCTCACTGCCGCCAGCGGTGCGATGACTAAGACGATGCCAAGATTGGCATTCGATCGCGTCACGTTCCGCGAGGCCTGCACAGCCTGAAGAATGACGCGGCCCAGAGGCAGTGCTGCCGCCCGCTCAAGAACCGGCGAGATCGCTAGGCCAGCAGCAAACAATTCGGCACAAGAGAGATCGTGAAAATCTGCGCCCGGATAGACATTGCCCGGCTTGGGAGCGGAGGCTTCCAACATGCAGGCCACTGCCGCGCACCAGCCACGGCCCCACGGCGGGCAGGACGCTGGAATGCGTCGACAGAAGGCCACGAACTCGGCAGTTGGATCGAGCATCGGTGGGACTATTGTGTGAATAGTGTTTGCTTTCGTCTGCAGGGGTATCGGCCCAGGCACCCATTAGTAGACTTGAATAGACGTTTCGCTCAGGGAGTGCATGGGAGTGAAATAGTTTTGAGTCAGTCCACTTAGATCCTAATCCACCCGCGAGCCATCTGATGTCTGACTTTGCAGCCACAACGGAAAAAGGCAGTGATGATTCTCAGCCTTCCAGAGAAGTTGCGGAAATAAAGGCTGGTCCAGAAGCCTTTATCAATCGGGAGTTGAGTTGGTTGGGATTTAATCTACGCGTGCTCGAGGAGGCGGAGAACGCCGAGAATCCGCTGATGGAGCGGCTCAAGTTTTTGGCGATCTTCAGTTCGAATCTTGACGAGTTTTTTATGGTGCGGGTGGCGGGTGTTCGCGAGCAAGCCTTTGGCGAAAGCGCCCCTCAGGATTTCGCACCGGATGGCATGCGGGCTATCGAGCAACTTAAAACGATTGCCATTCGCACCCAAGAATTAGTTGCCCGTCAATACCGCTGTTTAAGAGAGAGCCTTGGCCCGGCGATGGCAGCCGAGGGCTTTGAACTTTTGCGGTATGAGAATCTTGAGGCTGAACAACTCGAGCACCTGGAGCGATTTTTTCGCGAGCGGGCCCTGCCGATCCTGACGCCGATGGCCGTCGATCCAGCGCACCCCTCGCCACGGTACCACAATCGCGGTCTCTATCTTGGCGCAATGCTCCAACACAGAGAGGGGCTTGGCCCCAAGCAGATGTTTGCCGTGGTGCAGGTGCCGCAGGTGTTGCCGCGAATTATTGCGGTGCCGGGAGGCGTTGCTGGTCGAACGCAGTTTGTCCTTTTAGAGGATGTTGTGGCGGCCCATCTTCCCGAACTCTTTGGCGGGTTCGACGTCCGTTCATGGACCACATTTCGTATCACGCGCGACAGTGACTTGGAACTTCTCGAACAGGAGTCCGATGACATGCTGCGTTTGATCGAGGAGCGACTCAAGGCGAGACAACGCGGGCAGGCAGTGCGTATCGAGATCGCCCACAAGGCCGATCCGTCGCTGGCCCGCATGATTATCGACGACGAGGAACTGCACGATGGCACGGGCGACGGCTACAGCGAGGTCTATCGAATCGATGGCCCCCTCGATCTGACAGGTCTTTGGGAACTCTACAAACTCCCCGGCTTCGATCAGTTTCACGATGCTCCCTTTACGCCCCGCACGCCGCGCGGCATGGGCCACCGCGGCCAGGACATCTTCGCGTCGATTGCCCAGCGCGATATTTTGCTGCACCATCCCTATGACTCGTTCGACCCAGTGATCGAGTTTGTGGCTAGCGCCGCCAACGATCCCCGCGTGCTGGCCATTAAACAAACGCTTTACCGCACCAGCGGCGACTCGCCAATTTCCCGAGCGCTCATGGCAGCGGCAGAGTCGGGCAAGCATGTGACGGCTTTGGTGGAACTCAAGGCTCGTTTTGATGAAGCTAATAATGTGAATTGGGCAAGGCAGATGGAGCGGGCGGGGGTGCATGTTGTGTTTGGGTTTCTCGATCTCAAAACGCACTGCAAGGTGTCGCTTGTCGTGCGGCAGGAGGGACAGGGATTGCGTCGCTACGTGCACCTTGGCACCGGCAATTACAACCCGACAACGGCCCTGCTCTACACCGATCTGGGCATGTTCACCGCAAACGAAGAAATTGCGGAGGATGCTTCGGCGCTGTTTAATCTGCTGACAGGGTATTCTCAGGGCCATGCGTGGAGAAGATTGGTCACCGCTCCCAACGACCTGCATCGTCGCACACTGGAGTTGATCGAGGAGCAAGCGACTCGTGCGCGGGAGGGTAAGCCATCGCGGATTTTTGCCAAGCTTAATTCGCTGGTGGATCATCAGGTGATCCAAGCGCTCTATCGCGCCAGCCAAGCGGGGGTGCCGATCGACATCATTGCCCGCGGCATTTGTTCGCTGCAACCGGGTCTGCCAGGCTTAAGCGAAACGATCCAAGTGCGCAGCGTTGTGGATCGATTTTTGGAGCACAGTCGGATTTATGTGTTTGGGCCCGACGAGAATGCGAAAGTGTTTCTTTCGAGTGCTGACTGGATGCCGCGCAACTTTCTTCGCCGTGTCGAGGTGATGTTTCCCATCTTGGCCCCAGACTTGGTCACACGGATACTCAAAGAAATTATTCCGGTTTATCTGGCAGATAATACCCGCGCCCGCCTGCTCAATCCGCAGGGCGATTTTCAACTGCTGAAGCCGAGTCCAGGGGAGACGCCCCGCCGCTGCCAAGCCGATTTTCTGAACCAGACAGAGGGGGCAGATATGGCGATTGCCAGTGGCAGTGATGCTGGCGGCAGTGGTTGATAGCAGACGCAGGCCCAGAGCGATTGGCCAGCCATTCTGGTTGGAGGCGTGAGGGCCAAGTGAGAAACGGCATTTGCTGGGCGAGCCATGGCACGACTCCTTGAAGCGGCTTGGGCACTCTCTAGAATTACAGTAGACCGCTGAGTGCGGATTTAAGCGACATCCCCAGAAAGCAGTTGAGCAATCGTGATGCCTGATGACTACTACCAGACGCTCGGTGTGCCGCGTACGGCGTCGGCAGAGGACATCCGCAAGGTCTACCGCGATCTGGCCAGGAAGTATCACCCCGATCTGCATCCCGACGACGCCTCGGCCAAGGAAAAGTTTAAACAGGTACAAACCGCGTTTGATGTCCTCAACGATCAGAGTAAGCGGGAGATGTACGACCGCTACGGCAGTTCATTTGAAGGAGTCGGGGCTGGTGGCGCGAGTGGTGGCCGCAGCAATCCTTTCCCAGGGGGCGGTGGTTTTCCAGGAGGTCAAATCGATCTCGAGAGTCTGTTTGGCGGTGGCGGGTTTGGCGATTTGTTTAGCGGGGGAGCCAAAGCCTCTCGCGGCAAGCGACGAAGTGCCGCCGTGCCAGGCGAGGATGTGACTGCAAAAATTGAGATTCCTTTTCGTGTGGCAATTGACGGTGGCAAAACAGATGTGCGACTCGATCGAGATGGTAAAACCGAAACGATCAGCGTGACGATTCCGCAAGGTCTCATAGACGGCGGCCGAATCCGACTGCGTGGTCAGGGTTTGCCAGGTTCTGGCGGTGCGGCGGCGGGAGATCTGCTGCTGGAAGTGCAGATTGCGTCACATGCTTTTTTTCACCGCAGTGGCGACACGCTTGAAGTGACGCTACCGGTGAGTCTGTCGGAGGCCATCGAGGGGGCGAAAGTCGATGTGCCGACGCCGTGGGGCACAATCAGCCTGCGGATTCCACCGCTCACGTCCAGCGGCCGAAAATTACGGGCTGCAGGGATGGGCGTGCGGCATGCCAATGGGACCAAAGGCGACCTGATCGCCGAAGTGCAAGTCATGCTGCCCGAGGGGGCCGATAGCGATTTGATGCAGCGGCTTCTAGCCGCCGCCAAGGCAGCCGAGGCGATCGTTCAAACAGGAGCGGCCGGTGACGCGGGGGCCGCTGGTCCTCGTGCACAGCTGCGGTGGTAATGGTTACAAGCCAGCGGTTTCCATCGAGCGCGCGGCTCAATCGACCGTCTGAGTTCGCCCGCGTCTTTGAGTTCCATCGAAGCGCGTCGGGCGGACCTCTTGTGCTCTACGCCTGTCCTCGGATGCTTCGCTCTAGCGGCACCATAGACGCCGAATCACCGGTGCGAATCGGGATCTCAGCATCGAGGCGAATCGGCAATGCGGTTGTGCGAAATCGCTGGAAGCGGCGGCTGCGGGAGGCCTTTCGCATGGCGTGGAGCAGGCTACCGGCCGGTAACGATTTTGTGGTTGTTGTGCGGGCTGGCAGGGTCCCTTCCGGGGCGGCAGGAGCCCGGCAGGTTGAAGACATGATTGTCGCGCTTGCCAATCGCGTGACGGCACGGGTGGGTTATGCAGAAGCGGCAAAAACTGAGGCAGCCAGAAGAGTGTCGCTCGGGGCCCAGCCGGAATCAGAACGAAACCCCCTTGCCCCCCCGCACGCTTCTGCCAAAGCCCGTCTGCCCAAGCCCAAGCGGAGGAAATAAACGTGGCCTTGCTCAATGATCTTTGTCGCGGAGTGGCCAGCAGTTGCGATCGAGCTCTATCGCTTCTGCTGGTGGGTCTTGTTCTATTTTATAAAATCACGCTCAGTCCGCTTTTAGGTCGACACTGCCGCTTTCAGCCAACCTGCAGCAGCTATTTTCGCGAGGCGGTAGAAAAATATGGTGCTTTGCGAGGTAGTCTTCGCGGCATTCAGCGCATCGGCCGCTGCCATCCCTGGCATCGAGGTGGTTACGACCCGCCTTAAATTGACTTGTCACATCGAGCGGGTCACATCGGGCAAAAGACAGCGGTCGAGTTTTAGAGACTTGAGGGACCAAGTGACGGAAATCGCGACGGCATCACTCCGGTCGTGACACCAATTCCAGCAACCGTCCGGGCGATCCCATGATGTTGTACCCGGCATCGACGTGCAAAATCTCGCCCGTAATGCCTAGCGACTCTCGCGACAAGAGCCACGCGCCGGCCTTGCCGACCTCTTCCTGTGAGATGTTGCGAGCCAAGGGAGCCATCCGTTCGTAGAGGCCGAGCATTTCATCAACACCTGCACCGCGACCGGCAAGTGTGCGCAGTGGGCCGGCGCTGATGGCATTGACGCGGACACCCATCAGGCCAAGGTCGTAGGCCATGTATTTGACGCACGCATCGAGCGTTGCCTTACAGACGCCCATGATGTTGTAGCCGGGCACGACTTTTTCACCACCGAAGTAGGTGAGCGTGAGAATTGAAGCGTTGGGATTCAGAATCTTGCGGGCGTAACGCCCGACAGCAAGCAAGCTGTAGGCGCTGGTCTCCATGGCGACGCGAAAGCCCTCGCGACTGCAATTGGTGGTCTCGCCTTTGAGGTCTTCCAGTGGCGCGTAGGCAATCGAATGCACCACAAAATCAAGCGTGCCAAATTCCTCTCGTGCCCGGTCGATTACAGCAGCAATCTGTTCGTCGCTGGAAACATCCATGGGCACAAGAAACTTAGCGTTTGGCTCAAGGTCGGTGAGTTGGGAAACACGGCGGCGATTGCGTTGCCGCTCATCGTCAGGGCGATCGGGGAGGTGGGAAAAACCAATCTGCCCACCCTCGGCCAGAATCTCTTTTGCAATAGCCCATGCGATCGAATGATCGTTGGCCACGCCCAGAACGATCCCCTTCATGCCAGCAAACCTACCCATCTGAAAGCCTCATCTTTTCTCAAGTGAAAGTCGTATCCGGACTGCGGACAGCGGCAACTGTAGCCGGTAACCGAAAAACCCTCAATCTTTGTTGCTTTTGTGGGCAGAGTCGTCCCATCACCTGCCGCGACCGACGGAGTGTTTGAGGGGCGAGAAATAGTGGTGACTTGGGGGCGTGTTTTTGCAGAGGGAGTTTTCAAAAAAGTCTCTATCGAGTAGAACTTAGACGCCGCCTCGTTAGCTCAATTGGTCAGAGCATCTGACTCTTAATCAGAGGGTTCCCGGTTCGAGTCCGGGACGGGGCATTTCCGTTCGTTCTCCAGCAACTGCTCGATTAGCTTCCAGCCACTCTTGCTAGAGCAGTCGATGCTCCAGCCATAAACCTGCTCTCCATTGATTCTCGCCGTGCGTGCTGCGGGTCACACGTTGCCGTTGGTTGTCCTTCCGCTTTCTACGGCCCATGACCGCATCTTGTGACCCTTTACCGATCCAGTCAGATTCCGGAAAAACCCCGCAAGGATGGTCGCGGTGGGGCCTTTGGCTGAGCTTCGCCACTCTGGCGGGAATGGCCTTGTCAACGCCGTTCATTGGGTATGCCGCGATCTCTGTGCTCGTCGTCGATCCCACGACGCCAATGGAATGGGTTCCCAAAACTTTTGCTCCTCGCCGTGTATACGAGGCGTTTGCCGAGCAATTTCAAAGCGGCGATGTCGTTGTGCTTTCGTGGTCGGGTTGCGAACTTGGATCTCCTGCTCTGGATCGCCTAGTCGATGCCACAACAGGCCCCCAGGCACCGCGAAACGCAGCGGGCCAACTCTGGTTTGACGCCGTTGTAAGCGGTTCGCGAGTGATCGACACGCTCACCGCCGAACCCCTCTTGCTTGACCGCACGACGGCGGTGAATCGCTTGAAGGGAATCCTTGTCGGCCCCGATGGCCGCACGACCTGCATGGTGATCGCCTTCACTCGCGAAGGCGTGACCGATCGCAAGCGGGCCATGGCATGGATTGGAAAACTCGTGATGCAGACGGCGGTCATCAATCCAGCTGAAATAGTTATGGCAGGCCCCATCGTCGATAATGCGGCCGTCGATCTCGCCAGTACCAATTCGCTCAAGACCTTTGCCCCGCCAGCGGCGGCTGTGATTTTACTGCTCACCTGGTGGTCGCTGCGATCGTTTTTCTATGCCTGCTTGATCTTCGTTGTCTCGCTGTGGTGTGTGGGCCTGTCGTTTGCAACCCTCGCTGCGTGCGGCGACAGAATGAATCCTGTGTTGATCGTGATGCCCCTTTTGGTTCTCGTGCTCGGCGTCTCGGGCGGAATCCATCTGGTCAATTATCTCTTAGAGTCGTTGGCCCACGGTGGGCCTCGCGGCGTAGCGACGCGGGCGATTCAACTGGGCTGGCTGCCCTGCGTTCTCTCTGCTGGCACGACGGCGATTGGTCTGGGATCGCTGATTGTCAGCGAACTCGAGCCGATTCGAGTGTTTGGGTTTCATGCTGCGATCGGCGTGATGGCCACATGTTTTTGTATGTTTCTGGTCGTACCGGGATTCTTTGAACGCTGGCCTATGGCCGCAAGTGCAGCGCCGCACGAGCCAGTTCAAAAAGCCAGCGGCCAGCGAGTGGCGCTGGGAGTCATGCGTTTTGCAACGCCGATTGTGGTGATTCTGTTTCTGGCGATGGGGGCAATGGGAGCTGGGGTGAGCGGCATCCGTACCTCTGTGCAAATCGACACGCTTTTTCAACCCGGCAGCCGGGTGATTCGTGACTATGTGTCGATCGAGAAAAAGATTGGGCCGCTGGTACCGATCGAAGTCATTCTTCGTTTTGCCGACGGCCACGACGTGAGGCCAGTCCAACGCCTCGAACTCATCGAAGCGATCCAGCACCGCCTTTCCCAGATGGAGGGGGTGAGTGCCGTGCTGTCAGCTGCAACATTTATGCCTGAATCAACGACCGCTGGAGGAGTGGGGTCGATTGCCCGAAAGGCCATCGCAGCGAGAAAACTAATGCAGAACCTCGTCGATGATGAACAGATGAAATACATCCGGAATATAGAAGGCAGCCAGCTATGGCGAGTGACGGCCCGCACCTCAGCGCTTCAGGGTATCGATTATGGGAAGTTTTTACAGTCCGCTCAAGATGCCATCGATCCCTTGGTGGCTGCTGCCGGAGGCCAGTCGCGTGGCATCACTACCGCCTACACCGGCGCGATGACGCTCGTGCATGCGATTCAAAATGCGTTGCTCCACGATCTCTTTACCAGTTTTCTTTCGGCCTGCGTGATGATGTCGCTCGTGATGATGGTTGTTGAAGGAGGCATTGCGGCAGGTCTTGTGGCCATGATCAGCAATGTTTTCCCAATGATTCTCCTCTTTGGATTCTTGGGTTGGACGCGTACGCCGCTGGATATTGGCAGCGTGATGACCGCGTCGATCGCGCTGGGCATGGCGATCGATGGCACGCTTCACTTTCTCACGTTTTTTCGGCGGGCGATCGAAACAGGAGCCACTCCGAAAGATGCGGTTTTGGCGGCCTTTGAACACTGCGCAGCGGCGATGACGCAAAGCGCGGTCGTCTGCGGCCTTGGGATTCTGGTTTGTGCGGCTAGCTCATTTGTCCCCACGAGTCGCTTTGCCTGGATGCTCTGCCTATTACTAGCGGCAGCCTTGATGGGCGACTTGGTGCTTCTGCCAGCCATGCTTGTCGGCCCGCTGGGATCGATCTACAAACGCCGTCCTTGAGTCTGGTTAATGCATCAGATTGATGGTCTGACAGGCGATCTTTGAGGCTGGCCGTGCAGAGGAGCCTTGAATAGGACAAAATCGGCGATATGAATTCCCCGCGAGTGCTTTGTGAATTGTCTGGCGTGATTGCGATCGAAAAGCCGGCGGGCCTGCCAACGCAGGCGCCGGCCGGTATCCCCTCTGCCGAATCGTGGCTCAGTCAGCGACTGTATCAAGAG
>QWQJ01000127.1 GCA_003670865.1 Planctomycetota bacterium | reverse complement strand
CAGCCGATTGTTTGAGGCCCTTAGTCGCTGCCATGTGGGCTGTCCGTGCGGCTTTGGCACCCCTTGCTCTTTCCAGTGCAATTGACCATTCGTCACTCTGACTCGTAGCATCGAGAAGTCTTATCGTTATTGTTCCTAGTGCGGAGGCTTGGATGGGTGCGAGCATGATTTCTGGAGTAGTTGCTGGCATGATTTCTAATGTGCTTCGAGGAAATCATTCGGCCATCCCCAGTGGCATTCTTTGGGCTGGCCTCGTTGCCGCAGCCATCTCGATTCCAAGCAGTGGCGGATGCGGGCGAAAAAGCGGTGATTCGACCGTTGTACGGCCAGAATCAACTGCCTCTCTGGCTGCCAGTCAGGAGTCGGTTTCAATTAGATCCGACCGCCTGCTCCAGCCATTTGATCCCCCTCCCCTTGAGTCGCTCGACCGGGATGCCACGTGGATCGACCGACCCGTTCGCGATGCTCTTTTGATGCTCCGCACGCAACAGGGAGAGGAAAAGACACTGGCCACAGCCAGCGAGGCTCTCGCACTCAGCAATGATTCTGCCACAAGCAACGCCACGATTCTCTCCGCCCTGAGCCGACTTCCTCAACCCGACACAGTCGATCTGGAAGCACGCGTTGATCGCCACGTGGCTGGCGATTTAGGCAGCACGAACCCCATTATGATCAGCACTTCTGCAGAGTTCGACATCTTAGGCCTGACCGGATTTGGGCTCTTTGCTTTTGATCGTACTCTCGAGCCATTTGCCGCCGCGGATACCGTGACACTCTGGCAAACGAGCGCTGATGGCATGCTCGATAAAGTGGTTTTGCGGGACGATCTTGTGTGGAGCGACGGAAAGCCGATCACGGCGCATGATGTTGCTTTTACCTACCGCGTAATTATGGATCCTCGCGTGCCTGTGCCCGCGGTGCGAAGTGGTACCGATCAACTGCGTTGGGTGCATGCGTACGACGATCGCACAGTTGTTTTCTTCCACAAGGAATCGCTCGCCACGAACGTCTGGAACATTAATTTTCCGATCCTGCCACAGCATGTCTATGCCGATACGTGGGAGAACGATCCCACGCTGAAAGATAGTCCTGCACATGTAAAACTTGAGCAGTCGCCGGTGTCGGGTGGACCATATGAAATAATCGATCGCAAGCGAGGCCAGCAGATTGTGCTGAAACGCCGATCAAGTTGGTCGACCGTGGGTGGAAGAAAGGTGCGTGATGAGCCGTTCTTCAAGGAAATTCGTTTTCGTATTATTGAAGACCCCAACACATCGCTGTTAGCACTTAAATCGGGCGAGATCGACGAAATGATTCTCTCGCCAGAACAATGGACAACGCAGACAACTGGCGCGGATTTCTACACTCGCAACACAAAGGTCACCGCGACTGAATGGGTGAGCTTCCACTTTGGATGGAACATCAACACGCATTTCTTTGCCGACAGGCGAGTGCGACGAGCGATGACGTATGCCTTTGATCACGATCGCATGCTCGAGAAACTCTGCTACGGCCTCTACGCCCCTGCTGCCGGCAACTTCCACGAGAATTCGTGGATGGCATCTCGCAAAAAACTCGAACCCAGCAAGCAGGACTTGGACAAGGCAGAGGCCTTGCTGGATGAAGCTGGCTGGACCGATCACGATAACGACGGCGTTCGCGACAAAGAGATCGACGGCACACTCGTGCCGTTTGAGTTTTCAATTCTGACCAGCCAGCAACCGCTGCGAGTGGCGATCTGTGCCTTGTTGAAGGAGAGTCTGGATCAGGTGGGCGTACGAATCAATGTACGACCGATGGAATCGACGGTCATCGAACAATTGACTCAGGAGAAGAAGTTTCAGGCCTACTTCGGAGGCTGGGGATCTGGTACCGATCCGGACACTTCAGAAAATATCTGGGCCACTGGTGCTGGCCGCAATTTTGTCAACTACTCAAACCCGGAAGTCGATCGGCTCTTTGCCGAAGGACGACGCGAACTGGATCGATCGAAGCGGGCTGAAAAATACGCGCGGATTCAAGAACTGCTTTATGAGGATCAGCCCTACACGTGGCTCTATTGGCGCAACAGTTTTTACGGCTTCTCGAAGGATCTTCGCGGCTACGTTTTTAGCCCTCGGGGGCCCTACCACTATTCGCCAGGGTTTAGCAGCCTCTGGATGCCGAAGCAGGAATGATCGCACTCCCGAGACAGAAGGAGTAAAGGCAACAACGGATGATTCACTACATGCTGCGACGATTAGCCATTGGAGCCATGACACTCGTGGTAATCACATGGCTTGTGTACGGCTTAGCCCGCAACATGCCAGGCACACCGCTGACAGTGGCAATGGGTGAAACCGACCCAAGTCGCAAACTCAATCCCATCGATCTAGAACGGATGAAAAAAGCTTACGGGCTCGATAAGCCTTGGTACAGCGCGTATTTCCTCTGGCTCGGCAATGTCGTGCAAGGAGATCTAGGCCGCTCAATCTCGCGGAAACAGCCCGTGACGACGTTGATCGGCGAACGCATTGGCCCCACGCTAGCGCTTTCGGCCGCAGCACTCGCGCTGACATGGGCCATGGCGGTGCCACTGGGGCTCTACGCCTCAGCCCGCAGCGGAACAGCAGACGAACGTGCCGTCAGCTTTCTACTCTATGTCCTCTACTCCTTTCCGACATTTGTAGCGGCGCTTTTCCTACAAATTATTTTTGCCGTCTGGCTGCGCGGTACACGCTGGGAACTGCCACTGTTTGGCATGAACGGTGATGCAACAGATGCCACGTGGCTGGCGCGAATGCTCGATCTGGCGAGACACGCAATCTTGCCTGTGATCTGCCAAACCTATGTTAGCTTGGCGTGGTACAGTCGCTTCATTCATTCGACGATGGAGGAGGTGGTGCGACAAGACTTTATTCGCACGGCCAGAGCCAAAGGGGCGGGGCCTAGCCGGGTGCTCTTCCATCACGCCTTTCGCAACACGCTTATTCCTTTGGTCACGCTCCTAGGACTATCGCTGCCCGGGCTCTTAGGCGGCTCGGTGATCGTTGAGCAAATCTTCACATGGCCCGGTATGGGGCGTCTATTTTTTGAAAGTATTCGCGAGCGCGACTATCCGACGATCATGGGGCTCACGCTGCTCTTTAGCCTACTGACGCTGGCCGGGCAGTTGCTGGCAGATCTGCTCTACTGCGTCGTCGATCCGCGAGTCAGCGTGGAGTGAAGTCGAGAACATTGAGCGTCATGAAGCCGAGTGAAACAATCCCAGCCAGCCATACAGCGATCCATTCACGGCCGCCGCCACCGCGCGGATTCTGGGGGGATGCCTGGCAACGATTTCGGCGTCAACCGCTGGCCATGGCCGCAATGCTTTTTGTCTCCTTGCTCGTCACTGTCGCAATCTTCGCTCCGGCGATTGCTGGCACAAAGCCAGTACTCTGCCGTTATAAAGGCCGGCTCTACACTCCTTGCCTAGGCTACTTCAGCCGCCAGCTTGAGCCGGCAATTTTTGCCACAGATCGCTTTCGCGGCACCTATCCGCAAAATCTTAAAACGAAAGACCCAGCGAGCTGGGCAATCTGGCCGCTCATTTTTCAGGATCCCTACCGCGCCGTCCGCGAAAATGAATGGCCTGGTCGACCTGCCAATCCTGCCAAGGACGAAGGCCGTCCAAACGCCATCAATCTTTTCGGTACTGATCAATACGGCGTTGATGTGCTGGCGAAAATGGTTCACGGCACCACAGTCGCTCTGCTTGTTGGCTTCGTATCAATGGGACTGGCAGGCACCATTGGCATCATTGCCGGCGCCCTCGGCGGCTACTTCGGCGGCTGGGTCGATATGCTTCTCAGCCGTGTCACAGAAGTGGTGATGTGCGTGCCCACGCTGGTTTTGATCTTGGCGCTGGTGGCCTTTGTTGAAAAGCCGACCATCTGGAAAACCATGGCAATCATCGGCGCCACTGGCTGGACCGGCATCGCCCGCTTGGCCCGAGGAGAATTTCTCCGGTTGAGATCGGCTGAGTTTGTCCTTGCAGCACGGGCCTCTGGTGCTGGGCCACTGCGAATCATGCTGCGCCACATCCTCCCCAATGCGCTGGCTCCGGTGCTTGTGCCAATCACTTTTGGTATCGCCTCGGCCATCCTGATTGAAAGCTCACTCTCCTTTCTCGGCTTCGGTCCGCCGCCACCGTCAGCGAGTTGGGGTGGCGTGCTCAACGACGCGAGGAGCAATTTAGCGATGTGGTGGCTGGTGGTATTTCCCGGTACAGCCATCTTTTTGACCGTGCTGTCTTACAATCTGATCGGGGAAGGCCTGCAATCTGCCACCGATCCCCGCCTGCGAGAATCGCGAAAGTAATCGCCGTTGCCGTGGTGGAAAAGAAGGGAACTCCTTATCCTGAGCAAATCTTCGGTGATTGTGCCAGCATCATCGGCAGAGATGCCCAACCAAAAAGAATCAGGCTGATTTCATGTCGCTGCTTGAGATTAAAAATCTGGTTACCGTCTTTCAAACACCCGCCGGACGAGTGCCCGCAGTGGACGGGGTTTCTCTCTCGATACGCCGTGGAAAAACGCTCGGCTTAGTGGGCGAGAGCGGCTGTGGCAAGAGTGTGACCGCAATGTCGATTCTGCGACTGGTAGCGGCTCCAGGCAAAATCGAATCGGGACAGATACTGCTCGAATCCGCTCAAGCGATGGAAGATCTTGTCACGCTGCCGGAGCGCCGTTTGCGAGCCGTTCGTGGGGGCCGGATTGGTATGATCTTCCAGGAGCCGATGACGAGCCTTAATCCCATTTTTACAATCGGTAATCAGATTGCCGAGGCCGTACTGCTGCACCGTGATGTCAGCCGTGCGGCCGCTCGAGCACGGAGCCTGGAGATGCTCACTCTGGTGCGAATGGCCGACCCAGAGCAGCGTCTGAATGAATATCCCCATCAGCTTTCCGGTGGCATGCGGCAGCGGGTAATGATCGCCATGGCGCTGGCCTGTGAACCCGATCTAGTCATCGCCGATGAACCCACAACAGCCCTCGATGTGACGATTCAAGCACAGATTCTAGATCTCTTAGCCGATTTGCGGCAGCGGCTCGGCACGGCGATCCTCTTGATCACCCACGACCTAGGCGTCGTGGCCGAAACATGCGACGAGGTGGCTGTGATGTATGCCGGTCGGATTGTCGAGCGAGCGCCGGCAGCCGAACTTTTTGCAAGGCCACGGCATCCCTATACGATCGGCTTATTAGCCGCGCGGCCTGCCACGGGTGGGGATGTAACAATTCCGCTGCGGACGATTCCAGGAATGGTTCCAGCCCCCCAAAACTTTCCTACAGGCTGCCGGTTTCACCCTCGCTGCGCCTATGCCAGCCTGCCGCACTGCAGCCTTGAGATGCCTGAACTGCGGGAAATTTCTAGCGGGCATTTTGTCCGCTGCCACTATGCAGAATCACTCGGAGAGGCCGCAGAGAGGACTTCGGGACCAACTCAATGAGCCAGGCACACAGTCCTCTGCTCGCTGTCGAAAACGTACGGGTTCACTTTCCGGTGCGGAAAGGTTTTCTGCGACGAGTTGTCGCTGCCGTACAGGCCGTCGATGGTGTGAGTTTTTCGATTACCAAGGGGCGGACTCTAGGAATTGTCGGCGAGAGTGGCTGCGGAAAGACAACGCTCGGCCGCAGCGTGCTGCGACTTCTCGAGCCAACGAGTGGGAGCGTGCGATTTGACGGCCGTAACATCTTGTCCTTAGGCGGAGCCTCGCTGCGAGCCTTGCGACGGCGAATGCAGATTGTTTTCCAAGACCCCTACGGCTCGCTCAATCCGCGATTGACCGTCCGCGCGATTCTGGAAGAAGGGCTGATCATTCACAACATGGGCAATGCCGCAGCCCGCCGGGAGCGAATGGTTCGATCTCTGCAGCGCACAGGTATGCCGCTAGAGGCACTTGAGCGTTATCCCCACGAGTTTTCTGGCGGGCAGCGGCAACGAATCGCAATCGCTCGGGCGCTGGTGCTCGAACCAGAGTTTCTCGTTCTCGATGAACCGATCTCTGCGCTCGATGTTTCGATTCAGGCTCAAGTTATCAATTTGCTGGTTGAACTTCGTACACAACTCGGCCTCACGTACCTGTTCATCTCGCACGATCTCTCCATCGTGGAATACGTAGCCGACGATGTGGCTGTGATGTATCTCGGTAGGATTGTCGAGCGAGCCCCTGCCAAATCCCTGTATGCCGCACCGTTGCATCCCTACACGTTGGCGCTGTTCTCGGCCGTGCCGTCTGTCCATCCTCAGCAGAGGCGTCGACGAATCGTGCTCACTGGGGATGTGCCGAGTCCGTCGCGGCCCCCGTCGGGCTGTCGGTTTCATCCGCGCTGTCCGCTGGCCGAAAAGGTCTGCCGTGAAATCGACCCGCCCGAGGTGGTGCTTGATGGGCGGAGCTTCCACTGCCATGTGGCCGCCCGCGAAGTTGAGCAGTCGGGCGGTAACCTAGAGGCGGCATCAGCACGAATGACTATCTTGATGAGTCAACTCACCCAAGCGGTGGCGGCTGATGAACGTGTGTCAACTCCGGCATTCTTGCGGTAGAAATTCATTTCGCACCGGCGGAAGCATTTAATCGGCTGGGGATGGCACGACGGCAATCGTGCAAGCCACGCGGAAACCTACGTAAGAATCTTCCTCATCCATCAGCGAATATTCGTCACGGGCCGCAGAGTATATTTGATAGCGAGAATTCATCACCGATCCGCCCCGCTGCACACGAAAAATGGGGTTGCCTGAGGGGTTCGCTGACTGATCGAGAGCATCTTCGATGTCGTCAACGAGACGCCCTGTCTCGAAGCGGACTCGCGCATCAAAATCGAACGTATTTTGATTCCATTCCAGCACATTTCCCATCGAGTCAAAGAATCCGAGGTCGTTCGGTTTGAGAGTGCCGGATGGCTGTACCACGCCAAACGAGTTGTGAGCAAACCAGCAATACTTCTCCAGGAGTTCGTCGGTCTCGCCATAGAAACGTCGCGTCACTGTGCCGGCCCGCGTTGAATACTCTGCCTCCGCTTCGGTTGGCAATCGGTACGCCCATCAGGCTGAGATAATTCGGCTTCGGTTGTAGCCACAATTTTTGCTCGGCAGTTGTGGCGGCAATCCGCTCGTAGCACCACTGCTCGGGCGGAATCCCCTCGCGTTTGCTGAACTCATTGCAGTAGGCAGCTGCCACATACCACAAGATGCCTGTGGCTGGTAGATCGGGCAGGCCATCAGAGCCATCAGATCTGTTGGGTGCAGCATAGGCTGGATCGAGGGCTCGAAATTGTTCGATCGAGACAACCTTGTTGGATAGCGCGTAGGTACGACCAATGCGTTTGCGATGCACCGGATCATTGAGACTTTTCTCGAGAGCATTCTGTGGGGATCCCATATAAAAAATGCTTGGCCCGGGGATGACCACCATCGTCTAGCCTTGGCTGGTGATATACCACTCCGGCAAGGAAGCATTCTGCGGCACGCTTGCTGGATCCATTGATGCACAGCATCGTTTTTCTCCATTAGCCTGCCACGCTGCATTGATCTTGCGCAGCCACACCTCCTCCCGCCACTGCCGCAGCAGCCATTCACTGGCCGCATGCAGCCCTAGATCGGGATTCGACAGATAGATTTCCTGAGCCTTCGGGATCAAAGATGCTCGCACCACCGTCGATACGCGTTCAACGGTGTATGACCCTAGGGCCAGCAGCAGGGCACGCTGCACATCCGCGTCGGTTGAAGTATAAAGGTGCTCGACGAGTGCCTGAGGATCTGCCCCCAGAAGACTCAGACGATCGATCAAATAACTTCGCACCCGCATGTTGTCTGACTGATGCAAGAGTGGCCAGATCGCAGCGGGCTGATTGAGTACGAGCAATACCACGGCCGCATTGGCCTTGCGCCGGGCCAGTTGTTCACGGATATCCTCGCTGGCTAGAGCCGGTAGTTCGCGCTGGATTTCTTGGTAAAAGATCGGCAGCACCTGCTCGGCTGATTCTCTCATCACGGGCATGAGGATTGAGATTCTCGTACTTATGCCATCCAGCATGATGTCGGCCAGTCGTCGCGGATCGTCAGCCAGATAGTCTTTGAGCACAGCGGCCGCCGGGTTTCTTCAGGGGCTGAAAAACGTTGCTCCAGTACAAGAGTACAGTTGGCTCTTGGTCGATGATCAGGTCGACAATCGATGGGGATACCGGTTGCCAACGAGGATTATCCGGATCGCAGGTGGCCAAGGCTGCGGCCGCCCTCAGCCGCAGTGCGACGTGCTCTGGCGCAGCATCCTCGACCTGTTTCCAAAGCTGCTCACCGACCACCTGCCACGACGGGGATACGGCCTGGATGATCACGGCCAGATTCTGTGGCTGGCTTGTTGTAAGCAGTTGATCGACGATCGGCCCGATCTGCATAGGATCCTCTGGAAGAAGAGCCATTTGAACGGCTAGCTGTGCGTCGCGGTTGGAATGCGTGACAGGATCTGCTGCGATGCGTTTGAGAAGCGGATCGACCCAGCGGCGAAATGGGGCCATCTGCTCGATAATACCCGGCACATCATTGGTTCTGGCATGAAGGAGCTCCTCGTAATAACCGATCGCTCGCGTTTGTCCATATTTCTCATAGCCAAAATATGACAACGCAATCACAACCAAAAACATGATGGCTAGCTTCAGTCCGTGATGCCACACAGCTCGGCTCATCATGGTCTGCTGCGGCGCTGTCCAGTTTCGCTGCCTCGTCCACCAGAGAATTCCCGGCACTTGCCACAGCGACGGCAGTTGACGATTCTCGGGCAATATCGCCCAGAGATCAGCCCGCTCCGCCAGCAGAAGTTGGGCCCGACCCTGCTGGGTTTCCCTCTGCTGGAGCGACAGCCATTCCCGCAGCGACGGCACGAGGAAGTCGTGCGCGAGCTGATAGGCGGTTGCAGATTCTGTGGCGTGAGCGTGAACTGCCTGCAATTCGATTGAAGCCTGATTCTCTTCCGACACGCAGGGCGTTATGAGCCTTAGTTCACCGTCCAAAATAGAGAGAAGATCGCTAAAATCCTGAGGGCGTTTCTCATAGCCAGATGCTTGGAGGAGTTCGTGGGACGTCGCAGGAGAGCGGATGGCTCTGTTGGACGGGGGAAGCAGGCTCTGAAGAACGTTACGGGCGGCCTCTTGATGCTGGCGAAAACGTGCCGCTGCGTTGTGTGTGCCAAATGGCTGCTCTAGAAATGCCACTCCCACGCCCTTTGACCCGCCCACCTTCTTGAGCATCGTCGGCGTCCATTCCCAGTTCTTCATGATTTCCGCAAACAGCGCCAGCCGCAGTGCCACCACCTTGCCATCAACCGCAAGCCCGGCGATAGCACTCTCTAAAAACTCTTTCTGCTGCGGCGAAAGAAGACTGCTCGTAGCGGGCAAGCGACCATAGGCCCGTCCAAACGACGATAACACTCCGGTGGCATGATCAATATCAAATAGGTCGATCATCACCGAATTCACTCGCTCGACCAGC
This sequence comes from Planctomycetota bacterium, assembly GCA_003670865.1. GTDB lineage: Bacteria > Planctomycetota > Planctomycetia > Pirellulales > UBA1268 > BAIKAL-G1-2R. The sequence continues at coordinate 6,861 of QWQJ01000127.1, read as the reverse complement.
CGAATATCCAGCTCTCGCATGAATCGGTTTACGGCGACCCAGAAGTCGTCTCGCATCATGACGAAACACTGCAAATGAGTACCGTTACACTGCCGCAGGGCTGTCGTGAGATCGTTTTCTCGACTGTTTGGATGGGCCTGCAGCCACTGCTCAAATTGGTCAATGACAAGCAGAAGTTTGTGTCCCTCTGGCAGCACCTCTCCGCGTCGCACAGTGGTTAAGGCGGCAGTCAAAGACGGCTGGTCACCGAGCAGTGGAAAGCGGCCCTTCAGTCGCTCCAAAAGAATGGTGTCGGGGCTGGCGGTCGCAGCGTCAACATAGATTGAAACAAGCGTTGGCAGCAGACCGGCCTTCACAATCGACGTCTTACCGCAACCGCTGGGCCCATACAAGCAGCCGACTGAAAACGCATCTTCGCTGCGACGGGCCTCGATGCGTTCCTTCATGACACGGATCATGTCGGGAACCCCAGCACGATTCCTCGGGCCGGGCACTAGCTGGAGGAAGAAGTCGCTGTCGGCCGCATCGAAAGAGCACAGGCCCTTGGGTAGAATGGCTACAAGACGATCGGCAGCAGAAACGTGCTCGACGGGCAACGTCAATGGTTAGAGAGGCGCACCAAACGCCGTGCGACGCACAATGTAGCCAGCTCCGGAGCAAAACGGTGCCTGGCACCAAATCTAGGAAAGATAGGCAAGACTCCTACCCAAACCCCCCATATTCGGTGCCAGGCACCGTTTTCTGCCAGGAGTGTGATAAACTTTCGGTAGAGCCGCTGCGGTGGTTCTTTGACGAATTCCCTGTGACTTTTCAATACGTGGGAGACGCCACCAATGCCGTTTGCCTTTCTATTGTCTAGGCCGACCCCGCTGCCAAATTTTTCGTGGCGATTGATTGCGCGCAACTCGGGAATTATTGCAGTATCTCTGGCCATCCCATTTCTAGGGGTGGAAATGATGTGTGAACTGCCAGCGCAGTTACCAGCACCGCGAGGAGGCGGCCTTTTACCTGAGAGTGGTGCACCGATATCGGGCTCTCTCACTCGGGATGAACTGATCAAACGCTGGGACTTAAATAACGACGGCCGCATCGATGCCGCAGAGGCCGAAATGGCCCGTTCTAAAATGCGGCGGGAGCGACGCAACGCAATTCAGAACTCAGGCGTTGACCCCCTCACAGGCAAGGCCCGCACGCCAGCCAACTCAGGGTCAGTCGATCCGCTCACCGGCCGAACTCGCATCGATACCAACAACGCTTCCAACGCTCCCCTCACCAACAAGGATCCGTTGATTTTTCCCCCGGACATTCTGGCTGAGACGCCTGCTGGCGTTGCTCCGAAAGGGAGCCCACGCGGCCAAGCACCACTCACAGTGGCCCCACCGACTCAATCCCCAAAGGGCACACAGCAGCCAACAGCCCCGGGTGGAGAGAATCGCACATCGGTACCGATTCGTCCCGGGTTTCCGGCTCTGACCCCACGGCCAGCCGTGACAACCGGTGGGTTGCGGGCCGGTGCAGCCGGCGCTCGCCCGGGATATGGCGCGAGCGGGTCAAAAGCTCCTCTGAATGCTGGCAGGGTGCCAGGTGGCTTAGGTTTGCCTTCGGCCCGAGGCACGGCTCTCACCACACCTCCCCGGCAAACGCCAGCAATGCCTTCCAATCGCCGCTCGACTGCAGACAGCCCGCCGAGCGCATTTCCCTTCAATTTCCCACGTGGTTCGGTTGAAGACATCGACCTGCCATAAGCGGAAATCTAAGAGCGAAACAGCCCCGCTGGAACGATCCCCCGTATCGCCGGATCAAATCTTTCCCATCATTCCTTGAAGTCCCGCCACTATAGGGTTATCCGTGCAGCCTGCTTTGACCAACCACTATCGAGCGATTTTGAAACTCCTGCTGTGGTTGGCTCTGGCTGTATCGCCACTGGCACAGGTATCGATCCTGTGCCGGGCTCTTGTTGCTGCACAACCCAAGCCCCTTGTGCTGGCAAGTGATTCCAACCGTGTTTTTATTTCAGGAGTCAGTGATACATTTGATTCGGTGCGCGCAGCGGTCGACAAAGCCAAGCAGACCAGCGGTCGCGACTACCGCGTGATTGTTGTGAGCGGTGGCGGTGGTGAAGAGAATGCCGCAACCGAGATCCTCAACACATTGGTCGATCGCTGGAACCAAGAGTCGGCGACTCAAGCACAGGTCGATGGCCAACCGTTAACTTTTGATCCGGCGGGCGATGTGACGATCGTGCTCGATGTGAAAGATAGACAGATTGCCATGCGGGCGCCATGGGGACTGGAAGTGTCGAGCGGCCTCAGCCCGGAGACCATTCAAAATGAGCTGATTGAAAAGATTTTTGTGCCTCGAGCGAAGAATGATCAGTATGACTTAGGTCTTGCCGATCTGGTTGATGCAATAGAAATATGGGTCAAGACAAAACAGGATCGAACGCAGGCGAGAGCTGAGGCGTCGCGGGTTTTTCGCACCGTAACGTTACCCATTAGTCTGGCAGTCGCGACAGTCTTAGCTGGTCTTATCGCTTTTTTTCTACAGCGATCGCGGCACGATCGACGGATGCACGAAGCGCGTGAAAAACTCGCTGCATTTAAAAGCGAGGTTGTCTCGCTATCCGACCTGCTCGACAGCCAACAGGAACGCCATCGCATGCTGCCCCATACCGATCCCGATTTTCAAACTCCTATACAGGGTCTGACCCGCTCGTCGTATGACGGCGTGCAATCGGCCATCAGGCGTTACCGAGAAGCGTGGCTATCGCTTATGGATATCTGGGAAAAAGCCGAGGCACGCATCAACGATGAATGGTTCCTAGGGACGGCCGTAGCAGATGACGCCATTGCCTTGCTCAATTCGGCCGCAGCCCGCCCGCCACGAGAAGATGTGGCAGGGGAATGCTGCGCACCGCTGGACGCCCTTGAACAGGCACACGAAAAAGCCAGCCAGCTCTCCGAGGAGGTCGACCGACAACTTCACTTGACGCTGGAGCGTCTGGATAAGCTCACCAGCAAAGGCCGCCGGAGCACAGCGTTTCGAGCAGTTATGGCAGATATCTCGCGAGGGATTGAGATGGCTCGCCACGATCTCAAAAGCGATCCAATTGCCTCCCGGGGACGACTGGCAAGCACCGGCGATCTGTTGGCCTACACGTCCGGACAGATCGATACGATTGAGACCCTCGACGATCGTCGCGAAAAGGTACGCTTAGAGACGCTTGATGTGGAGCACAAAGTCGGCTTAAAGCGGGCCGCTGGTTGGCTCTTGACGGAGCCCGGAGCAAACCCCGACGAACTCCTAAAGGCTGCTGCCAAAGCTCATCAGATGGCTGCTCAAATCCTCGATGAGGGCGAAACAGCAGTCGCACAAGTCCATGTCGAAAGAGCAGAGCAACTCACCGCTGAAGCCGTGGCCTTGATGACAAGCATCGAAGCTGCTCAAGCGAAGGTGGCCGAACTTTTACCCGTACGCCTACTGCGCGCGGAAGCATTCACCGGCAAACGTGCCGAAGCGGTGCAAGCCCTTGAACAGATGCGAATCTCTTCTGCGGACTCCGCATGGACCGATGTGGCCGACAATCTTGGCAAGGCTGATGAAGGCATTGCCCGCGTCCGTGAACTTTTACTTGGTACGCGGGCCGCCATCGAACCTGGGCGACAACACTTTTTGCGTGGGCTGGCCCTTGGGGAAGAGGCCGTGCGGCAGACCGACTGGGTGGAAGGTTGCTGGGCAGCAATGACCGCTCGTCAAGCAGAACTCAACAGGCTGCGCGGCTCGTTGCCAGAGCAACGCGATTGCATTCAAAAAAGAGTAGTGACTTTAGAAGATCGGCTGAAACGGCAGCGCACCGACCGCGTGCGGGCCAATGAAGGCTGCCGGGAGGCAGGACGACTTCTTGAGGTTGCCAATCGAGGCTTAGGGCTCCAACGGCCCGATTGGCGGCAGGTGGCACAGGTGCTTACAGCCGCTGACTCTTCTGCAGCCCGGGCCGAGAATCTGGCCGGTGAAGATGAACGCCTCGCTCAGCAGGCACGTGAAAATGTAGAAGAAACAGACGCCCTGCTCCGCCGCGCCGCAGCCTGGTATGCCGAAGGCGTATCGGCTGATCTGCAAGGGGCCGTCGCTGCGCTCGAGAAAGCAAAGTCACTGCTGCAGCGACAGCAGTATGAGGATTCGATTAAGTCCTCGGGTGAGTGCTCTGGCCTTGCCCGCGAGGCCTATGCTGCTGCCAACGCTGAAGCCGAGCGTCGCAGACTCATGCGGCAACAAGAGATCCAGCAGCGACAATTACAGGAATCTTTTTCGCGCATGTCGCGGGGATTTGGCCCATGGGTAATCCAGTTGCCAGGGGGTTCGCTGAGTGGCCCGGACCCCTGGCGACCGATGCACTCACCATCCCGTTCATCTGGCTCAGCCATGCAGACCCCGTCGGCTCCGCGATCAGCGGCAGGCGGTTGGTCGAACAACACCGTTCAAGTGAATTGGTGACAATAGTGATTTAATGCAACTCGATTGGCTCGATGTTGAGACTGCCAATCTTCACGTCGGGCGCCAGCGGAATGGCTGGAGGCTGCTCTCGAAGAAAATTTTCTTCGATCGAACTTCCCTGCCGAACAGTTATCTTTGCAACACTGACAAGCGTTTTAGGGGTGGCACCCTGAACGAGTGATGGTGGGTCATCGATGAACAACTGCTCCATCTGCTCCACTCGACTACGAACCACCATCGGCATCCGGCTGCGTTGTTCCGGTGTATCGATCGTGCCATTAAAAATGATCCTGCCCCCCGGCTTACGAACAGTGAGTCGCGTTTCGCTGCCTTGAATCAGCTTGAGTTGGTAGTCGGTGTCTTGCTGCACAAGCGTGTCGCCTGAAAGACGAATCACAGGACCCCTGATCGGCTTTGCTGTACCTGTCTTGGCCGGCTTAGGAGGGGAGGCTGGAGCAGTGGCAACCGGCGGCGGCTGATTGGGCAGGAGTTGACTCCATTGAACAAATTGAATGGCGTTTTGTCGGGCCACATCGCCTGCCACGGGGAGTGACTCGTGTACAATAACCTGCGGAGCTACGCTGTGCGTGGCAGATTCGATCTGCCTTACGTGAATGAGTTGTCGTTCAATACTACGATTGACTCCGATTGCGACAATTGCACCGGCTGCACAGGCAGCAATAAAAAGCCCGATCGCTTGCGGGCTGTGCGCGAGTCGTCTGCATCGATGCATGTGCTTAGAAATATGTCGGGAATTGCTCATCACATTGAGCCTTTACCGCCTCAGACAGTGGCGGCCGTAAGTTCTTGTCGAAAAAGGTTTTGACGTTTTATCCCGACTGATGCCAGATGTTTTTTGCATCTGAGACTGGGCCCCCGACTGCCTTACTCTGGGGGGAAAGCGCGGGCTAGCCAATCTTGCCGAGCCAGAGAATTTGGGCGTCTTTGGCGGGTCAACCTCGTCGACGTCAGTGGTCTAGCCGCTGATTTGATTCCCTATCGATCGAGCGTCGATCTTTCTGGAGTCTCCGTATTTTCTTGTGTGGTCCTTTCAAGAGGAAATTTTATGTCGCGCTGTTTCTCCTATCGAATCGTGCTGGCGAGCCTCTGCCTCGGGCTCGTCCTGCCTGCAACCGCACAACTCTTGGCTGCCGAACAGGCAAACGTCCAACGCGCGACCCAAAAGAAAATGGGGGCCACTAAGAAGCCCAACCAATCGGCAGCGGCCGTCATAGTCCCACCGGCACCCAAGAAACCGGTGTTGCTTCCCGGCACAGGCTCGATTGTCAAAGGAGTGGGCGATGATTTCGAGGACGAGAAGTGGGGGTGGAATTACAACCACCCAAAAAGCTCCGAGGAGCAAGACAAACGCATGCGCAGCCCAATGGCAAAGAGTGTCAACGGCAAGTGGTTTGAGGGTCCAAAGCGCGGCACGCCCGATGTCGTCAAGCGGATTGCCCTGCCCGCTCCCGGCCTCGAAGGAAGTGAATACGGCCTCTTGATCGCGTCGCTCAATGCTGGCATTCCCGGTCGCACAACGTATCAGATGCAGCAGGACGACCTGATCTACAACATGCAGCGAGCGCTGCGGCGGAGCATGTCGGTGGCCGACAGTCCGAGCATTGTAACGCGGGTCTACCTTCCCCCATTTGAACAGTGGGAAAATCGCACCGGACCGTCATTTGGATTTCGCGCTGGCTGCTACACGCACGCCACGATCACCGGCGAAGATCATCCCGATAAAGGGGATTGGGGCCTGGAGGAATATTGGCCTGGGATGTTTATCTGTTTCGACAGCAGCCACGATGGCAAGTACAAGGCCGACAGTGCCTATCTCCGCATTCGCGGCGGCCGCAACGGCGGCGAGATTCGAGGCCCTAAGATGGTTCAACTCGGCTGGTGGACCCTTGGCCTCTCGTTTTCGCCTGATGGCATGGTGCATTATTTTGCCCGGCCCGGCGTTGAAGAACTGACGATGGAGGATCACATCACATCGCAGTTTCCCTACGGCTACAAGACGGAGCAGTTAAAGACATTTTTCTTCAATGTCTGCACTCAGGACGACGGCAAGACGTGGAGCACGCCATGGGTTATCGATGATCCGAAGGTCTACTTTATCAAACGACCGCAAATGGCCGCCACACCTGAGCCAGCAAAAAAGTAATCGTGTTAGTATACTCTTCGGAAAAGCATTCAATTCGCCAGTCGTGACTGCTGCTCCGGAAACATCATGTCTCAAGCTCGGCCCCGCACATCTTGTGAGGAACACGCCCTCGCGTCTCAAGTCAATGCTGGCGAGTCTCGAGGTGGTCTCAGGATCTGCTACCGCTTCTGCTCCTCTGCTTGGTTCTGGGGGAGGTCAAGCAT
>QWQJ01000015.1 GCA_003670865.1 Planctomycetota bacterium | reverse complement strand
ATGGCTGGCGGTCGGTCGCTGCTTCAGCCAACGGTCGTCCCTGTCGATGGCCGCCACGCTCTGGCATTTTTACGCAACCACTCTGCTCACCGCCGGATGGCCTCGCAGTCGTCAGCAGATGGTGGCCAGACATGGACGCCACCGATTGAAACAGACTTGGTGAATGCCGACGCCAGTGTCGCAGCGGTGCGACTCTCAACAGGCCATCTGCTGGTGGCACTGAACAACTCCGCTCATTCTCGGGATAATCTTTCTCTGGCCCTCTCCCCCGATGGCGTCAGCCAGTGGCAGTTGATCGCTACGTTGGATGATCAGCCCGGCGAAAAGTTTGCTTATCCCTACATGATTCAAGACTCGCAGGGCGTCGTGCAGCTTGTCTATTCGTGGAAAATGAAACGCATTCGACACATTGTCATGAACGAGGCTTGGCTCCTGGCCCAAATTGGAAAGCCACTGGCATGAGTGACGAACTTTGTTGGTGGTTTCCCGTTGCCGCGTGGGGAATTGTTTTGGCAGCTCTCGCCCGCGTTACACGGCTCGAGCAACTGCTGGGCTGGGCAGGGCTGCCTGTGGCGGTCGGTGCTCTGTCGCTCGTGCCAATCAACGGCCTGCCGCTGGGCCGCTGGCTACACGGCTTCAGTTTGAATCTCTCGATTCCGTGCCTGGCACTGCTCTTAGACTATTCGCTCTCCCCCCTGCTTTCACAGCCACTTTTGGACAAGCGCGGGCGACGGACGGGAATTTTCTGCGGGCTCCTTGCCGGTTTCTTACTCTATCCACTGGCCCTCGGACTGGGCCCGTTTGATCCCTATGTGCTGGGCTGGTCTTCCCCGGGCGTAGCTGCGGTCGCTGCCGGAATTGGTTTCGTTTTACTGCTGCAAACAAACCGGTTTGGATTCGTGCTCTTGGCTGCGGGCGGGGCATGGCAGATGCGTTGCCTTGAATCAACCAACGCCTGGGACTATCTCGTCGATCCAGTGTACTGCCTGCTGTGCCTTGGTAATTTTTCTGGCCAGGCGATGACCGCTTTCACGCAATTCATAAAGACTTCGCGTCCGCAACAAAGTCAGATTGTCGCCTTGGCCGTTGTTGGGGCAACCTTACTGACGCACTCGCTCACGGCCGCCGCTACCCCCCCCGCGGCCGAACCTCAGCACACGGCCACAGACGACGTCGCCACGTGGAGTGTGACAGCCGCTAATCTGGCCCAGCGGGCTACGCTTGGCGGCCACGCTGAGCTGGCTTTGAGTATCCAACAGTGGCAACTTCCAGCCGAGTCGCAGCAACAGTTTGCCCTGCTCATTCCAGCCCGACTTGAGACGCCTGACTCGATCGATACCCCAGAAGAGCAAACGCTCTGGGATGATTTTTGTCTCGCCCGCCATAGTCGGGCCGCCAGCACATTTGCCCTCGCACGAACGAAAAGCGGTGCCGAAAAGTTGCGGCTTGTGTACCAGACGCTGCGCGATGATCCACAGCATGCCGATGCCCGTGCGATTGGCGGCTGGGTGCAACGCCACGGAGCGTGGGTTTGGCCAGAGGCTGCACGGCGCATTGATAAGGGAGAAGAATATTCGGCAGACTTTGGCTGGCTGGCCAAGGGCCGGCTGGATCGCTATCGCAAAGGCGAGCGTTATGAGGATGGCCGCTGGACCACTGTCGCAGCTCAAGCCGCACGCCCGCGCAGCATCGCTCGTGGAAGAAAGTTTGCCTCTGACCACTGGCAGATCGTCACGACCGCAGAACTTGCCCAAGCCACTCTCCTTGCCCAGCGACTCGAGGAAACACACTCCATCTGGCGACAGGCCTTTGCTGGGTTTCTTCCCGAGACCCCCACTGCGGAAAAACCTGCCGCCATCTCCAGGCGTCTGGTCGCCCACGATCCGTTTGATGCGAAGCTGCTAGCCGACCGGCAGCAGTATGTTGCCGAGCTTGAAAAAGTTGAGCCACTCATCGGACAGACGCTCGGAATTTACTGGAGCCCGACCCGCACAGCTTGGTTTTTTGCTGAACCTGCCCCGCAGGCCGTAGACACCATCACGCCGACAACCATTCATCACGAGGCGACTCATCAACTCTTTGCTGAAATGCAAAAGACGAGCCCGCTGGCTGGCGAGCGCTGCGGCTTCTGGGCCATCGAAGCGGCGGCCTGTTACATGGAGAGCCTGACTCGCACTGACTTCGGCTGGACGCTCGGTGGCTTGGAGGCTGGTCGAACGCCGGCCGCTCGCGAGCGATTGCTTAGAGACAATTTTTATCTGCCGCTAGCCGAACTCGCGGCGATGGGGCGTCGCGACTTCCAAGCCAGCCAACGACTTCCACAGCTCTACAGCCAGATTTCCGGTCTGGGCGACTTCTTTATGAACGGCCAGCAGGCACGATACCGTGAAGCGTTCCTGGAATACCTCGTGCAGATTTATACCGGTACAGTCGAAGCCGACACGCTGGCCAAGCTCTGCCGACAGACCTATGCAAATCTTGACACCGACTACCGGCGGCACCTATCGCGCTAGCCACAACTCTGAAAACAACACTCACCCTGTGTGGAGCGTACTTGAACGGCGATCGCTCGTTGACGGGACTTCCCGCTAGCTTCTAGACTCTGCTGCTCTTCATAACGATTCAATTTCTGTTCGTCGGAGAATTTTCTCATGGCTTCTGCCCCGCCCGCCACCTCGCCCGCCGCTCATGGCAGCGACCTCGATCGCCTGGCAATCAACACGATCCGTACCCTGTCGATGGACGCCGTTGAAGCCGCCAAGAGCGGCCACCCTGGAACGCCAATGGCGCTGGCCCCTGTGGCATTTACCGTGTGGCGGGATTTCCTCCGCTACGATCCGCTCAATCCACATTGGCCCAATCGGGATCGCTTTGTGCTCTCCTGCGGTCATGCGTCGATGCTGCTCTATTCGCTGATTCACCTGGCGGGTATCCGTCGCGGCGATGCAGGCGATTCCAGGCACAACCAACCGGCTATCTCTCTCGACAACATTCAAAACTTCCGTCAACTTGGCAGCGTCTGCGCTGGCCATCCCGAACATCACATGACCGCCGGCATCGAAACAACCACTGGCCCACTTGGTCAGGGCTGTGGCAACTCTGTCGGCATGGCGATCGCATCGCGCTGGCTGGCTGCGCATTACAACCAGCCCGGCCAAAAAGTATTCGACTACGACACCTATGTTCTGTGCAGCGATGGCGATTTAATGGAGGGTATTTCTAGTGAGGCTGCATCGATCGCCGGCCACCTGCGATTGTCGAACCTGTGTTGGATCTACGACGACAATTCGATCACGATTGAAGGCGAAACCGAACTGGCCTTTAGCGAGGATGTCGGCTTGCGATTTAAGGGCCTCGGCTGGCACATTGAGCGGGTCGCCGATGCCAACGACACGGCCGCTCTGAAAAAGTCGCTGACGGCCTTCAAGGCCGAGCAAGAGAAACCAACCCTCATCATCGTCAAGAGCGTGATCGGCTACGGGGCACCTAAAAAAGCTGGCTCCCATGAGGCGCATGGCGCACCGCTGGGTCCTGATGATCTCGCCGGTGCAAAAAAATCGTACGGCTGGGATCCTGCTTTGTCTTTTCTCGTACCGCCGGAAGTGCCGCAGCACTTTGCCCGCACCCTCGGGGCCCGAGGAGCCGAGGCGCAAGCAGCATGGCTCAAAACAATCGCTGCCTATGCAGAGTCGCATCAGGTACTCTCCGCCGAACTGAAAGACTTTCTGGTCGGACGACTGCCAGCCGATTGGGAAAAGAGTCTTCCGACTTTCCCGGCCGATCCCAAGGGCTTGGCCAGTCGCGTTTCCTCGGGCAAGGTTTTACAGGCTCTCAGTGCGAGCGTGCCGTGGTTTCTGGGAGGTTCGGCCGATCTGTCTCCATCAACAATGACGCATGTGCCCGGGGCGGGGGATTTTGAGCCAGATTCACCCGGTGGCCGCAACTTTCACTTCGGTATTCGGGAGCACGGCATGGCGGCAGCCTGTAACGGCATGGCTCTTTCGGGCCTGAGACCCTACTGCGCCACGTTCTTTGTCTTTCTTGATTACCTTAAGCCTTCTCTACGACTCTCCGCCATTGGTAATCAAGGCGTAATATATATTCTTACGCACGACTCAATCGGCCTAGGGGAAGACGGTCCCACCCATCAGCCGATCGAACAATTGGCCAGCGTTCGTGCTGTGCCGGGCTTGAGTGTCTTTCGACCGAGTGATGCCAACGAGGTGACCGAGTCCTATCGCGTGATCATCAAGCGTCTCGATCGTCCGGCCGTACTGGTTTTGAGCCGACAAAACCTACCCACGCTCGACCGCACGCAGGCAGCCTCGGCGGCAGGCGTGGCACGGGGGGCCTATGTGCTTGTGGATGCCCCGGGCGGAAAACCCGACTGCATCCTGATTGGCACTGGCAGCGAGGTGCAACTGTGCCTCGATGCAAAAGCTGCGTTGGCGGCAACCGGCATCCATGCGCGAGTCGTGAGCATGCCCTGCTGGGATCTTTTTGAAGAGCAAGATGCCGCCTACCGCGAGAGCGTGTTGCCTGCGAGTATCACGGCCCGGGTTGCCTGTGAGGCAGCGGGTGGCTTTGGCTGGGAGCGGTGGATCGGCAGTCGTGGTCGATTTATTGGCATGAAGAGTTTCGGTGCTTCAGCCCCAGCACCGCTTCTTTACAAACACTTTGGCATCACAGCCGACGCCATTGCCGCAGCGGCAACCCAGATCCTCAAAAAAGAATGAACGCCTAGTCGAAGCCAGTTGCTTAAGAATTTCACATTAAAACTTGAGAATTAAAACTCGAGTAGCGCTTTGTGTTTCCTGCTAGCCGTCTGCCCCCAGCCTAGCCAGAGCACCAGATCAAAAATATCTACGGCTGGTGGTGTGAGTCGCCGATGACAGCATCCTCGGCATCGAGGCCAGCCTTGGCATGGCCGTCATGATTCCTGTAGAGATGATCATCGCGGTGAATATCGGCTGCGGAAAACCGTTGGATGTGGCCATCCTCGAAAAGGATAAAATGGATGCCCTCGGGATGATTGCCGCTCTTCTCCCCGCTCTCATCGGGAGCGTCGGCCATGATCGGATGATGGGCCCGGCGGAAATTTCGATAGGGCTGCAGGGTTCCAGAGGCGTCGCGATGGCCCAAACTGTAGCCGTAATCGCCCCCCATGCTCCGCACCATTTCCTCAAATCTCGGTGTGCCAATTGCCGCTTTGAGTTCTTCGAGTGTCGGCACGCAAAAATTACCGTTGCCCGACAAAACTGAATCAGAACACAAGAGCGTGCCATCGTCCGCCACAAGTCGCTGTTCTGAAACAAGCGTCGGAGCATAGAGACCGGCGCGAGAAAGTGGCCCTGAATTGGGGGGCGTAGGGAAAATGCGGTGCGATTCAGCATAGGCCTGCAGCGCAGCGGATGCCTTACTCAGATTTTTTTCGGCCCTTCGCTCACGCGATTGGGTAATCGAATCTAAGAGCAACGGCCCCACAAGCACCGATGCTGCCACGGCTGTTGCCGCGATGATCATGCGGTCGAGCCAGATCCTCGGCCCCACGGTGTGTCCGACGGTCGCTTCGGGCGTAAACACGCGAGGCATTGGTAAGGAACGAATGTTGGTTGCTCCTTGTGCGGCGATGTGCATGAGCGTGCGTCTGGCCAAGCCAGCCGGTGCAATCTCTTCTTCTTTGTCGCAGGAGAGCGGTTGGGTGGCTCTCCTCAAACTATCGAGATCCCGCCGAAGCGACGGCCCTTGAATCGGATCGGCCAACGCCTTTTCAACGCTTATCATTTCAGGAGGTTCAAGTGCGCCCAGAGCGTAGCCAAGCAGTTCATTTCGCATGAGGAAAGCTTCGTTTTGCATAAGGAAGGCTCACAACTAAAGTTGATTGTGAAGTTGCTTGTTCAAAGTTGTTATTGTTGCGGCAGCGGTTGGTGATCTGGGTCCGGTCACTGACTTTGACCACTTATCGCCCACGACTGATTGAGTTTTAAGAGTGCCGAGTGGAGACGGCTCTTGACCGTTCCCACCGGAATAGCGAGCACATCGGCTGCCTCGCGATATTTCATACCTTGGTGATAGACCAGCAAGAGCGTGTTCTTGAGTGTTTCTGGAAGTTCCTCGACCGCTGATCGCATCCATGCCCGGGCCTCCTCACCCTCTACTTGTTCGTCGACTGTCTGACCTCGTCCCGCCAGCATGTCCACCAGGGAACCCAAGTCTTCATCGCTCCCCATTCGCTGATCGAGGCTCACCATGCGGTGGCGGCGATTACGACGCTGGGCATCGATAGCTTTGTGGGTTGCGATCGTGTAAAGCCAGGGACGAAATTTTTTTCCCTCTTCAAAATTTTCACGCTTCAAATGAACTTGCAAGAATGTTGCTTGGAAAACATCCTCGGCCATTTCCGTACTGCCTAAATAGCGGCGAAGGTAGCTAAACAGTTCATTTTCATAGCGATGAACCAGCAACTCAAAGGCCACCGTATCATCCATCGTTGAAAATTGGCTGATCAGTTCTTCGTCAGTCTTTTCCACTTCATGTGCCAACGGCTCATCCGTGGAGGTAGTTCCACTGGCACGATTGCCGTATGACGACTTGGAGTGGGTTTTAGGCAGATCCATCTATGGTACGAGTGCTACAGAGGAAAGGTTCGCCGAGAACTTCGTGTGGGATTGAGGTGATCCAAAATGAATCAAAATCAGACTTGTCGAGTATAGCCCTCCAGATGCCAGTCTGGCGCGGCTCGGGTCTTTGGGTCTGCCCCGGAAACTGTTACCCTATGGACCACTCGAGCGTCCGCAGCCGACATCTCCCAAACCACACTCATTTTGGCCTTAAAGAGGATTGATTGATGGCCACAGCCACTCCCTACCGCTGGGCCACCGCGGGGGATATTAACGCTTTTTTTGGTCTCTCCATCGACAATCTGGCCGATCTTGTCCTGACCGTTTCGCTGTTAGCCGCAGTTTTTGACTATCCCGCTCAGTTTGCCCTCTCCCATCTTGTGCCTGGGACTGCCGTGGGTGTGGTGGCCGGGGATCTAATTTTCACATGGATGGCCTTTCGGCTGGCCCGTCGCACCGGCCGCAGCAATGTCACGGCCATGCCGCTGGGCCTCGATACTCCTAGCACCTTTGGCATGGTCTTTTTCGTTCTTGGTCCCGCCTATGCCGACGCACTGGCCGGGGGTATGGAGCGAGAACTGGCCGCGAGGCACGCCTGGCATATTGGTATGTGTGCCATTGTGGCCAGCGGCATCTTTAAAGTGCTCTGCAGCGCTGTCGCTGGACCGATCCGTCGCCTCGTGCCTCGGGCAGGCTTGCTTGGCAGCCTGGCGGCGATTGCGTTGGCGTTGATTACATTTATGCCCATCTTAGAAATCTTCGGTTCGCCGCTCGTGGGCTGGGTCTCAATGGGTATCGTGCTGGGAAGTCTGACGGCGAGAATCCCCTTTCCGCTGCGCATTCCTGGGGCACTTGCGGCTTTGCTCGTCGGCGGCTTGATCCAATTGATTGGCACATCGACTGGTTGGATGCCGGCCGATACTTTTCATGCGGCAATCGATCCGCAGGCCGCTCTCTGGCCGGTTGAGTGGCTGGCGGCATTCAAGTGCGAATGGCTGGAAGCGTGGCCCGCGTCGCTCAAGTATCTGCCGATCGTTATCCCGTTTGCGTTGGGCACCGTGGTGGGGGGCATCGACTGCACGGAAAGTGCGGCGGCGGCCGGCGACGACTACCACACAGGGTGGATCATCGGCGTTGAGGGACTTGCCACGATCCTTGCCGGTGCTTGCGGCGGAGTGATTCAAACCACTCCCTATATCGGCCATCCGGCCTACAAGGCGATGGGTGGCCGCGCTGCCTACACGCTAGCAACCGCAATTTTTATCGGCGTCGCCAGCCTGACCGGAACGTTCGCTTATCTCTACCAATCGATTCCGGGCCCGGCGATTCTACCGATCCTTGTTTTTATCGGCCTTGAGATCACGGCACAGAGTTTCCATGCCACGCCGCAGCGGCATTATCCTGCTGTGGCGATTGCCTGCGTGCCTGCGCTAGCAGCCATGGTGGCAATTCAAACCGACAAACTGCTGGCCGCTGGAGCCCACCCGGCAGCCTCCCTGGCCCGCGAACTTTTCTCCATTCACCTGCTGGCCTCTGGGTTTATCGTCACAAGCCTACTGTGGGCTGGCATGGTGACGGCCCTGATCGACCGAAAACTTTCAACCGCTGCTGCATGGAGCCTGGCTGCTGGCGGCCTCTCGCTGTGTGGCGTTATCCATTCACCATTTTCCGACGGCCGTCTTTTTTTACCGTGGAATATCGGCGCACTGCCCGAAGAAGCCATTGGCCGCGGCCCCTTCGAGCTATTCTTGTCCTATGCCCTGCTGGCAGTGATCTTTGCAGCCTGGCACCTCTGGCTTCGACTCGAACACAATTCCTTGAAGAGGCAATGAGCGGATGACAAGCGGCGCTCAAGCCCTCGTTTATTTTATTCCAGCCCGTAGGCACCGGCCATTGGCACATCGAGACCCGTGCGGGTGGCAAACTGTGTGCGTGACAGGAATCTCGGTTCGAGATTGAATGTCACGCCCACATTGTTGCGGCTGTAGTCGACGTTGAATGCAAACGTCATGAGAAATGATTCTCCAATGCGCGTAAGCTGCGCGCTTTGGCCAATGTTGCGGCCCCTCAGATCGATGGCTGTGCCAAACGAACTAGCCCATTTAGGACTCATTCGATAGGTGTAGGATCCTGTCAACACGCTGGCTTGAATCGGCCCGCCAAACTCATTGAATCCAAGATAAAAGCTGCCTCGCGGCGTGCGGTTTAGCAGAGCACCCACGGTGTACAACTGCTGCCCGCCTGTAAAGAAATCGACGTCGGCCGAGGAAAGCAGCGTCGTACGATCGCCAACATGCCAGCGAAAGTCGTACTGCCAAAGCCCCATCACCGAGCCAAAGTTTTGACTCGATGTCGGAAAGATTTCACCGTCAATATCGAGCACCATCCAATCGATGATCCGGCGGTTGCCCATAGGACCGCGCTTGGTCTGCCAACGCTGCCGGGCACCAAGGCGAAACGCCGTCAGATCGTTGGCAATCTCAGTCGGACCAGTCACCCAGCTGCCCATCCCCCGTCGCACGCCGTAGCTGCGAGGGTCGTATTTGCCGCTTGGTCCAAACACAAAAGGCGATCCTAGCGGTAGGGTTTGTCCCGGCACAGCGCCGTAATCCCAGTAGGGGATGTTGCGGCGATACTGATTGATGGTGTCGTCATCGATCTGATCGTAAAGCGGAAACTGCGTAATGTCCTGTGTGCTGTTGGCATAAGAAAACTCGGCCTCAAAGACAACCTTGTGGGCCAAGCCGTGCACATTCCAGAGCTGACTCTCGACAGTATTATCGACCGACCAGAGCGGCAAACTCGAACGGATACCAACTTGGCCATACGCGCGATTGATTGGTGACTGCGAAAGGCTCTCACCCCAGTGCGACAACTCACCCAACGCGTAGGGCACGATCTTGACGGCGCCAGCCTGGAACGGCAGATCGAGTTCCTGCCGGGTGGTAAAGCGTTCGCCGATGACATTGTTTTCGTACGGCAGTGTCGTCCACACGTTGAGGCCTTGGCCAACCGTCGGCGTCTGCGGAAGATTTTGTCGCACATAGGCAGCGCTTGAGTGTTCGTACCAACTCACCGAATCGTTCAAGAGCGGCTGGGCCATTAAATAGTGGTCGAGTCGCGGCCACCATTCGCTCTGCGTGAAAAATGGATCGACTCGCACGCTCGCCATCAATCGCAGTTCCCGATTGTCGACAGGCCGCCGTAGGTCGAGCCATGTCCGCTGCTCGTAGCCCTCCTCCCACTCAGCTTCGTAGTATTCTTCGAGGAAGTTTGTGTCGCTGATCCAGCCGGCGGCGCCACGCGCCTGCCAGCCGTAGCCGAGATCCTGTCGATGCCGCCAGAATGATCGGCCTCGGAATGTGGTGTCTGGATAGCCTGGATAGGTAAAGTTTCGGCGATTATAACCCAGATTATCGATGCCCCTGTCACCGATAAACCACGCGTCGGCAACTCCGTTTGCCGGCGTGTCGATACCCAGAAACGCTGGACGGTTGTAGAGCAGGGATGTGCCGCCTGCCAGCCCACGCAAGCTCAGGTAGTCGACGTCGAAATTCCAGTCGACACCCGTCGGCGGACGCTGCACTCCAAACACCTGAAACACATCCCAACTTGTGAGCACCTGCGTGCCAAAGATCCGGTCGTTCTTGACCTGAATATTATTGATATAAAACGTTGGCTTTTTGACACTCGTTGCCAACACCGGCCACCACAACACAGGCACGCCTCCAAGCGTCACCGTATTGCTGCGGGCGGTGATAAATTGCTCGTGTTCCACAGCCGGCTCGCCTGTGACGGGATTGACTAGCGACTGACCGTAGGGACCGGCCAACGGCACTTGTTCATCTGTAAACTCCAGTTCGCGGGAGCGAAACTCCCACGATGGCACGCCCAGCCGACTCGAAGTGAGGCCGGTTTTCTGGGCAATAAATCGACTTCGATCGACCTGCCGCAGCACATCGGCACGCAGCCGCACAAGCCCCGCATAATTATCAACTGGTGTCAGCACCGTAGCGCCTGTGATCACGCCACTCGACCGCGGCACGTCGTAAAACATGCTGACAGCCTCGACGATGCGTTGCCCTTGTCGAAAGACAACATTGCCTTCCATGTAGAGTTCCAGCGGCGTGTCGGACGACTGTCCGGCAGCCCCGTCCAGATCGGGTTGAGTGCCGCTGCGTGTCCAGATCACAAGCCTGTCGGCAGAGATGTCGAGCGGACCCGCAGGATCGACGCCGTCGACAACCAGATTGATTCCCGAGGTGACCACCGCAATCCACTCGCCACCCGAGGGACTGGGATACCACCGCACAGCCAGCGGCACGCTCGAACGGGGAAACGCTCGCAGCCGACGGGCCGGTCCGGCAGCGGCAACTGTCGGTGCGGCCGGTGCGCCAAACTCACTGAACTGCGTCCGCTGGATCGGATTTTCTCCTTCTTGATCCTCCGCACCATCACTGTCGGAGCTCACTTTTTTGAAAACGGCGCTGGCGGATGTTGTCTCAGGAATAGCCTCGTAGATCGGCGGCGTGCCATTGGCAGGCACAATGCTAGCCAAATCGAGCAGTGGGTCTTGCACCATCCAAAATCGGCCGGTCCACCGCGGGCCACGCACACTTGAGACATTTCCTGTCTTGCCATCAATGAGAGGGGCAGCCTCGCTAGTAGCAGAGTTTTTTTTCGGGCCCCCAGCAGACTCGACGGTGACACTTCCTGCCATCCGCACTAGCATGCTGCGCACTTGCTGCTCACCGAAGGGATTGTTGGCGTCGGCTCCCTCTGCAGCCACGCCGTCCGCAGGGAGTTCAATCGCTTGGCCCCGTTCCTGTTCAATCCAAACGACGGCTTCGTGGGCTGTTGCCACCGTAGAGCCCTGTAAAATCCGCACGCCACCGGTGAGATGCCAGACATCGTAGGAACCTTCCGTCCATCGCGACGCTTGTGCTGCGCGAATCGAAAGTGGCTCGCGGGGATCGACAGACGGCACCTCAATGCGACCCGCCTCTGCGATGGCCGCAGCCAAGCCTCGCGCCGGCAGCGCAGCCAAAGCGCCTGCCGTCGCCGTCTCACCCAATGGCCGCGCGACTTCCTGCGCGGCAGCCGGTTGGGCGTGAGCGAATATCGACGCAACGGCCACAACGCACGCGAGTGCGAAGCAATCATTTTGAGGGCGATGAAGCATTGTGGGACAAACAGAAACTGCGCGCAAGAGAACAACAAAAGCAGCGGTCAACGACAATGGCTCGGACTATAGGAATGCTGGCTTTCAGCGGTCAATGGTGTTGCTGCCCTAAAAACGCGTTTCGAAGCCTCTCAAGCGACCGCCACAAGTTGCAGCGTGGCCGGTATTTACACGGCCTACGACCGGCCCACGAAGCGATTTCATTAAAAAACCATTCGTGTTCCGACGGCAGTCGTTGCAGCCGAAACCACAACGCACCATGGATTGCCGTACTCTGCGTGGCTCGGGCAATCTCCACGCAAGGCCGTCCAAGGGTAAAACAGTCTTGTTTTTTGAATCTCGGTAAGATGCGTTGTCGATGACCCGCTGCCATTCATCGAAGTCTGCGGTGGCTTTCTTCAAATCGTGAACCCTTCGATAGCCTCGCTCAGTCTGTGTGAATTCACTCCCTTACCAGCGTCTCAGCGTTGCCCCACATTGTTTCTTCTCTTTTAAACCCTGAAAGCACATGCATGCGTGCCGTTGCCGATCGGGCCGCGAACTGGCTGATTCGCTTCCGCACCCCACTGGCCATCATCGCCGTGGTGCTGGCCATCATTTCGGTTGACCGCTCGCGACAGTTAGAATTCGTTCGGTCGATCGACACGATGTTTGATCGCACCGATCCCGCGCTTGTGCCCTACCGCCGCATGGCCCGTGCTTTTGGTGCGAGCGAAGTGGTCCTCGCGGCCTATGATGATGCCGATCTCTTCACCGTCGATGGCATCAATCGTTTGCGAACTCTCACCGACACCCTTGAAGGTATTGCGGGAGTGGCGTCAGCAACGAGCCTCGCCAGTACGCCGTTAGGGAATCGGGTGATCGATCTCGACCAAAGCCCCACGGCCCGCAAGCTTGTCAACCTGATGGAGGGCTACACGCTCGGCGTCGATCATCGCACTGCTGCTGTGGTCTGTGTGCTCAAACCACCCGCTGCCAGCGAGCGTGGGGACCAGCCTGCCCCGACGTCTCGCGCCGATACCATTGATTCGATTCGTCGGCTTATGCAGACCCTTCCAGCAGGCACTGTGGCTGGCGAGCCGGTCATGCTGCGAGATGGCTTTGCAATGCTCGAACGCGACGGCAACCTGCTGGGCACATGTGCTGGACTGCTGGCGGGGGCCGTTCTACTCATTTCGTTTCGCAGTCTGCGGTGGCTGATTGTGCCACTGGCTGTCGTGCTGCTCTCGCTTTGGAGCACGCGGGGAGTTTTGGCCATGGCAGGCCTTAAGCTGACAATGGTTTCCACAATGCTTTCGGCGATGGTGACGGTGGTTGCCATCGCCACGGTGGTGCACCTGATCGTGGAATTTCGCTCTCAACGCGAAACAGGCCTCGAACCACAAGCAGCGCTTGAGCGTGCGATTTCAATTCTTTTCTGGCCGGTGCTAGGGGCGATTGTGACCGATGTCATCGGCTTTGGTTCGCTCGTTGCCAGTCGCGTGGGGCCAGTCCACGACTTTGGCATCATGACGGCCATCGGGGCCGCAATGGTGCTTGTCTCTATGGCACTCATCGTTCCTTTTCTTGCTCTCTGCGGCCGCTATGACGCCGACCCGCAGCGGGCGTGGGGTGAGGGCGCACTGGAAATCGGCCTCGACCGGCTTGTCAAACGCATCGTGCGTAGGCCCGCTTTGATTCTTTTTATCTCGGTAGCTTTTGTGGCTGTGACCGTGGCCGGCATGTTCTGGCTCAAAGTAGAGACCGACTTCACAAAAAACTTTCGTAACTCCAGCCCGATCGTTGCCTCCTACGATATGATCGAAACGCGGCTCGGAGGGGCGGGCGTCTGGGATGTGCTCGTGCCGACAACAGACCCCATCGACGGCACGGTGCTTTCAAGAGTGGCTCGGCTGGAGCATCGACTACGCGAGGAGGTATCACTCACCCTCTCCGATGGAAAACGTATTCCTGGGCTCACCAAAGTGATGAGCATTGCCGATGTCATAGCGGCCCTATCCCCCATCTCTCTCGAACGCCTTGAGAGCAGCAAACTCGGCAACTGGCTGGTGACCACGGCGATCACGCTGCTCAAGCAGCAATTGCCACAGCTTGGCAGCGCTTTGATCGGTCGCGATCCGCAAGATGATTCCGTCTGGCTACGGATCATGCTGCGGGCAAGGGAACGGCAACCGTCCGAGGCCAAGCGAAACCTCATCGATCAGGTCAATCGCATCGTGGCAGAAGAATTCCCGGCGAGCCCCGGTCAGGCCGCTGGTGAAGTGACAGGATTTTTTGTTCTCTTGGCCCAACTTGTCCAACGCATGATCTCCGATCAATGGCTGACATTTTTCCTGGCGGCAACAGGGGTTTTTCTCCTCCTGACAATCGCCTTTAGAAGTCCACTGATAGCGGCTGTGGCGCTCGTGCCCAATGCCCTGCCGATTTTTATTGTGCTGGGTCTACTTGGCTGGGCGGGCGAACGGGTCAACATGGGAACAGCGATGATTGCAGCGGTTTCGATGGGTCTCTCGGTTGATAGTTCGATTCACTACATCGCTGCTTTCCGCCGCCGCCTTGCCAGCGGTCAACCCTTTGCCGCTGCGCTTGAAACGGCGCACCAAACAGCCGGTCGGGCAATGATTTTTTCCACACTCAGCTTGGTGGTTGGCTTCCTAGCGCTTTTAACAAGCGGCTTTATCCCCACCGTTTCGTTTGGGGCCCTCTCCTGCCTGACGCTGGCCGGCGGTCTGCTGGGAAATCTCGTCGTCCTGCCTGTGCTACTCACGCTCTTATCGCCGTGGATTGAGCCGGGCTGTCGTGAAAGCAAAAACAAGCTACAACACTCGGCCATACCCCAAGGAGTCCTTCCGTGAGCAGCGAATTTCTTCCCGTCCAGCGATTCAGCGACAGCCGTCCTGCTGACATTCTGGCCGAACCAATCACCCGACTTGATGCGATTGAAGCCGATGCCTTCGTTCTTTTTCTCACCGTGGGCGGCGCTCGGACTGGCGTGATTGCTGACATCGACAAAGCAACCGGAGGAATCATTACTCGCATCGTTAGTAGTGGTGAGATCACTGGCAAACGCTATGAGTGCGTGCCGATTCTGGCTCCACCGGGGCTGAAGGTGGGCCAACTGATCCTGATTGGGATTGGCAACCGCGAGGAAGTCGATGCTGGCACTCTCTACCTCGCAGCGGCAACGGCATCGCGACACCTTGCGGCCAGACGTCGGGCAAAAGTGGTCTTCATGGCTGATGGTGCTTGGACGACTAGGCAGATCGAACAGGCTGTGGCTGGGGCCGCCGTTGGCATGGTCGGCCAAGACCTCTACCGCGCCGATAAAAAACGGACTCGTTTTGGTCAAACAACGTGGGTCAACGCTCCGGTAGAAGCGGTTGAACACGGGGCAATCATTGCTGACGGCGTTAACCTAGCGCGGCGGCTGATCAATATGGCACCCGATGATCTCTATCCGCAAACCTTTACAGAAGAGGCCGCGATGATCGCTGGCCGCACTGGCGTGGAGATCGAAATCTGGGACGAGGAACGACTAATGCGTGAACACTGCCACGCTATCCTAGCCGTTGCGAAAGGGAGTTCACGGGCGCCGCGACTGGTGATCTTGCGGCATCGCGGTCTGGGGCCAGCCGATGCCGCTCCCGATATTGCGCTGGTTGGCAAGGGTGTGACTTTTGATTCGGGCGGCCTCTCTCTCAAGCCGTCCGATTCTATGCTGACAATGAAACTCGATATGTCGGGCGGGGCGGCGATGCTGGCGGCGATTGCCACGATCGCGGCCCTCAAACTGCCGATGAATATCGTGGCAGCGATTGGCATGGTCGAAAACATGACCGGCCCTGCCGCCTACAAACTAGGCGATGTGATCACAGCCCGCAGTGGCACGACAATCGAGGTGCACAACACCGACGCCGAGGGAAGGTTGGTGTTGGCCGATGTGCTGGACGTGGTGCGCGGCTTGAATCCTAAGCACATCATCGATGCGGCCACGTTGACCGGTGCCTGCGTTGTAGCCCTTGGCAACGATGTGGCCGGGCTATTCACCAACAATCAGGAGTGGTGCGACAAAGTAGCTGCTGCCGCCCGGGCAGTGGGCGAGCAGGTCTGGCAACTGCCGATGTATGCCGAGTATGACGAGCAGATCAAGGGTGAAATCGCTGACATCAAGAATGTAGGTGACGGTCGCTGGGGCGGTGCCATCACGGCTGCCAAGTTTCTAGAACGCTTTGTCGGCGGCATTCCCTGGATACACATCGACATTGCCGGGCCGGCCTTTGCTGAGAAGCCCAAGCCGTGGACCGACGGTGGCGGCACAGGATCGATGGTGCGGGCCATTGTGGAACTAGTCCGCGGGCCTGCCTGACTCTTTCTCCACGCCAACTTTTTTATAAGAGCGTTGCCAATTCATCGACAAGTTCACCGAAGCGGAGGAGCGCCGTGGCGACAGGCGCGGGCTTTTCGAGGTCGACCCCAGCATCACGGAGCAGATCCAGCGGCCACTTGGAGCACCCCCCTTGGAGAAAGTGGCGGTAGGCTTCGAGGTCTTGCTGACTCCCCTCGACCACCTGCTTGGCCAGCGTGATTGCCGCCGAAAGACCCGTCGCATACTTGTAAACATAAAACGCATTGTAGAAGTGGGGAATCCGCAGACATTCCAACTCTAATGGTTTATCAATTGCAAAAGTTGGTCCTAAATACGCATCGAGCAGTTCGCGATAGATGGCTCGAATCCGTTCCAGTGTCAGTGGCTCACCAGCTTCGACAGAAGCATGTGCAATCGATTCGAATTCGGCAAACATCGTCTGCCGCACAATCGTCGAACGGATTGAATCTATTTCGCGAACGATGATGGCGGCTCGTTCCTTGGGAGACGTGGCCTGCTTGAGCAAGAGCCGCGTGAGGAGTT
>QWQJ01000092.1 GCA_003670865.1 Planctomycetota bacterium | reverse complement strand
TAAACCGCTCCACTTTTTTTGACCACCCCTCGGCGGCTATCTTATTCCCTACGACGAAACTCCGTCCCTCATCCGAGTGAGCATCTCGTTTGCCCCTTGTAAAATCAGGCTTTCGGCCACGCGGAGTCCCAATTGAACTGGCTCACTCCCGCCCTCCCCGCCGGAATCTTTCTGCATTGTAATTTTTTTAATCTCCTCGCCGCAGTCCTCCAGCACGCAAGCCCCCAATTGTAGAATCCCAGCCTCATTGTCTCGGGCCCATGCACCGATCGGGGCCAAACACCCACCGGCTAGCGCTTGTAAGCAACTCCGTTCAGCCGTAACCGCACGGTGGGTTGCGGGATCGTCGAGTGGCTCCAAGGCTCTGTGCATGGCAGCGTCATCGGCCCGAATCTGGATCACCAGAGCCCCTTGCCCCACGGCTGGCCAGAATGCTTCGGGCTTGAGAATCTGCGTGATCCGCCGCGAGAGCCCAAGTCGCTCCAGGCCGGCTCCGGCCAGAATCAGGCAGTCGTAGTCGCCAGCATCGAGGTGCCGAAGTCGCGTGTCGACATTGCCCCGAATGCCACGCACCACCAGATCGGGCCGCAGCAGCTTGACTTGTGCCACCCGACGAATGCTCGAAGTGCCGACGATGGCGCCAACACAGAGTGTTTCAAGCGTCGTCGGCGTGCGGGCCACCAGTACGTCAAATGGCATCCCCCGCAGCGGTACGCAAGCCAGAGCGAGGCCTGGCGTCTCGGCGGTTGGCAAATCCTTCAGACTGTGCACGGCAGCATCAATCCGGTTATCAAGCAAGGCCCGCTCCAATTCCCGCACAAAGACGCCGTCGCTACCAATCTGCGCAATCTTAAGATCGGTGCGACGATCGCCCTGCGTCGTGATCAATTCGACCTCCACAGTGTGCCCCAGCTGGCGCAGCCGATCGACCATCAATCCCGTCTGTGTGCGTGCCAGAGCACTGGCTCGAGTGCCAACTCGAATGATTCGAGGCATTTCCATTCTTGCCATTTCCTGTTTTTTTAGATCCAAGATTGCGGTGCTACGCTCGATCCATTCTTACTCACTCAGTCGTAAGCCTTTTTTTCTAGCGACCACTCTCCCTCATCACTGCTGGAGGCTAGAACGATCAGCCTTGGCAACCACGGCCGCAAACACCGCCTTGGCTCCGGCACTCACGATCGCTTGTCGACAGGTGGCCAGCGTGGCTCCACTGGTCACCACATCATCCACCAATAAAATCGATTTTCCATCGACGCGGCGTCTGGCCCGAAAAGCAGCCTGAAGATTGTCTCGACGCTCTTCGATCGGGAGTTCATTTTGCATCCGAGTGGCCCGTCGCCTGACGAGTAGTCGTTGGTACGGCACACGCATCAGGTCTGCTATGCGCTGCGCTAATTCATCCGCTGCACTCGTTCCTCGGCAGGCCCTTCGTAGCCAGTGCATCGGCACCGGCACGATCCCATCGATGCCCCAGCCCATCAAAGTATCACGATGTTTCTCGACCATAATTTCTGCGAGCGCTCTTGATGTGTCGTCGCCAGCAGGGTGCTTGGCACGTAAGACCGCATCCCTGACGCGGTCGCCATAGCCGGCCAGCACAACGATCCCGTCCCAGTCGCGATGGCTTCGGCAGCGGCGGCAGCCAACATCGCTTGAACAAGCCTCGCCGCAACCCAGGCAGCGACTGACATCGCTCGACAAGTCCCGTACACATTGGTCGCAGATCGTGCCGGGGCGGGGCCGACCTGCTGCTGAGTCGTGAGCGTGGCCTCGATTGTCAGAGGGTATGTCTTGGCGACAAAACACACACCGCGGCGGAAATAATAAGTCGATACCCCGACCGGCCCAGCACGCCCCCTGCTGTCGCATAGTTTTCAGCCACGCCATAGCCGCTATTCCACCGTGGTTTACCGTCGTCTGTCCAACGATGCCCTAACGCCGACAGAGCCCAGATTGACGCTCGTCCCAATCGGCTCTACTCTTCCCGTCCGCTTGGCTTGGGTTTGGCAACCATTGCCCTAGCCTTTGCACAGTACCACATATCGCTGCATACGAATTCCTGTACTCCCCGTTCGCCGACTTCGCCCCTTGCCGCCCGCCTCATGTCCATGGAATCCATGGATTCATGGAGCCAATGCCTTCATGCTCATCGACCGCTACATCACCCGTGCTCAGTTTCACGCATTCTTGATTGTATTTGTCAGCTTGGCTGGCCTGACATTCGTCGTCGATGCTTTCACCAATATGGAGGAGTTTATCGCCCACTCAGCCGAGGCTGGCGGCTTGGCCAAAGTGCTCGGCGCCTACTATGGCTACCGACTGATTTCTTTTTTTGATGCCACAAGCCCAGTGATCTCGCTGGCAAGCGCTATGTTTGCGCTGTCATGGCTGGAGCGACACAACGAACTCACGGCTCTGTTGGCCGCCGGTGTCACACGCTGGCGAATCGCCCGTTCGACACTTCTTTTTGCCGCAGCCGTCAGCCTCTTGGCGGCGGCCAATCGAGAACTGGTGCTTCCACAGATTCGCCATGCCTTTTCGAGAAACGCGCAGGACCTGCGCGGCGATGTGGCCTTTCCGTTTGAGGCTCGGTATGACCACCAAACGGAGATTCTTTTTCGGGGACGCACAGCCCAGGCAGCCACCCACAGAATCGATAGCCCAAACCTGCTCATGCCGCCGACCCTGGCCGACTATGGCCCGCACATTGATGCTGCAGAAGCTTTCTGGAAACCAGCCGACGCATCCCATGCGGCTGGCTATCTGCTGTGCGGTGTGCGAGAACCGGTCGACATCGACAAACTTCAGCCACTGGAATGCGGTGGCCGGATAATCGTTCTGACTTCCGCCGCTGCAGCATGGCTCCAACCCCGGCAGTGCTTTGTTGTCAGCGATGTCTCATTCGAACAATTGATTGGCTCGACAAACTGGAGCCAGTATGCCTCGACCCCCGAATTGGTTCGGGCGATTGGAAACTCTAGCCTAGGCGTCGGCAATGATGTCCCACTGAGGGTGCATGCCCGCTTGGTAGCCCCCTTTCTCGACCTATCGCTAGCACTCTTGGGCATTCCGCTGGTTGTCGGCCCCAACCGCCGAGGCATTTTCGTGGCCGTTGGCTTGTGTGTGATGATGACAGTTTTGTTTTTCTTAACCGTTCTTGGCTGCCACGCACTGGCTACCAACTACATGCTCAGCCCATCGACTGGGGCCTGGATTCCACTGCTCGTTTTAGCCCCACTGGCTGCTTGGCGAGCGCAGCCGATGTGGCAGTGAGTCGCTGCCGGTCCTACCCAGACTTACCGTGCCGGCCGGCTTCGGCTTGACCGGCGGCTTGACCGGCGGCTTGACCGACGGCTTGACCGGCGGCTTGACCGGCGGGGGCGGCGGCTCTGCAGAGGCCTCAACTTCAACGGCTCTGGCTGACAAAGCGGCCAACTCCGCAATCGATAATTTGTCAGCTATTTCTTGCGGCAATCTCCAGATCAAGAGCATGCAAAACGCCTGCTGCGGATCGGCCGAGACCCAGATTTCACAGAGACCTTCTAAACGCTTTTCGGTTGGATCACTGACAACAAGAAACCGAAAGAGTTGCGGGCCGTTGAGCGTCAAGACATTCCATTTGTGCGACTCTCCTTTCGGATCGATAACATCGCGATGGGTCCATTCGGCCTTGGCAAACGACTTGTCTTGGTCATCGAGAACCTGCTTGAGGATATCGGCCTCAATATCTTCTCTCGTTCGGACAGTCACATCCACGGCGCCGAGCGAAAGCACAGCTGGAAGTTTCGCGTTGGGGATCGCAGGTGCGTCCAATAAAAGCTCAAACGCAACCGCAAATCCCGGGCACTCCCGTAGGAACGGCGGCGTTGAATGGTTTGGATCTTCCTTGCCGTCGAGTTGCTTCGTGAATACTTTTGGCACTCGCACCAGCACCCGCCCGTCGGCCAGAGGTATGGCACTGGAGTGTAGTTTCGAAAACTCGGCTGCCGTCTCATATTTCGCGAGGCTCGCCGCGTAGTCTTTGTCGTAGCCCCCGGATGAGCAGCCAGACACACACACCACCGCCAGCAAGCCAAAGAGCAGCGCAGTGGACCGTCTCATGAATTGATTCTCCAATTTCTATGGGAGAGGCGTGTAGACGCCCCGCAGGCGTTGTCCGAGTTATGGTGGCACGGTAGTGGCCAGTGTAGCGGTTCTTACGCTCCCTGAACAAACGCCGCCATCGCCCCTAAACCCCTCGTCGGCAAGCTCTTCGGTATCCTTTTCTTTTCTCCAAGCCTTTTTTCTCTACCCCGACCCCCCGAACAGCCGAATAAAACAAAGCAGTCGAAAGTTCGGTTGTATGAGAACGAGAACAGCAGTGATTGGTGCGGCCATGCGCCGACCATTTCCCAGGCAAAGGAGTGCCGTAGTTATGCGAATTAGTACCAGCCGCTTTGGACGAATCGACGTTGCCGCCGATGATGTCCTCACTTTTCCCAGTGGTCTTCCCGGGCTTGAAGACTGTCGAGAGTGGGCGCTTCTAGCCGACTCCAGCAACGATGCCTTGGGGTGGTTGCAGAGCACAACAAGACCCGACATTGCCATGGCGGTTGTCAGCCCTCGGCGTTTTGTTCCCGACTACCAAGTGCGAATTCCTCGCAGCGAACTGACGCCTTTAGCTATCGACGACATCCGTCAGGCACAGATCGTGGTGATCGTAAGCCAAAATGCTAAAACCCTCACACTCAATTTGAAAGCTCCAATCGTTATCAACCTTGAAGCCCGCACGGGCAGACAAGTCGTTGCCAGCGGCGAACTTTCTATGCAATACGAACTCACAGCCGACCGACACGCTCTGAAAAAGAGCGCATAATACAAGTGACCACTGGCATCGGATTGTCAGTGCCACGCCAAGGATCAGGAAGGACCCAACGATGCTCGTACTCTCCAGACAACGCGATGAAAGCATTATGATCGGCGACAATATTGTCGTGACGATCATCGATATTCGTGGCGACAAAGTCCGCCTTGGAATCAATGCACCCTCCGAGATTCCGGTGCATCGCCAGGAGGTCTACGAAGCGATCCAGCGGGAAAATCTGCGGGCTTCACGATTGGAACCAGGCGACACGCAGGACATCGGAAAACTCGGCAGTCGCGGCGGCCACAATGGTTCCACCGGCCCCAACCGCCCCGTTGACGGACCACGACGCTAAGCCCGTGCTAAGGCTGTGTGGAAGCGACCCACCGGCGAGTCCCCCTTGTGAGCAGCAAAGCTCAGCGGTTACTGCTACGATCGCCAAATCGATTCGAGGGGAATCGACATGGGTCACCAGCGGACACCTGAGATCTGAATCATGAGGCTGGCCGCGATCTTTTTTTGCTCTCATTTCCTGATCGCCGTCAGTTTCCTGACACGAGCCTCTGCTGAGGATCGTCCCAATATTCTTTGGCTCACGAGCGAAGACCATGGTCCGCAGATGGGCTGTTACGGCGATACCTGTGCGACCACTCCCGCGATTGATGCGCTCGCATCCAAAGGTTTGCGTTACGCCAAGTGCTGGTCCAATGCGCCCGTCTGCGCACCGGCACGCAGCACGTTAATCAGCGGGCTCTATCCGCCAAGCACCGGTTGCGAACACATGCGCAGCCTTCTGCCCTATCCAGCTCGCCTAAAGATGGGCCCGCAATTTCTCCGTGAGGCAGGCTACTACTGCACCAATACCTCCAAAGAAGATTACACCCTCACAAAACCCGGGGTCGTCTGGGACCAGTCGTCCCAGGCTGCCCACTGGCGCAATCGAGCAGCCAAACAGCCCTTCTTCGCTGTCTTTAATTCAACTCGCAGCCACGAAAGTAACATCCGCTCCCGCCCCCACCAGGCCATTGCCGATCCAGCCCGCGTGCGCGTGCCGGCCTACCACCCCGACACTGCAGCCGTTCGCCAAGATTGGGCGCAGTATTACAACGGCGTGAGCGCTGCCGACGCC
Organism: Planctomycetota bacterium; assembly: GCA_003670865.1. Lineage (GTDB taxonomy): Bacteria > Planctomycetota > Planctomycetia > Pirellulales > UBA1268 > BAIKAL-G1-2R. The sequence goes on along the minus strand of QWQJ01000092.1, from coordinate 10,740 downwards.
GATGCGGGCAAGCGACTCAAGGAATTGGCCGACGCGGATCTCATCGACGACACCATCGTCTTTTACTACTCCGACCACGGCTCGGGCATGCCTCGCAGCAAACGCTGGCCCTACAACTCCGGCCTGCATGTTCCGCTGATTGTCTTCATACCGGAGAAGTTCAAGCACCTTCGTCCGCCAGAATACACCCCGGGCGGCATTTCGGATCGGCTCGTCAGCTTCATCGATTTTGCGCCAACACTGCTCAGCCTAGCGGGCATTCAGCCCCCCCCATCCATGCAGGGGCACGCCTTCCTCGGAGCATTTACGCAACCACCGCAGCCCTTTCTCTACGGATTTCGCGGTCGTATGGATGAGCGATACGACTGCGTGCGCACCGTCACTGACGGCCGTTTTGTCTATGTCCGCAATTTTCGCCCCGATAAAATCTATGCGCAACATCTGGCCTACATGTGGCAAACTCCGACCACGCGAGTCTGGGAGCAGATGCATAACGATGGCAAACTCAATTCCGTTCAGAGTGCCTTCTGGAAGACAAAGCCCCCTGAAGAGCTTTATGATCTCTCCAGCGACTGCGACGAAGTTGTCAATCTTGTAGCTCTGGCAGAGCATGGCCCCACGCTCGAGGTCATGCGCGCAGCATTACGAGCCCATGCATCGCGAATTCGCGATGTAGGCCTACTGCCCGAGGGCGAGATGCACCGCCGCAGCGGCACCGCATCGCCTTACGACATCAGCCATGCAGCGACATTTCCTTTTTCACGCATCTATGAGATTGCCGATCTGGCTTCCTCGTTGGCCCCCGACGCTACAAAATCGCTTAAGGCTGCTAGCGTTGACGACGATGCTGCTGTGCGTTATTGGGCCGTGCTCGGGATGTTGATGCGGGGTACATCGGGCGTTGAAGCTGGCCACCCGCAACTCCTCCTTGCCCTTGAGGATGTTTCCGCAGACGTCCGCATTGCTGCGGCCGAAGCCCTCGGCCTGTATGGCAGCCAAGACGACCTGGCCCGATCGATCGCCTTACTCACCCGGGAGGCTGACTGGCACTCGACTGATTCTTTTTCGTCCCTGGCTGCGCTCAATGCGATCGACGCTTTAGGCAGCCGGGCCCGGGCCGCTACACCCGCGATCCGGGCCTTGCGCAACCGAAAAGACAAGCCCCAAAACCAGCAATTTCAAACATACATTGCCCGGCTCATCGATCACCTGCTTGAGAAAAAGTGAGTCCGACTCGCGACTGTGGCGATACGGGCCGAGCGTCTGTCAGACACTTTTTTTTCGAGGCCTTTGACGCAGGTCTCACCGCAAAGGGGTCGACCCCGAGATCGTCAATTTTTGAGCCCCAAACGGCTTTCCAACCGTGATGTCGCCGGGCTCGGTCAATGCGCGAAATACGGCGGTTCGTTGCCGGGCTTCCACTTGATGTTGCAGCCGATGCTTGGCTTTTGCTCGACCAACGTCTTGCCGCCAGTCAGCAGACTCTCGAGTGCCATTCGCAGGTCCCCCCCAGTGACCGGAATCTGACTGCCTGGACGACTGGAGTCGAGCTGACCACGGTAGACAAGTGACTTGTCACCGTCGAAAAGAAAAAAATCGGGGGTGCAGGCGGCATGATACTCGTGAGCCACTCCCTGCGTGGCATCGTAAAGGTACGGAAAGAGATAGCCCCGTTCCTCAGCTTCGTGCACCATCTGTTCTGGAGAGTCTGATGGATGTGTGGCCACATCGTTTGAGCTGATCGCCACGATCCCGATACCCCGCGACAGGTAGTCGCGACCCAGAGCGGCTAATTGATCGGCGACGTGTTTCACAAATGGGCAGTGGTTGCAAATAAACATCACCACTGTGCCTTGCGGGCCAGCCGCATCGGCCAAGCTCACCAGCCTGCCGTCGACATTGGGTAATTGGAAATCGGGGGCCTGCGTGCCGAGGGGAAGCATCGTGCTAGGAGTGCGAACCATTGGTAGCTCCAGTCTCAAAAATAAAGTTGACGAAGGGGAAAAAGGCTCTTAAAGTCTACCGTCGCAAGAACAACCGCCGCGCATTGGCGGTTGTCGTGGCGGCACATTTTTCCAGCGACTCGCCCCGGGCAATGGCTAAGCACCTTGCTGTGTGCACCAGATGGGCTGGCTCATTGCGTCGGCCCCGCAGCGGTTCTGGGGACAAGAAAGGACTGTCGGTTTCGATCAGCAGGTGGTCGGCCGGCACTGCGATGGCCACTTCCCGAAGTGCGGCAGACGAGCGAAATGTTACCATTCCGGCAAAGCCAATCATGCACCCCAGTTCCACTGCTTCGGCTGCCTCCGCTGCCGTGCCTGTAAAGGAGTGCAGGACAGCCACCAGTGGTCCCCGTACCATCGCTTCGCGGAGCATGCTCAGGCAATCGCTAGTGCTGTTACGCGAATGGACCACCAGCGGCAGGGCCAGCTTTTGGGCCATGCGAATGTGACGGTCAAAAAAATCTCGCTGCACCTCCTGAGGTGCCTCTTGGCGATACCAATCGAGACCGGTTTCACCAATCGCCGCCACCCGACCAGAAGCGACCAATCGAGTGATCCGATCCCACTCGTCAGCGTCGATTTCAGCCACATCGTTGGGATGAATCCCCGCTGCGGCGATAAGGCCCGGTTCGCGGCTCGCCAATTCTGCTGCGGCTTCGCTGTCAGCGGCCCGCGTGCCTATCACCGTCATACCGCTGACACCCACTGCCCGAGCCCGAGCCAAAATGTCTGGCAAATCCTCGCCATACCGCATTGGGTCAAGATGACAGTGACTATCAAAATAATCCATCGGCACCCCATCGGCGGCAAGTATTTTTCAGTCCGTTTTATTCCCGTCAGAGGGTTCGTGGGCCACCCCAGCCCTCACCGCTTGAGCCAACTTCGCCACAATCTGCTCCAGGATGTCGATATGGCCGAGTGCCATTCTGCGAGCCTCGTTGGCCAGTTCACACACAATCGGATCAGAGCTGCCGGCAGCAAGAATGGCGTCGATGTGAGAGTTTTGACGGCGTAAGCCCGCCACGATTCTTGGGAGCAACGATCGCAATTCTAAGTCGTGCAGCGAGGCAAACTGCAGTGGGTAGGCGTGGCCCGGAGCAGGAATGTCGCGATCCATAAGGACGATAGCTGCTCGTTCAATGATATTTTGTTGGTCGCCGACAAGGTCGGCCATCGCCAATTTGATCTCCTCGGGCCCGGGGTACGACCAGATGCCAGAATCCGAGATGTACATCGCAAGCGACGAATTGAGCATCGTTACAAGGCTCACGAGTGAATCGCTCGTAGAGATGGGCATAGGCATGATGGGCATCTAACCTCAAACAAAAACCGTTAACAATGAAACCGAGCATCGCGCAAAACAAGAAAGAGCTAGGAAGAAAATGCACCGGCCAGTTGGGCGCAGGCATAGAGACCCGACCAGAAAAGACCCAGTACGACGACTGGCACAACCAAGGCAGCCACAACAGCCCCCGGCAATGAAACCAACGAGACCGATTCGCCCACCAGATCCGACGGTGGCGGATCGAATGTCATCACCTTGAGAACACGCAGGTAGTAAAACAGGCTGATGACCGTGTTGAGGCCGCCCACAACAAGCAGCACAAGCATCAGCGGCCGTTCGGCACTGGCTGTAATCGCTTCGACAAGCGATGAGAACACGAGGAACTTCGCGATGAATCCCGCCAGAGGCGGTAGCCCGATTAAGCTCACCAGCACGACTGCCATGGCGATGACGATGCCCGGACTGGAATACACTAGTCCTGCATAGGAACTGATTTCTTCACTGCGAAGCTTGTTGCGCAGCATCGCGACAATGGCAAAGGCCCCGAGATTCATAAACACATAGGTGCCCAGATAGAAGGCGACCGCACTGACTGCGGAGCGAGCCCCAGCCGGCGAGACACCAACCATCGCCACCGCGGCGGCAACGGCCATCATTAAATAGCCGGCATGAGCAATCGTCGAGTAGGCCAAGAGTCGCTTGATGTTGGTCTGGCCGTAGGCTGCCAAATTGCCGAGCGTGCAGGTGAGGGCAGCCATCATCCCGATCACATAGACGATGAAGTGTCGAGTTTCGGCCAGTGCTGCAATGGCCCGCGTTGATTCAAGCGATCCCTCTGCGCCGGCAGCCAGCACGGGAACTCCCAGCCCATAAGCCACTCGCAACAGCAAAGCCACCGCTGCTGCCTTACTGGCCACTGACAAAAAAGCACCGACTTCGGCAGCGGCTCCAGCAAAGACATCTGGACACCAAAAATGAAATGGCACAGCCGAGAGCTTGAACGCCAGACCGACTGCCACCATCAAGCCACCCAGCGAGAGCACCATGATGCTTCCACTATCGACGCCCGCATTGGTAATGCGAGCCAACTCAAGGGACATGCTCGGAAAGTGGCAGGTGCCCAGAACACCAGCCAGCAGACTCACCCCGTACAGCATGACGCCAGCCGCCCCCGCCCCGTAGACGGCATATTTAATTGCCGCTTCAGAACTCGCCTTGCGTCCTTTAAGAAAACCGGCCAGCGCATAGCAAGGCACGCTGGCCATTTCAACAGCCATGAAGAGCATCAGCAAGTGGTTGGCCGACGCCATCAAACACATCCCCAACGCAGCGCCCAGCACGAGTGAGTAAAAGTCGGCACCATCCTCTCGATCGGGGATGCCCGATGCTTGCGTAAACAGAATGTAGAGCACTAAAAATCCGGTCAGTATGAACCGCACGTAGGCAGTCAGCGAGTCATAGACCAGCAGGCCTGTAAAGAGTTCTGGTCGCGTGGAAAGCGTTTCTCCAACGGCGGTAGCCGTCGGTAACCACGGCGACCCGGGCAGACCTCGCAAATCACACCACGCAAACCAGAGGGCAAACGACACGCCGCCCAGCGCCACCGTGGCAGAATTGAGTCGCCGAAAGAGGGGCGCGATCCTACAAAGCAAAAGCAGCACTACTGTTGTTGCCAAACAGAGTTCAGGCCGAAACAGCGGCAGCGACACGTTGAGCGTATCGTTGAGCGAAGCTGTGATCAATGTTCCAAGATTCACGATCTCGATTTCCTTTTTCTTGTTGTGCCTGAGCTACTCACGCGACTCGCCTGAGGCATCCACTTCATTCCGAGTGACAGCAGGCACAATCGCAACGACAGACCCGGCTGATTGGTCGTGCCGGCGCGTCCAGTCGGCCAGCGTTTCGACCTGTCGATTCACCGTTGGGGTGACATAATTGAAGAGGAGTTGCGGCGCAACGCCAAATACGATTGCCAGAAAAACAAGGGGTGCGGCAATCGAGAGTTCACGGGGAGTGATCGGGGTCAGGGCTTCGCCATGCGGCCCCTTGTATTCCGCTCCCAGATAGACCCGTTGGATCGCCCAGAGAATGTAGGAGGCCGTCAGAATCACGGTGAAAGCCGAGATCACAGCCAGCACACGGCTGTAATTCCAACTCGAAAGCGTCACGAGCACCTCGCCGATAAAGCCACACAGTCCGGGCAGCCCCAAGCCGGCAAAGAAGACCGCAATTGCTAGTCCACTGTACACAGGCATGCGATTGAAGATGCCCCCAAACTCGTTGAGATTGCGGTGATGCACTCGGTCGTAGAGCACGCCCACCATAAAGAACATGCCGGCTGAACTGATGCCGTGGGCCAGCATTTGAAACATCGCGCCATTCACGCCCTGTGCCCACGCATCCCAGCGGTATTCCTGTCCAGCCACCGCACTCCAAACACCAATGCCGAGCATCACATAGCCCATGTGACTCACCGAACTGTAAGCCACCATGCGCTTAAAATCTTTTTGCGCGAGCGCCGCAAACGCACCGTACACCATTGAGACAACACCCAGCCCGCAGACCAGCCACGCCAGCGAGAGACCAGCGCCCGGACAGACTGGATAGCAAATTCGCAAGATGCCATAGCCGCCAAGCTTGAGGAGCACTCCTGCCAAAATCATTGAGATCGGCGTTGGAGCCTCGACGTGCGCGTCTGGTAGCCAGGTATGAACAGGCACCACAGGCACTTTGATCACAAACCCAATCAAGAGCAGTAAAAAAGCCCACATCTCCAGACTCATCCCCCAGACCTTTGAGGCCGCAAATGGGGAATTCGCCGACTGACCAATCTGCGCCAGTGCGAGCAAATTAAATGTATGAATCGGCGCATCATTCGCGCGAATGGCTGCGATCGCGGCTTCGCGTGGGGCTGCTGCGATCGCCGGACTCACAACGTGCGCGGCAAGCAACTGCTCGTCGGAGAGGGATCGCAAGTCACTGGCAAAATAAAGCATCAAAATTGCCAGCAGCATCAAAACACTGCCGAGCAGCGTATAGAGGAAAAACTTAATCGCTGCATACTCGCGGCGTGGACCTCCCCAGATGCCGATCAAAAAATACATCGGCAGAAGCATGACTTCCCAGAATACGTAAAACAAAAAAAAGTCGAGCGAAACAAAGACGCCAAGCATTCCAGTTTCAAGGAGCAAAAACAGAACAAAATAAGCCTTCACATGCTTGGTGATCGGCCAACTTGCCGCTGCGGCCAACATCGAAAGAAATGTTGTCAGTACCACCAGCGGCATGCTGATGCCGTCGACGCCCAGCAAGTATTCAATGCCAAATGGCTCAATCCACGGCAGCTTGACAATTCCCTGCATTCCCGCCTCGCCAACCTGAAACTGAGCCGGCCCGATTGCTCCAAACAGGCCAGGCACAGCCATCCACAGCGAGATCGCAAAGACCACGGCCGTTGTTGCGAGTGCCACCCAGCGAATGAATTCCTCGCGTGCCTTGGGAATGATGGGCAGCGAGAGCAGAGCAGCCACAAGTGCCGGCAGAAAGACGATGGCCGAAAGAGGCCAGAGAGCGGGTTGTGAAAGAGCGTGCATCGGGGGCATGGCGAGAAATCCGTCGGGTGTTTTTGCTGGGACTACGGTTTGAAAGCGAAGGAATTGAAAGGAGTGTTTCGGATGTTCTGTATGACGTACGTTGATCGTTCGGGTGCTGGTGAGTCGCTCTATTTCAATGGGTCGATCAAGCTGCCAGCGAGGAACGCAAAAGAAGACTGGCCAGCACAAACATTGCCACCGTTCCAATCACAATGAACATCACATACTGGCGAAGGTGGCCGGTTTGGAGTTTTTTAAGTTCTATTCCTGCGCTCCATGTTGCGCTGGCCGTGGCATTGACTAAACCATCCACAAGCGTGCGGTCGATCCAGGCATCAATTCCCGCCAATTGTCTTGCTGTCCAGGCAACGCCGTCGATGATCTTGTCGATCACGCCCAAGTCGATACTGCTGGCAAGACTGGCTATGCCAAGCACGGGCTGGACAAAAATGGCCCCGTAGAGTTCGTCAAAATACCATCGCTGCTTCAAAAATGTGTAGATCGGACGAAACACCCACGCCACAGCCAGCGGTGAAAGAATCCGCCACACATACATCATGGCCGCTAGCAGCACACCCGCCGCAGCGGTCGCAAATGCTGCCAGCGTGGCCGTCTCATGGATCGCTCCAACATGACTCTCGTGCTCAGCCGGAATGGTCAGACTGCCAAACAGATAGCCGCTCGTGACCGTGGCAGCGGTGCCAGCAGGTCGGGCCTGCTCCAGCATCGCAGCAATCCCAAAGCCACCCGGCAGCGACCAGCCAGCTACGATTGCCAAGATCGCAAGCGCTACCAGCGGTGCCACCATCACGCGTGGCGATTCGTGGGCATGCTCGGAAATGTGGGCGTCGCGGGGTTGGCCTGCAAAAGTCATGAACCACAAACGAAACATGTAAAACGCCGTCAGGAAAGCCCCTCCGGTCGCCGCGACAAAAAGAATCGAGTGACTTGGATTGGCCTGCGAAAAAGAGAGTGCCTGCGCCAGGATCGAATCTTTCGAGTAGTAGCCCGAGAGGCCGATCACAAAAGGCACGCCCGCCCCGATGATGGCCAAACATCCCACCAGCATCGTGCCAGCCGTCCACGGCATCACCTTGGCCAACCCTCCCATCTTTCGCATGTCGTTGGTGTGGCAGGCGTGGATCACCGATCCCGAACAGAGGAACAGTAGGCTTTTGAAAAAGGCGTGCGTGAACAGATGAAAGAGTCCCGCCACCCAACCGCCTACGCCTAAGGCGAGCATCATGTAGCCGAGTTGGCTGATCGTTGAATAGGCGAGCACCTGCTTGATGTCGGTGGCCACCAGTGCGATCGTCGCAGCCAGAAACAGAGTGATGGCCCCTGTGTAGGCAATCACAAGGAGGACATCGGGCGTGAGCACGGGATAGAAACGCCCCATGAGAAATACGCCTGCTGCCACCATCGTGGCCGAATGAACGAGCGCCGAGACGGGCGTTGGCCCCTCCATGGCATCTGGCAACCAGACAAACAAAGGGAACTGCGCACTTTTTCCCACGCATCCACAAAAAATGCCGATCCCCGCTACAAAGAGAAGCCAGCGACCGTAGCCCATCGCCCGCCAATCATCAACACGGCTGGCAATCTCACTGGCGCCATCTTCTGTTCGCGTGGCATGATCGAGCGTGATTTCTGCCACCCGATCGGCAGCCGCAAACTTCACCATGCCGTCGGGCACATGGAGGGCGTGATGCGTGGCCTCTGGTCGCACAAGGCTCAAGAGACCAGGCCTTATTGTTTCGATCCCCGCTGAATTTTGTCCACTGGAATCGGCGAAGTGCAGCGTGCCTAAAGCTCCCCACAGAGCCATCATGCCGATGATCATGCCAAAGTCGCCAACGCGATTGACGATGAAGGCTTTGTTCGCTGCGTTTGAAGCACTCTGCCGCTCGTAGTAAAAGCCAATCAAGAACCACGAACAGATGCCGACGAGTTCCCAGAAGATGAAGATCATTGCCAGGTTGCCAGCTATGACGATGCCCAACATCGAAAAACAAAACAGCGACAAAGACTGAAAGAATCGAGAAAAGCGGCCGGGACGATGGAAGTGGCTGCCGTCACTTAGGTGCACGGTGTGGTCGGTGAAGTCGTGTAATTCATCGTGCATGTAGCCAGCAGCATAGATGTGAATACAACTGGCGATGAACGTCACCACCACAAACATCAACACTGTCAACGCATCGATGTACCAGCCGATTGAGAGTTTGAGGGCACCGCCTTCGTACAGCGTGTACCAGTCGCCAGAGTAGGCCGGCGGCAACGCTTGGTCATGGCTATCGGCATGGCTATCGGCATGGCTATCGGCATGGCTATCGGCATGGCTATCGGCATGGCTATCGGCATGGCTATCGGCATGGCTATCAGCAGCCGCATGCGAGTCGTGCGACACGGCCTGCACAGGATGAACGCTCAGCCACGTGCCAAGGGCCGCCAGCGAAAGGGCGAGAGAAACAACGATGGCGGCCGTTGCAACCGCCGCCGAACTCTTGCCATGAGGTCCCATCCGTGGACCAAAAAAGAGGATTGCCACAAACGACACTAGCGGCGTGAGCCACGCGAGGCCAAGCAGCAGCGGGAGAGTTGAGGCTGGATCCATAGTCGGGTTCTACAAGCTATTTCTGTTTTATTTTTATGAAATTGAGTGGACAGAAGCAGGGCGAAGCGTATCGAAAGCAGTCGCCGCGATGGATTTTTCAGCCTTGCAGGTCGTCGGCTTCATCGATATCGACAGTCGAGTGGTTGTTGTAAAAGTTGAGCGTGATGGCTAGCGCCACGGCGGCTTCGGCAGCGGCCAAAAGGATGACAAACAGAGCGATCGCCTCGCCATCTAATCCAATGGAGGCCGAACCCTCACCGCGGAGGTAGGGCGAACCGAAGGCGATAAAGTTGACATTCGCGCCGTTGAGCACCAGTTCGATGCCCATCAAGATGCCCAGAGCATTACGCTTGACTGCCATGCAGACAACGCCAGACGTAAACAGGATCGCACCCACAACCAGATAGTGAGTCACGCTTACAGGATCGCTCAAAACACCACTGGCAAAAAATCCAGCGGCACAAAGAGGGGCGATTAGATTCATGAACGCCCCCCCGTCGCGGCAGCATCGGCACCAGCCGTTTCAATACCGCGTGGCATTCGCCGCCGTTTGGCGCGAGCCAGGTAGGCCGCTCCGACCAACACCACAAGCAGATGCACTGAAACGATTTCGAAGGGCAAGAGATAGCCGCTCCGAATGGAATCCACTACCGGCGCAGCGAGAGGATCATCGTCAACCCGCACGCCTAAAAAGGCCATTCCCAAGGGGGTTGCCGAGGGGGCCGCCACAAGGCCCATCGCCGGCCGTCGCCAAGACTCGACGGAAAATGCCGACAAGACCAAGACCATCAAAAGGGCCGCACCGACAATGCCGCCTAGCACCTTATCGCTGGCTGGCGTGCGAATCGAAACAAACGGCGCCTGGGCCGTGAGCATCACGCCAAACACCAGCAGCACAAGCGTGCCGCCGACATAGATCATCAACTGCATCGCGCCGACAAAATCCGCTCCTGCTAAAAAGAAAATTCCGGCTGTTGCGCCGAGTGAGAGAACCAAGTAAAATGCCATTCTTACAACATTGTCTGTCAGCACAACGGCCACGGCACACGCGCAGGCCGCAGCAGCAAACAGGTAGAAAAGGAGCGAGTGCCAGTTGATGGCTGCCAGCAAAACCATGCCTAGCGTGGCCGTAGAGTCTCCCAGCAGGGTTCCCATCATGGCCGCACCTGACTGACTTGTGGCACAGGCCCGCTGACCGCCGTTTGACCTCCGGGCCCTTCCAGCCAACCTTCGCGAATCTCGCCG
>QWQJ01000175.1 GCA_003670865.1 Planctomycetota bacterium | reverse complement strand
GCACGTGCCGATTCACCGCGTATCTCGCGGATCACAGAACGGGCCGCCACGAGCATCGCGATTGCAGAAAAAGCACTTCCGGCGGTCCAGCTTGCCTGTTTTACAACCAGAAAAATCTCGCGTTCATGGCCCATCCATTCGCAGGCCCCAGACGCGGCCCATGCCATAAAGCCGAGAGATAACCAAAGGGCGGTGCCATACCGTTCGAGCAACGGCACGACTGACCATAGGGACGCGCTGCCAAAGGCGAGCAACGAAAGGAGCAGCCACCAGCCAATACCGTGGGGCCCCAGGTTCATCCCCGTAGCATCGCAGACCAGCGTGCCAACGATCGCACCGATTGGCAATTGGCCTGAGCAGGCAGTCATGACAAAGAGCGTCGACAGCCATCCCCATGCGCGGTAGCGGCCCTGATAATCATCGCGTCGCTCACGTCGCATCAACCGCACAACAAGCGCGATCACTGCCGCCGACAGCAGCAAAACCTGTCCCAGCCAGCCAACGATGGAGAGTGGGGAACGCAGGTCAAAACAATCGCGAACCGCTGCCAGAGTGTTTGAAAATCGCCCACTGTCGCTGACCAGCGACACTCCAAGGACCGGTTCGCAGATACCGACACCGATTGCCAGTGTAACGAGTCCGAGAATCCCTACGATTGAGAACACGAGGCGGCCCATCGAGGTAGGCAAAATCATGGCCAGTGCGGGTTGTCTTTCCGGCAGGGCTTGGGGCGAGTAGTCGGTCATGATTCCAGACTCTGCGATAGTGTTGATCGACGTTCCGGAGAGGGAGCGATTCCACGAAACAACCAGTCGCCGGCGCTGGTCTCGGCGCTGGCTATCTGCAAGTGACATGGGGGCTATGAATCCGTTGCGATGACTGGGGCTCGCTGCTGCACAAACCCCTCGCGAATAGCGGCGGCCTCCGTGCCAGCCCGCAAAACAATCCGCTCCAGAGAGTTTTTCGGCATATCGCTCAAGGTAGATTCAAGCGCCGCTAGCGGGGTCGACTAATACGCACCGGCGGCAGGTTCGTCAGTGTCGGTTTCTCGAATACGGTCGGAATAATCGCTGCCATCGGAACGGTCTAGGGGCGAGGCATTTGCGTGAGTATTGCGTCTGCTGTACTATCTTCACGCATCGCGATTGTCCCTCAAAATTGCCTCCGGAGAAGTATTGTCATGGCCTATACATTGCCCGCCTTGCCCTATGCGTTTGACGCCCTTGAGCCCTCGATCGACGCCCGTACGATGGAGATTCACCACGACAAGCATCACGCCGCCTATGTCGCCAACCTCAATAAGGCACTCGAAGGCAATGCACTTGGCGAATTGCCGGTTGAAAAACTGATTGCGGATCTGGAGAAGGTGCCCGAAGCGATTCGCACAGTGGTCCGCAACAACGGCGGCGGTCACGCCAACCACTCCCTGTTTTGGGAGACGATTGGCAAGGGTAAAGGAGGTGAACCGGCCGGCCATTTGGCAGAGGCTGTGCGTAGTGTGTTTGGTGGATTTGATAAGTTTAAGGAGGAGTTCACGAAGTCTGCCATGGGTCGATTTGGTAGCGGTTGGGCATGGCTCTGTGTCGATCCGCAAGGCAAGTTGCTGATTGAAAGCACGGCCAATCAAGACAGCCCAATCATGCACGGCAACCTACCGATTCTGGGGGCCGATGTCTGGGAGCATGCCTACTACCTCCATTACCAAAACCGGCGGGCTGACTATCTCGCGGCCTTCTACAATGTCATCGACTGGAATGCCGTCGGCCAACGTTTTGCCGCTGGAAAGAAATAGCAACGCCATAAAGTAGTCATTGCCGAATCTGCCCAGCTCATGCATTTTTAAGCGACTAAAAGGCCGTAGTGGAGCAACGCTTAATGGCCAGAAATAGCCTAAAAGGGTTATTTCTTGGCTACGACTACGCTTTTTCTGTCTGCCGTTGACTTCGCTGCCGGGGAAACCTTATTTCTCCAGCGTGGCGTAGTTGAGATGGAGCCTAGGATGTCGCTAGGAGGCACTGGTATGAGCGCAGGTCGCGAGAAAAGTTGGTACGCAACAAACAATAGAGCCGGTCGCTCAATCGGAGGCATTGCATTTGCCTGCCTGCTATTCGGGCTTTCGGGCTGTAAGAGCGGGACCTCTGCGTGGAGTCCCTCGTGGTCGGCATTTGGTGGATCGAATGCTTCAGAAGCCGCAAAGCTGACAGCCGCCCCGCCGTTTGATGGCAAGAGTGCTAAAGGCCGCAGCATAGAAAAACCCTCTGCATCGGCCTCGCCGTATCCGACTACAACCACACCCAGCGGTTACGTTGTCAACACACCCAAAAATCCTTCGGCTCTAGATGCCGATCCCTCTCGAGGCTCGCTCCCATCGACCCCAAAGATCACATCCCAAGCCCCGGTAACTTATGGAACGACTCCGCCGCCGAGTGCTCAGCCTGGAGTTGACGCAGCGATGACCGCAGGCGCAGCCCGATCTCCTGGGGCTCCACAGGTTGGGCCCTATGCCTCTGTGCCTGCTGGCAATGCGAGCTTCGGTGGCGGCGCTGGGGGTAACCCTGTGGGCCCGGCAGCTGCCTCGGCAGGTAGCGCTTTTCCAGCCACTGCTGGCTATGAACCGACTCCCACTCGCCTCGCCGATGCTCGTAGTGATGCGTCCTATCCGCAGCCGCAGGCTGCAAATGATGGATCGCTCGCCTCGGGATTAAGTTCCGCAGGGGCTGCGGATTCGCGGTATGCCAGTGCTGGCAGTCGCTTTGGCGGCGGTCCCCCCCCTGCTGGCCGAGCACAAGCCAGCTTTCCGACGGCTCCACCGGATCCCACAGTCGCCCCTGCGGCTGGCCTGACACCGAGCTTTGTGTCGCCGCCGCCAGCGCCGAGTGCTCCTGCGGCTGCCTTGCCCGGCAGCCTCCCTGCTCCGCCTGTTCGGCGGCCTGATCCTGGGTATCGTCCAGGTGGCACATCAAGCTACCGTTCCAGCCGTTCGATTCTCGTCGACGATCCGCCGCCCGCACCATCCGCAGTACGCACTGCCGCCTACGAAGTGCCGGCTGGAAATCCTCCAAGCGACTGAAAGCTCGGCTCAAAAACTGGTAGATTCTGGGCATCATGATTTGTTGCCGCCTCCAGATTTCTGTCCAGACCGCTCGAGCGGTGTACTGGTCGTTGCTCTTTCTTTGTGGGATGGCTCCGCTCCAAGCAGAGGAGACAGATCTCAAAATCTTGCCAGCAGCGCCGGCAGAGCAGGAAGTAGGCCAAGGCTGGCGAATTGTGCCGCAGGGTGCCCTAACGCTGCCTGACCATGCTCCAGATGCTGATGGCAAGCAGGTCTTGATCACGGGGCTCAGCGGCATCGCGTGGCTGGGGGAGGATCGCTACGCCTCGGTTTTAGATAATAGCAACCGCTTGCTTCTCTTCAGGGTCTCGCTCTCCCAAGTCGGCAAGCCGTTGGAAGTAAGGTCGCTTTCGATCGTAACGCTTGCTGAAGCACACGACTACGAGGATCTTGTTGCGTGTCCTACGGAGACGGCTTTGGCCTACGAGAAAAAGCCACCGCACGCTCCATCCGGCGACACCCATCGCACTGCATTCGAAGCGGTGTTTATTTGCGATGAAGACAATCCCGCCATCCGTATTTTTTCACTCGCGGATGGCAACCTGCTTGGCACCGTTCCCCTGCCCCCTCTTTTGAGTTCGCGCCGCGACAATCGGGGGCTGGAGTCGCTCGCGATCGATCCCGATCACTCCCATCTTTGGACTGCCAACGAGGAGGCGCTGGCAGAGGATGGCCCACTGGCCACGGTCACCGCAGGGACTGTCGTTCGGCTTGTGCGTCTGCCGATGCCTTTGCCTGCTGGCGGTTCAGAAAAATTGAAACCGGCAGCTCAGGAGAGGCACCATTATCAAGCTGCCTATAAAGTCGATCCACCCCACCGTTTTGTCCGCGTCTTTGGCGGTGAACCGCTGTCTGGTCTTTCAGCGCTTGTGTCGCTGGGCAACGGCCAGTTGCTGGCACTTGAGCGAAGTGGCGGGCCGGGATTGCCTCCATTTGCGAATCGAATTTTCATTGTCGACACAACCGAGGCGGTTGATGTTTCAAAAATTCAATCGGATTTACACTCACAAGAGGAATGTTTTGCGCGGAAAAGACTCCTCTGGGCAGATTCGCTAGGGGTAAACCTTGAGGGCTTTTGTCTGGGCCCAACTCTTGCCGATGGCAACCGGGCTCTGATTGCAATTGCTGATAACGGCGGCATTGCCACACCCAATCAGTTAGTTGGATTGCAGTTGGTGTCGCCCCCCAAACCTCATAGTCGGGCAGTTGTGGGGGCAGCATGCGCAATCATTGCGATATCACTTCTGCTGGGCAGGATGAGCAGCGTCGCCACACGTCGACTCACCAACCCATGACCATATTTGATTCGATCACTTTTCGGGCTCTGTCGAGATCGTCTCCAGTTTCGTGCATGTAGAGTCGGATCGCATGCACTTTATCACCAGCAGCTTTAGAGAGGCACTCTCTTGCTGTGTTGCAGGGATTGTCACGAGAGTCTGTCAACCCAAGTGCCGACTTGGAGATAACCCAAGTGTCGCGAGGGCGACGCGTGAGTCGGAGAACGCGTTCTCCGGGATAGGCTTCTTCAACGACGGCCGCCGCGGCCTGCTCGTCGTTAGCCCATGAAATGATAATATGGGCAGTTGTTTCAATTTCAAAGAGTGGCATAGCGAAAACCCCTTTCAGTTTGCCCCACTTTACACTGCCCCAGAGGTGGGAGTCAATTGTCTGGCAGTGGCAAGCGGCCGACCGGCCAGACGGACCACTCAATAAGGTTTTTGTGTTGTCTATACTCGGAGTGGCTTTCAATCGTTGAGATGGACAAAAAAACAGAAGAGATGGTTAGAGTGGCAGGAGTACATTGAAGCTTCATTTTTTATGCATGGCGAGGAGGTGATCGATTGCGATACGACGCTAACGGTTTCCCAATCCCGCCTGAATTCGAACCCGTGCCACTGGGTCAGCAAATCTCAGGCAGTGTCCTACGGCCAGTCTTATCTGCGCCACCACCTTTGCCTCCGATTCGCAGTGGCTCTCGCAAACGCTGGCTCCTGGTGATGCTTGTCGCCGCAGGGCTTGTGCCAGCGATCGTCGTGCCAGAATTAATGCCGCTGATTCGGCAGGCAGTTGTTGAATGGTCCCTCGAGCGTGCCGCCCTGTGCGAGGCAAGGAACGACCTTGAAGGTGCATCCGAAAATCTTGGTCGGGCCCTTCATTGGCACGGCGATGATGTCGATCTGCTCTGCATGCGGGCCATGCTGCGGCTTGAAAGCCGTGATGCAGCAGGGGCCTTGATCGATGCCAATCAGGCCGTGGCCATCGCACCCACTGCGATTGCTCCGCTGCGAACTAGGGCGCTTGTGCAGGTCGTACTCAAAAATCCAGAGGCCGCACTGGCGGACGCAAAAATGGTTGTTGAATTAGCTGCTCGGGGCGATCCAGAGGCACTCAACCACAGGTCCTACATCCGCGCGTTAGTTGGCCGAGATTTGCCGGCCGCGATCGACGACATTAATGCGGCAATCGCGTCAGATGGGGAGGCATCGGCTGAGCTACTCGACACCCGTGGATTTCTCTTGCATCTGTCTGGAAAGCATCGAGAAGCAATCGACCAACTCAATCTCGCTATCGATTCGATGCAGCAGTTTCGACGGCAACTCTCCTTGCTAGCAGGTCGCATCGATCCGAGCGAATTGGCCCGTCGTAATCGCTCGCTGGAGCACGGACTGGCCGTGATGTTTCAGCACCGTGGCCTGGCCTGCCAAGCGATCGGTCTTGAGGCCCAAGCACAGCAAGACTTTGAACAGGCAACTCGAAAGGGCTTTGATCCAAGTCGAGGGATTTTTTAGGTTGCCGCGTGTGACTGCGCACGTTACAAGACGAGGGCCAACCGATTGTGAGAGGCCGCATGGGTGCTGTGCACAGAGCCGCGAGGCAAGGCAGGCAACGCAGGGATTGAATGATTTCCTGCGGCCCACGCGTTGCCCTTTTTTTGCGTTCAAAAAACCGATAGACTGATCTCTTGCGATGCGAAAAAACCCGTCGTCGCCGAAAGATAAGCTGCGACTCGCCCAGCCGAGTTGGGCCTCTTAGGTGGTAAACGGGGGTGTAGCTCAGTTGGTTAGAGCGCCAGCCTGTCACGTTGGAGGCCGCGGGTTCGAGTCCCGTCACCCTCGCTTTTCGCTGTTGGTTTTGTGTGTTGGTCGTGTCCGGTTGATTTTGTCACAGTGATCATGAGCCGTGATCTTCAGTCACAAACGCATCTCTGGCACTGCTGTTGTAACGGGGGCAGCCAGTGGGCTCGGTAAAGCCATTGCCCTAGAATTGGCCCGAGACGGTTGGCGATTGGCGCTGATCGATGTACCAGTCGAGGGCTTGGATTCAGGCGACTCTACCGCGATGGTTGAAGTGCTGAAGATTGCCCGCGCGTCTGGCGGCGGTGGCCTTATCGCTGCCTTTGATGTGCGAGATGCTGACAGTTGGCAGCAACTTCATGACTGACTCCGCAGCGAATGGAAATCGCTCGATCTACTCGTCAACTCTGCTGGCTGCGGTGCGACCGGTGAAGTTGGTAGCCTGCCAGCGGGGCAGTGGCGACGGGTGATCGAAATAAACCTGATTGGCACGGCCCTTGGCTGCGAAACATTTTTACCGTGGTTGCGTGCTCATCCGCATACGTCGCACCTGATCAATGTCGCCTCAATTGCCGGAATTCTAGCGCCACCGTCGATGGCGGCCTATTCGGCGAGCAAGGCCGGAGTGATTGCACTCTCTGAGTCAATTGCTGCCGAATGCGGCCAGCGTCGTCCCGGGGTAACGATTGTCTGCCCCGGTTTTTTTCGTTCGGGCTTGCTGACAACGTGGCATTTGTCGTCACTTCTCGAATCGAAAGAAGCCACGCGTCGGATGCGATCGGCGTGGTGGTCATCCGAGCGAGTGGCGCGGCAAGCACTACGGGCGGCGAGGCTTAATCGCCGTTATCTTGTCGTGGGCGTAACGGCCCGATGGCTGTGGCGGTTGAAGCGGCTTGCCCCACGCGTCACAACATGCATCATCCGCATGGTGTACAAGCGATTGACCCGCGACTGAAGTTTGAAGATGTTCGTCGATCGCGTTGTCTGGAAAGCGAGGTTCGGCAGCCATCACTTTGTTGCGGGCTTTGATCGCGGCCCGAATCGTATCAATACCCCGAACACTCTTTGAGGTGGACCCCATTCTTTGGACAGTCGGAGGCCCTGTAGTACCTGTATTAGGTGGAGCGCCACTGGACGGTGCCCCGCGGACCAAGCAGGAGCCGGCTGCTTGATTCACTGATCGTAAGCCCTTTCGGGAACATAATCCCAAATAGTACGCCACTGTGGGAGTGATGTCAGTCATTGCCCACCATTGGCCGCCAATCGGCCGCACCCCGGATGCCGAAAGGATTTCAGTTCCAACAGTAGGGGGGCACGTCAACCGCGCGAACAGCAAATACCGAGCATCCCTTTCAACCGTCACGTGAGACTTTTTAAGCCAGAATTTCCAGCCACGCGCGAATCTCATTTTCGTACTCGCTGGCCAAGCCACCCACGATCAGTTGGCGATGAAAACTGGCAGCACCTCCCTTACGAAGATCGGCATCTTCGGCGCTGGGAAACCGTTTGGATGGATCAGCAGCAATCAGGCCGCGGCAGAAATTCATCAAGAGTTCGTTGCAGGTTACTTCTGACGGCAAGAGTTGCGGCAGTCGGTGGACAAGAGACCGCTTTGCTTCCAGCAGGTCGCGGTACGACTGCAATCCCGCGAAGGGGGCTTGGCCTGCCAGCATTTCAATCAGCACATAACCCAGGCTAGCCAGATCGGATCTGGGTGTATTTTCCTTCCCCTCCAGAACCTCCGGAGCCGCATAGGCTGGCGTGCAGGTGCGATTGGCTGGAACATCATCGAGCGCTAAGGCCGAACCAATATCAATGATCTTGGCGTTGCCAGTTCGCTTGACCATGATATTTGAGCTTTTGATGTCGCCGTGAACAATTTCCTCGCGGTGCAGCGCGGCAAGGCCGGCCAAGCATTCCCGCACGATTGCAATTGCAACGCCGGGCTTGAGCCGCGACTGCTGCGGTCCAGCCGTTACGATCACATTGTTAAGATGATCCCAACGATCGTGGCTGACGCTCGCTTTGGTTTGTTCGAGTAGGTTTGGGGCGAGCAGTCGCGACAGATCGTAGCCGTCGATCCACTCCATCTCCATCATGCGAATGCGGCGTTGCTCGACAAAGTTTTGTACATCGAGCAGGTTGTCTTGCTGAATCTGAGCGACACGGGCGGCGACCTTTGCAATCCGACTCATTGCCTCGTCGTAGAGGGCTTCTGATTCATAGCGTTCAGGTGAAAAAATCTTGAGGGCAACCGGTAGCGAAAAACCATCAGTGCCCCGCCGTTTCGTCAAGAACACTACTCCCTGCCCCCCCGCTCCAAGACGGTGGGTAAGGTTGTGGTATTCCGTCCAGCTAAGCCGGCCAGCGTCAAGGATTTCAACGTAACGGGAGAGTAGTTCCTCGGGACACCGGCCACCAACCTCCCCAGAGACGGAAATTGTGGGACGGCCTTCTTGATAAATCGTGGTGGTCATTGAGTGCCTGTGAGAGTGGAGCCGGAAGAGAAGCGATCGGGGGTTTTATGAGACCTGTGGTGGAGGAAATCCCAGTCGCTTGTCGACTGCGTTACGAAGCGGATGCCCCGATAAATACCTCTGGAGATTATCGCAATAAAAATGCGTCATTGCATCAATTCGGTGAGCCGATTGTCCTGCGACATGCGGAGTGATGATCAATCGCGGCGCATTCCAAAGACGGCTTTTTGCCGCCGGGGGTTCTTCAGGGGTGACGTCTAATGCTGCCGAATCGAGGTGACCACTTTGCAGGGCGTCAACCAAAGCATTTTCTTCAATAAGAAGCCCCCGGGCCATGTTAATAAGGATCGACCCCTGTTTCATGGTGGCAATGGCGGAGGCATCGATCATGCCGCGCGTGAGGGGAGTCAGCGGCACACAGAGAAAAAGGATGTCGGCCTGCTCAAGAACAGAGGGGAGGGTTTCTGGGCCGCCCAAAAAATGGACAGCATCGGGTTTATGATAGGGAAAATAATCGGTAGCGAGGATTCGTACATTGAATGGAGCGAGCATTTCTACCATTCGGCGGCCGACCCCACCGAGGCCCACGACCCCGATTGTTGCCCCTGTTAAATCGCGGGTAGGCCGGCGGACAAACTCTCTTTTTTTCTGCTGTTCTAAAAAAAGTGGCAACCGTCGCGTGCAGGCTATTGCTAGACCAAGGGCATGCTCGGCCACCTGATTGGCTAGCACGCCTGAGGCACTCGTGACCAAAATCTCCGATTCGACAACCGCTGGCACCAAACAATGATCCAACCCGGCCGCCGACGACTGAATCCAGCGCAGTTGGCCCTTTGCCACAACGGCGTCCCAGGGCACAGCTACCTTTGGGTGACCGCAGAAGATGTCGGCGGTTGGCAGTTCCTGGGCAACCCGCTCTTGGCCCGCATTGATCAGCGTGGCTGCCGGCACAACCGCCTGAATCTGGGCGATGTGTTTTGGCTCAACGGGATAGCAGAGAACGATCTTCAAAGATGGCATTGTACTTTTGTCGCAGTTGGAGAGGAAAAAGAGCAACCCCGATGGCAGCCTATTTTTTCAGGCGAGAATACACTGAAGGCTTGCTAAACTGGAATCCGAGGTTTCAATAAGGTCTTGAACTGTGACTGCTGGCGAGGTCTGAGGCCTAGGAGAGGCTGACGACTTGCCAATCCAAAATTTCTGCTTTTAATTTCAGGGTACTCTTGTGTATTGTTGAATCGAAGAGACCACTGGTCGACGGGTAAACAAATGCGTTCAACTCTCCTGGCAGTAGCCGCCTTGGCGTTTCTCAGAATTGTTGTTGGTCTCCATTTTTTTCTGGAAGGTTCGAGCCACCTGCGTGATCCTGAGTGGTCGAGTGCTGGTTTTCGAAAGGCTGCCGTTGGACCGTTGGCTGAGAGTTTACGGGCCGGACTGCCGCAAACTGGCGATTGGTCAGGAACGCTGGGCGGTTCCAGCAGCCGTCCCGCGTCTGAATTGAGCGATGCGTGGAAAAAGAGCATTGTCGCAGCATGGAAAAAAAGGCTTGAACAAAGAGTCCAAGCCGTTGCATTGACTGCCGAACAGCAAGCCAGCGCTGACAGCCAACTCAAAATCGCCACCCAGGAACTCGATGATTTTCTGGCTCCTCTCGACGAAGAACTGGCAGATTATTCCCTACAAGTCCAGCGACTGGCCACGATGGACCGCGAGCCAACGTCAGCAGGCATTCCCTATGCCCGGCAGCGGGTGGCTAAAAAACGCCGTGAACTTTCGGCTCAGGCTACCGGTTGGATGAACGACGCGGCGGCCATTGGCGAAAAACTAGAGGGGGAGTGGGATCGGCAGATTGCTTCCGAGCTTTCGCCGTCTGAGCGCCTGCAATTGTCCAACGAGTTTCGGCAGACATCCCTCTGGAAGATCGATCGGTTTGTGAGTTGGTCGCTGGCAACCATCGGTATCTGTTTGGTGCTGGGCATCTTGACCAAGTTCAATGCCATGGGGGGGGTCTTTTTTCTGACCAGCGTGATTCTAGCCCAGCCTTTTTGGGTTGTCGGAGCCCAGCCAACGTATGATCAATGGGTGGAAATGGCTGCTCTGCTTGTGATCGCTGCCTTGCCCGCCGGCGGTTGGAGCGGCCTTGACTATTTTCTTTCAGCGTGGTGTCCGTGGTGTCGAAACAACAACGTTTGCTCGAATTAAAATCGAATCAAAAGTGAGGTGAGTCTATGAATTTAACGGAACCCCAGAAGGCGGTCGGTAAGGAAAACTTCACTGATGTTATCAATGTCACGCGGCGAGATTTCCTCACCGGCACGTTGGCTGCTGGCCTCGCCAGTGGTGCGGGCCTTGGATCGATCTACTTCGGCTACGGAAAAAGTGTTGGCAATCCGCTACGTGTTGGAGTGATCGGCACGGGCGATGAGGGAAGCGTTTTGCTCGGTGCCCACACGCCCGATTATTTGCAAGTCGTGGCAATCGCCGACGTTCGGCCCTACAACGTTTTTCGCGCGTTTCACGGAGATGTCTCTAGCCCCAGCTCGCTCACGGCCCGGCCTGGGCTGATGACGAAATACAAGTGGTCCAGCGAGGATGCGGCTCGCAAGGAAGTCAAGGTCTACGGGGCTTACGAAGAACTTCTGGCAGACAAAAATATAGAGGCCGTGATCATCGCCTTACCGCTGCATTTGCATGCGGAGGCCAGCATCAAGGCGATGCGGGCAGGCAAGCATGTGCTGACTGAAAAACTGATGGGTCACAGTGTGCACGAGTGCAAAGAGATGGGGCGAGTGGCCAGAGAGACGGGTATGATTTTGGGCACAGGCCATCAGCGACACTACAGCATTCTCTATGACAATGCCGTCTTTACGATTGGTAAAGCGAAGTTGTTGGGCGACCTGCATTCCATTCGGGCACAGTGGCACCGTGGGAACCTGCCCGGAAACGATAGCTGGAAGCCAGCCATGCCGGGGGACGCCTCGCTCGTGAAGCGATTGGAGGGCTGGCAGAAGGATCTTGAAAATGCCAAACCAGCTGAAATTGATGGGTTGCAGAAAAAGATTGCCCAACTCAAGGCGCAAATTATGGACGCGGCCCTCGACGCCACGAAATGTGGCTACGGACCGCTGACGCTCCCGGATGGCTCATTGCGAACAGCGCTTGAAGAATTGGTCCGCTGGCGGCTTTGGAATCGTACCGGCGGCGGTCTGATGGCTGAACTCGGCAGCCATCAACTCGATGCCTCTGGCATTTTTGTCTCAGCCATGCACGGCGAAGGCAAAAAGATCAAGCCGCTGACTGTGACGGCTGTAGGAAACCGCAGCATTTTTCCAGCCGATCGTGAGATCGAGGATCACGTTTATTGCATGTATGAATATCCCGCCCCGGGCTATGAGGAAGACAAAAATAAGAAGATCGTTGTCACCTACTCCTCGATCAACGGCAACGGGTTTGGTGAATATGGCGAAGTGGTGATGGGCACAAAGGGTACGCTTGTACTCGAGCGGGAGCAGGATGTGATGCTTTACAAGGGTGCCGCTAAAGATACGCGAGTGACTGTTTCTAAATCGAAGGATGGCGCGCCCACGCTTGATACGACCGAGAGCGGCGGGGGTGGCTATGTTGCGGGTGGTAAGGGGGGTGGCGATGCTGCTCCGCCCAGTCGCGGCTACACCGAGGAGATGGAGCACTGGGCCTGGTGCATTCGGAATCCATCGCCAGAGAATCAACCTCGCTGTAAGCCAGAGGTGGCCATTGCTGATGCAGTGATTGCGCTGGTGAGTAACATTGCTTTAGCCAATCCCGACACGCAGGCCCGCATCGCGTTCAAGCCAGAATGGTTTGATATTGCCAGCGATGAAACACCAGAGGGTGTCGTTCCAGATATGAGTCGGGATCGGTATAGATTATGAACATGCATAGGTCCGTGGGGCACTGCTGCCTGTTTACTCAATACTGTGCCAGAACGGTTGTTGGGATCGTAGCAACAACAGCGATTTTGCTAGCCTCCGCTACCGCTGAGGAGGTTCAAAAATCGGATTGGAATGGCTATGAAATGAGCAGTTTCAAGGTCGATGGTCGGTCGGCGTTGCTGGTGGAGCCAAAGGCTCCGGCAGAGGGCAAGCCTTGGATTTGGCGAACAGAATTCTTTGGCATTGATCCCCAAGCTGATATCGCATTGCTGGGGAAAGGTTTTCATGTTGGCTACATTGATGTCGGAGGTTTGTTTGGTGCACCAGTCGCCCTTGATGCGATGGACAAATACTACGCCCATGTGTGCATGAACTATGGGCTTCATGCCAAGACGGTGCTGGAAGGGTTTAGCCGGGGAGGCCTCTATGCTTTTAATTGGGCGATTCGCCACACCGATCGAGTGGCCTGCATCTATGTCGATGCACCGGTCTGTGATTTTAAAAGTTGGCCCGGGGGCAAAGGTCGATCGCGGTTTGCCGGCCGGGATTGGCAGCAGGTGCTTAAAGCATATGGCATGACCGACGAACAGGCGCGGGCCTATCCACTCAATCCAATCGACAACCTCGCTCCTCTGGCAGAAGCGAAGATTCCGATTTTAAGCGTGATTGGCGACATGCACGACTGGGTCGTGCCGATCGATGAAAATACACTCGTCGTCGAGACGCGGTATAAGGACCTCGGGGGGGAGATTGAAGTGATTCGAAAACCCAAAGCGGGGCACCGCCCTCACAGCCTGCCCGACCCGACGCCCATTGTTGACTTCGTGCTCAAGCACACCAACCAAGGTTCTTAAATTTTATTGAGAACAAATTTTGTTGGGTTCTAGACAACGACCCCCTGTTGCGATTATCATTGCGGAATCGTCAGAGTATTGGTGGCGATCGTTTTCTTTGGCTGCGTATCTGGACGCTGGCCGAGGTGGATGGGATTTATGTGTTGATAGTGGTTTTGTGTTCATATTTCACCCACCTTTTTTCCAGATTTCTTGAGCGTTCTGCATTTTGGTGTGCCACTGGCGGGGCACACATGAGGTGTGGCGTGGAGACAAGCAAGTCTCCTGTCCCAAACGCGGAGTGATCTGCTCATAGTTTCAGGAGCCTTTTCGTGCCGCCCCATGCCACTAGGCCTTCTCGTTTTCAGTGGAGCCTGATTCTGGCCTCCCTTTCCAGTTGGAGTTTGAGCTTTGTCACAACGGCCGGTTTGGCAGGAGTCGGTTGGCTCGGCCACGCAACGCACTGGACATTTGGCGTAGGGGGTCACGCCAGCCCGCATGCCAGTCAAGATCAGGAGTTGGGCCGGGATAGGGCTTTGGCGATCGAGAGGCCACCGGCAATGGCTCGCAACACGATCAGCTTTCCTACAAAAGAAGTGGTCAATCGCACCGGCATTGAATTGGTGCCTGTGGTCGAACGGTGCATGCTCAGCGAATTAAACGCCAACGGTACCGTTCATTATGATGATCGCCGAATTGCGCAGCTCTCAGCGAGAGTTTCCGGGAGTGTCTGGCGTGTAGAAAAGCATCTGGGCGACACGATTCAAAAGGGGGATGTGTTGCTTGTGGTTGAAAGCCGGGAGGTGGGCCAGCAGAAGGCCGAGTTTTTAAATAGTCTTGTGGCATTCGAGGCCAGTCAGGAGCAAGTGGCGATTTTAGAGGAGGTTAAAGGGGCAGTGATGGGGCGGCAGGTTCGCGAAGCTAAATCGGCCCTTCGCGAGGCGAGAAACCACCTGATTAATGCCGAACAGGCCCTTGTAAACCTCGGTTTCGAACTCTCGATCGCCGACTTTGCGTCGCTTAGTGACGACGCGCGAGCGACGCGAATTCGCACGCTAAGCCTCGACAGCACGATGCTTTCGGGCATCAATCCTTCGCGTGTCACCTCCAATCTCTTGCCACTACGGGCGCCCTTCGATGGCGTTGTGATCGGCCGTGAGGTGGTCGTGGGGGAGGTCGTTCAGGCTGCCCAAGCGATCTTTGAGGTCGCGGATGTTTCCACGATGTGGGTTGTGCTCAATGTCAGCAAGGAAGACGCTCGTAAAGTGGCCATTGGTCAACCGCTGCGATTTCGCCCCGACGGATCGACGGTAGAACTTTTCAGCCAGATTGCCTGGATCAGCACTGAGGTCAACGAGAAAACCCGCACGCTGGAGGTGCGGGCGGGAATTGCCAATGATCCATCATCAACAGTGCTGCGTGCTCATACATTTGGCAGCGGACGAATTGAGATCGGCCGCCATGCCACAGCGCTCGTCGTACCGAGGAGCAGCGTGCAATGGGATGGTCTTTCTTGGGTGGTGTTTGTGCCGGTTGGTGAAACGTCCTTTGAACCACGAGTGGTTACGCTGGGCCTGGAAGATAAAGACTCAGTGGAGATTTGGAGCAATTCTAGCGATACCTTCAGGCCGACGCATGTGGTCGGCAACGGCAGCCATGTGCTGAAAAGCCAGATCTTACTGGCGCGGATGGAAGCGGGCGAACTGTAGTCGGGAGGCCTCTTGCTCGAATCGATCATTGCCTGGTCGCTCTCGCATCGCGTTGCCGTGTTGCTTTCGGCAGCTGTTGTTGCGCTTGTCGGATGGGTGGCCGTCGGCTGTTTGGTAGTCGATGCATTTCCCGATACGACGCCTGTCCAGGTGCAGATCAACACTGTCGCCCCCGGCATGGTGGCCGAAGAAATCGAACGACAAATTACGTTCCCCATCGAACTCTCGATGGGGGGAATGCCGGGCTTGGAAGACTTGCGCAGTGCTAGCATGTTCGGATTGTCTGTTGTGATTGTCACGTTCAAAGACGGCACAGATATCTACTTTGCCCGGCAATTGATCAACGAGCGACTGACCTCTGTGAGCATTCCATCTGGCGTCGAACGCCCTGAGATGGGGCCTGTCTCGACTGGTTTGGGTGAGGTCTTTCACTACCTGCTAGTGCCCAGAGGCATGAGCCTGACAGACGTGAAAACACTGCAGGAATGGACGCTCAAGCCAGCTCTTCGCAGCGTGCCCGGCGTGGCGGAAGTGAATGCGTGGGGCGGACTCAATAAGCAGTATCAAATCCGGGTCGATCCAGCGCTCCTGCGCAAATACGCACTTTCATTTGACCAGGTTGTCGAAGCTATCCCCCGCAATAATTTCAATGTCGGTGGCGGCTCCATCAATCGCTCTGGTGACGCCGTGCTTGTCTACGGCGTTGGCCGTACGGTCGATGTTGAACAGATCGGAAAAATTGTAATTGCCTCAAGCGGTGGCGTGCCAATCCGCATTCGAGATGTTGGAGAGGTAGTGATTGGCCACGAAATCAGAAAAGGTGCTGTCACCTCCGGGGGCGAGGGGGAAGTGGTGCTGGGCCTCGGTTTCATGCTGATGGGTGAGAATAGCTATGCCGTGACAACGCGCCTCCGCGACCGGTTTGAAAAGCTGATCACAACGCTGCCCGACGGCGTCGAGGCGAAGATTGTCTACGACCGCACCAAGCTGATCGACCGCGTGATTGCCACTGTGCGGCAAAATCTGCTCGAGGGCGCATTTCTTGTCGTCGTTATTTTGTACATCCTGCTGGGCAATCTGCGGGCGGGCTTGGTCGCTGCAACTGCAATTCCACTCTCGATGCTCTGCGGCTTTATCGGCATGTGGCAGGCGGGCATCGCCGCGAGCCTGTTGAGTCTGGGTGCGATCGACTTTGGCATCGTCGTCGATTCGTCGGTGGTGGTGATTGAAAGCATTCTCGAAAAGATTGCCCACCATCCAGGCGCTACAGGTGCAACTCGATTGGCGCTGGTGCGGGAGGCGACCAATGCAGTAAAAAAACCAGCCTGCTTTGGGCAGTTGATCATCATGATTGTCTACATACCGATTCTTACGCTCGAGGGTGTCGAGGGAAAGATGTTTCGGCCGATGGCACTGACGGTCATTTTTATTTTGATCGGATCCCTTGTCTTGTCACTCACCGTCGTGCCTGTGCTTTCGAGTATCTTTTTGCCAAAGCGGCTTGATACCCACGACGTGGTACTTGTGCGATTGTTGCGGAGTGCCTACCGGCCCGCACTGCGGCTCTGTCTGGAAGCACGCGGATCCTTAGCGATGGTGTCGATTGTCATTCTTGGCATCACGCTCTTGCGGGCTGGCTCTCTCGGAACAGAGTTTGTGCCAAAGCTTTCCGAGGGGGATATTGTCTTGGGCATTATTCGCGCGCCGGGTACGAGCCTAGAAGAATCTTGCCGGATGAACACGCGGATCGAGAAGACCCTGCTGGCAGAGTTTCCGGCTGAGATT
>QWQJ01000129.1 GCA_003670865.1 Planctomycetota bacterium | reverse complement strand
GTAACGGTAGTACTCTGACCATCGACTTCTCTGACGCCGCAGCAGTACGCGGCGGCCAACGCGTGACATCCGACTCGCTGGTCATCGGTTCTGGCATCGGGCTTTCGGGCATCTCCGATGCAACCCGCGTCGGGGCAGGTCTTTCAGGTGTCCTCGACAGCGGACTCTCGCTTGACGACGATGCCGCGCCGGACCAAGGGGTTACATCGGATGTCGGCCTAGGACTTGCCAGCGATAGATCGGCAGGAGACGGCGCTACCGTGTTGGGCGGCGATGATTTTGAACTCGGCGGCGTTACGGACGACCAGGACAGCGCCTCGGTCGTTATTGCCACCGATTCGGAATCGGATAGTTCCAGTTTTTTTGGGGGTGTTCAGGTCGAGAGCGAAGATGCCTCGATTGTTACGGATGATTTTGAAACACTCACCCCGTCGTCGGCTGGATTGGGTGACTTCCAGGGCGTAACCGAGGAAACGAAGTTCAGCGTATGGCAGATCTGCGGGCTGGTGTGTTGCTCCCTCACACTCCTCGCTGGAGGATTTGTGGCCTACGACTTGGTCCGCACCATTGGCAGTCCGGAGGGGCCGTTCCTGGCAAACCCGCTTCTCAACGCCATGTCAGAGGCTTTCGGCTGGAGAACGCCCTGATTCGTCTCTTCAACGGCGTATCGGGGCTTGACTAGCCTCCCGCTTTCCCGTACTCCTGCGCGCTATTACTCCTGCGCGCTATAATACCAGCGGTACTCAACAGCCCACCGCTCAGACGGCTTGACCGTTTTATTTCCACTGATGGCCAAGAGCAGACTCATCACTCCTGATCAACCCAGATTCGTCAGGGCAGTGCTTGCAACCTACGAGTTTTTAGCCTCGCTGCGATTTGCCGTTGTGCTAATTTCGTTGTTGGCTATCGTGCTAGGCGTAGGCACATTTGTCGAAAGTGCTTACGGCACAGAGGCTGTGAAATTCGGTGTCTGGAACACTTGGTGGTTTACTCTGCTCAACGCGCTTTTGGCGGTCAGCATCTTCTGTGCAGCAGCTATTCGCTACCCATGGAAGCGGCATCAAACCGGCTTTGTGATCACGCACATCGGGTTGCTGGTGCTCTTAATGGGCTGTCTTTTTTCGCAGCGAGGCGGAATCGATGCGCAAATTCCTCTGCTGGAAGGAGAGCAGGGAAGCAAGGCCTACGAAGACTCGCACCACTTTACGCTCCGCGTGAAGTCTTTAGGAAGCGAAAAGTCGCCGCTTGAAATTCCGCCTATTGAGTTTCGATCTGGACCCTTTAACTGGAATGAATACGGCGCTCACTCGCTTGTTTCTGGCGACTCTATCGCGTCCAAGCACCCGTACCGTCCGTGGCTTCCTTGGGGGCTCGTGCCGCGAGATCAGGGCAAGCTGTACGATACCGATGGAATCTCGCTAGAGGTAGTCGACTTCTATGCTGATTCAACCGCGGCCTTAGCGCCGAGCGTCAAGCTCCGCATCGGCAGCGACACATTTTCCGGTGCGGGTGAACGCGGCATGTGGATGCCCGTCGAACTTGCCTGGGAGCCCGATCCGCTGCGTGGCAATCAATTACGTCACCGGGCTAGTGTCGGCGGAGGCACAGTCGTCTTTTGGAAGATCGCCTCGCGGGCAGAGGCCGCCGCGTTTCTGGCCGGCACACCTGACCCCGCCCTTGGCTATGGGGAAAAGGGCCAACTGGTGCTGGTGGTCGATGGCAGGGCCCATCGCTTTCTTGTCGACAACACACTGGCCAAACAGAGATTCCCTCTTGAGGGCACCGATCTGTTTGTTGAGGTGACCGACTTTCAGTCCAAGCTTTCGGCTGTGCGAGTGAGCGTGCAACGGGGGAACGAGGGCCAGCGTGAGGAGATGGTTGTGTTGGCTGAACTGCCCGAGGTCTCAATTCATGCGCCTCGTGCGGGGGTTTACGGCACGCTTTGGATCGAGCATACGGCCGCCGACTCCGCCGAACGAATGCAGGGCAAGTCTCGCAGTCGCATTGATGTTGTGCAGGCCAAGGGGACAGCGGCCCTCGAGGATTCCACACCAGAGCGTGCCCACGCGTTGCTCTACCGTCGCTGGCAAGCACCCAAGGCCAGCAGCGGCTTGTTGCCGCTCGACGGCACTCCTGTGCCGGCGTTCTCGATGCCTAAGGCACAACTGGAATTGCGGGTCGATCGCTTTCTGCCAGCCGACACGCTGGAAATGGCCACATTACCGCTGCCTTTTGATAAAGATAAGGCGGCTTCGGCCAAGCGTCGTGCGGCTAAACTGCGTCTACGAGTCGATGGCAAGTCAGAGGAGTTCTGGCTGGCGGGCCTACCAATCCAGCCTATTGATGAGCCCTCTGGGCCAACAGAGGAAAAAATGGTGCCTGGCGTGTCACGGAGTGTGACTGTAAACCTCGTGCCTGATGCCATTGACATTGGCTTCAAAGTGAAGCTCGACAACTTTGAACGACGACTCGATCCTGGCACCAGCCAGGCTTCTCATTTTTCAAGTCTTGTTGAATTTTTGTCCCTAAAGGGTACCCCACTGGCAAAGCAGCCTGTGACGATCACGATGAACGCCCCTGTCGATTTTTCAGACCCCCAGACGGGCCGGTCATATCGGCTCTTTCAGGAAAGTTTTATGGGTCCATGGCTACCCGGCGATGAACTCTACGAGCGTTTTACAAAGAATCGAAAAGTTCGACCTGATAGGCTGGAGGCCTCGGTTCTCACCGTCAACTACGATCCCGGCAGGGGAGTAAAATATGCCGGTAGTGCACTGATTGTGGCTGGAATCTTTACAATGTTTTACATGCGAGCTTACTTCTTTGGCCCGCACTCTGATCGGCAACCGAGTCGGCAATTGAGTTCTCATGGAAAGCAGTTCTCTCAATCTCGTCGAGCAGAGCTTGAGAGTCAGACGGCCTAAATAAACATGAGGAGTGTGGCATGCGAATTTTTTTACTCCTGAACGACTGATAGAAGAGGTGGCCCATGTTCTTCGACCGACGCTTGGCTTCCGGATATGTGGCTTCCCAATGCGCAGCGGTTTGCCTTTTGATGCTGCTGCTCCCGATGCCAGCGATCGCTGCGCCAACTCCGGGCTTAGAAGAAAGCTTGGGGGCGTGGCGGGAAATCCCTTTGTTGGAAGATGGCCGAGTGATGCCACTCGACACATTTGCTCGCAGGCATGTTGAAACAATCTGCCACAGCCAGTCGCCGAAGTTGGCAACCCTTCCCGCAGGCGTGCCTGTTGAGTGGCATGCCGATGAACTCCTACTCGACTGGCTGGTGCGGCCGGCGGCGTGGCAGGATGTACCCTTTTTAATTGCCGAGCATGAAGACCTGCGAAAGCTTCTCGATTTGCCTGTCTTTGAAACCTCAGCCGGCGGCATGCGCCGGCTAAAATATGCTGCTCCTTCAGACGTTGCCGAGAGCGACAATCTGCGTCGTCGCTTGATCGACATCGACGATAGGCGACGCGAGGCCCGTCAATCAGGGCGTTCCTTTACGCTGGAAGGCGTCGACGCCAAGGTCGACCAACTGTGGCAGGCGTTTGTAGGTTGGCGGCAACTCACATTTCGCGAGTCGGCCAATGAAGTCGGCCGATCTCGTTGTGTCCAACTTTTTGAGGAATTATCGGTTGCGTGGAGGCAAGTCCGCACGCAACTGAGTGCCACTCCAGGTGTTCCTGACGCACAGGTAGCGTCCATGGACGAAACGCTCTTGTCACTGGCTGAATCGCTCGGACAGTCGACGCGATTTGCGACCGCCGATGTACTGCCCCGCATCGAAAAGGCTCGCACTCTGATCGTAGCCATGGGATCCGTTGACGCTGTTCGAACAGAAGTTGCCGCTCGCAGCCTGCGTCGGTTTTCTGATCGTCTAACGGTGTTCGCCGAGTCGCTCTACGACAATGGAGGCGGCTTACTCGCGGTGCCGGCCCTCCATGCTCAGTCGCTAGAAACCGAACGTAGCGCCGAAGAAGACATGCCGCCATGGCTGTCTCTTTCAATTCTGCTGGACGCCCCAGAGTCTGTCTTGGGGGCTACTCCAACAACGCAGGTGGGAGCCGTGCGCAGTGCCTTCACCGCCCTTTCAGCAGCAGTCGTCCTCGAGCCAACCGATCCGGCAGCGGTGGCTCGCCGCAGGGAGGCCGCGGCGGCCAGTTCCGCACAGTTATCGCGCGCTCTGCGCACGTTGGGCGAATCAGTCGAGCCGCTGAGGAGAGGGTTGTCGGTGGAACGCATCGACAAGGATTTGCTGCGTTACACCGCGTATCCAGCATCTGGCAGCACGCGTCGTGAGGTCGAGTACAACCGCAGCGATCCATTTCGAATTTCTTGGGTGGCCAGCTTTTTAGCGATGCTCGCATTTGCGTTGGCCTTTGGAAGAGCTCGAGGGCCGATGTTTTCACTCGGTACATTTCTGCTGATTTTTGAACTGGCATGGACGGCATCTGCGTTCGCCTCGAGGATTGCGATTACCCAATGGGCACCTGTGACCAACATGTATGAAACGGTGATCTATGTCCCATTTTTTCTCTCGCTCTTGGGTCTCTATTTTCTACTGGCTCCGGCTTGCGGACGAGGTGTTCAGAATGCCTGGCGAATGACAGCCCTGCCGTGGCCAATTGGCGCAGGGATTGCCGGTGAGGCCTTGCCGCTGACGGCTGCTCAGCAGGCCCTGCTGGGCAAGAGCGGCTTTAATGCCGTCACGTGGCTGCTGTTCCTACCGCGTTTGGCTGGGTCAGCGCTTGTGCTTTGGGTTTTGGCGATGGCCCCCTATGCAGCCGGTGGACGCACGATTGTGTGCCTGCTGCCCCAAGCCGACATCGATCAATCGATTCCTAATCTGAACAATCTTGTTGTCTGGATCGTCGGCTTATGCATGCTCGCACCAGCCGTTTGGTTTTTTCCCAGAGTTGCCTTGACTGCTCTTGTCTCGGTTGGAACTGTGCCGCTGTCGTGGCTAGGTGGAACGCTGCGCGAGAAACTGCCCGAGGTCTATGAGCGTCGATCGTTTGGCTTGGTTGTCACGGCCGTGGCTTTTGCGGGTACTTTCATCGCTTGGTTTTTTCCAATCCCAGGTAAGCAGTTTAGCCCCCTGCAACCGGTGCTCCGCGATAATTTCTGGCTTACGATTCACGTTCTCACAATCGTTTCAAGTTACGCCGCCGGCGCACTGGCCTGGGGCTTAGGCTGCCTGTCGCTGGGCTATTACCTCGTGGGCACCTACCGACCCTCGCAGTCACTCCATAGTGGTAAGCGTCCACCAGAGGCCTGCGCGGCGCTGGCTGGCTTTATCTACAAGTCCATGCAGGTGGCCGTGCTGTTACTGGCGGCCGGCACGATTTTGGGCGGCCTGTGGGCTGATGTCTCCTGGGGACGCTTCTGGGGCTGGGACCCCAAGGAAGTTTGGGCACTCGTTTCACTCTTGGCCTATTTGATCATCCTGCACGGTCGCTATGCCGGGTGGATCGGCAACTTCGGCCTAGCCGCAGGCAGCGTGCTGGGCGCGGCGGTGATCGGCATGTCGTGGTATGGCGTCAACTTTCTACTCGGGGCTGGCTTGCATTCCTATGGCTTTGGGCAGGGGGGCCAGACCGAGTTCTTTGTCTTTCTCAGCGCGAATTTTTTGTTGCTGGCAGCCGCAGCGTGGCGGTTGAAAATGGAGGCTCGAGCGGCGTGAGCCGCGGGTTTGAAACGTTGCGCCAGCCGTTTCGAGTGAATTGTTGAACGCTCATTTTCGCGGCATTCAATTCGATTGTAATCGCTCCACCGCTGCCAGTCTGGATGACGCCTCCGTGGCCGTTTGCAGATCTCGTGGCTTCGTAAGCCCGCCGTACTTCCGGCCAACTCGCCCCTCCAGCGCCGCTGACCACCACCCATTCTGGCTTTGTGGCTCGAGCAAGCAAAGGCGGCAGGCTCGTACGACTGCCATGATGCGGTGCGACAAGCACATCGCAGCTATCGGGGTCAGCGGCAATAAATTGCTCCATGGCCGACCCTTCCAAATCGCCTGAGAGCAGCATCCGCCGACCGGCCGACTCAATCGCCAGCACGATGCTGGTTTCATTATCGCTGGCCGGAATATCACTGGTGAGTCCCTGAATACCACGAGTGCTGTCTGGTTGAGCATTCAGTGGTTTATGGGGTGGATGGAGTACGCGCACGCGGCAGAGGTGGTCGAGGGGAATCGAATCACCAGATGCCACTGTCTCGATAGAAATACCAGCCACGCGAGCCAGTCGTAATACTTCTTTCACAGCAATTGATCGACTTTCCAAAAATGCTGACGAGACAAGTATCTTGCTGATTCTAAACCGCTCGATGAGTTCTGGTACCGCATTAAAGTGATCGGTATCGGCGTGCGAGATTACCAGCGTATCGATGCGTTCTATCCCCTCGCTCCACAGCACAGCCGCCATCGCCCGTCGAGCAGCGCCAGGGGCCCCCAATCGGCCTGCATCGTAGACAAGGCAGCGACCTGTGGGACTTTGGACGACGATCCCACAACCGTGTCCCATCGCAGCAATAGTCACCGTTAGCGATAGCGGTCGACTGAGAAAAAGAGCGGAGCCAGCCGCCGCGCACAATCCCACAGTGATCCATAATGCTGCCACCATTCCCCATGTTCCAATCCGTTTGAGCCGCTCTTGTGACAGTAAAAGCAGCGTGGCCAGCAGCAGCAGATACCACCCACCCACCCACCAGGCCGGTGGCCCAGCAACCCAAGCGTAAGCGCCAGGCAATGCAGCGGCCCAGGCCACCATCTGCTCGATACACAGCAGCGTCAGATCGCAGGCTGTGCCAAACAGCCCAGCCAGCACTGTTGAGAAAGGAGCCACAAGAAGACAGAGAAAACCCCACGCCATGGCCAGCGCCACCAGCGGCGCGATGACTGGATTAAGAAACAAGCCGACAGGACTCACCACATGAAACTGTGCTGCCACAACGGGCGCGGTCACAGCCCAGACAGCTGCTCCAATCAAACAGGCCTCAAGCAACTGCCATGCCATCCGTCTCAGCCGACGGTGGCTCGCGGAGCGACTGCGATCAATCAGCCGATCGATTGGATCGACAGATTGATTCTGTTGAGAGAGCGCTGCGACCGCACCAACCAGTACAGCGGTTGAAAGAAACGAGAGTTGCGTACCGATGCGAAAGACTTCTGGTGGATGCCACGCCATGACGATGATCGCGGCTGCCGCCAAAGCGTTGATGGCCAGCGACCGCCTCCCAACAGCAGCACCCATACAAGAAAGCCAGACCAAGAGCGTGGCCCGCATGACAGGGGTCTCAGCCCGCACCAGCAACATGTAGAAGCCCGTGCAAAGGGCCACTGCCACAAGGGATCCATTTCGCGGCACGGCCAGCATCCGCAGCACCCCAAAGAGAGCGAGGGCTAAAATGCCGACATGCAGTCCTGATATCGAGAGAATATGAATCGTGCCTGTGACAAGAAATTCGCGTGACTCCTCTCGCGGCAGTGATTCTCGACTGCCCAACAGCAGCGCTGCTCCGAGCGGCGCGCGTTCAGCCGACAGATGCTTTCGCAGCACGTCAATCCCAGCCGTCCGCACCTGATCGATGATCGCCGCTAAAGAAAGCAGGGGCGGTTTGTCGACGACCCGCAGGCACTCCCGCGAGTGTGATCGCACAATCGACAGAACACGCAGCGACCTTGCCCGCTGACGAAAATCAAACTCCCCTGGATTGAGTGCTGGGGCGGGGCGAACGCCTCTCCCAAAGACGCGCACTCGGCTTCCGGCCACAACATCAGGCGGCTTGCCATCGACGATCACCGTCGCCCGTCCGGAGGCTGGTTGCCAAATGCTCCCACTGCGAATACCTTGAACGGCGACGAGACACTCGCTGGAGGGTTCGATCGAAACGGCTCGCAATCGATCGGCAGTGGGGGGCGTGAGCGATCGAAACGATTCAAGAATAATCCCTTCGATGGCAACCGGCGAGGGCGACTCTGACAGGCTCCACGCCAGATCGTCACGACAAAATAAATCGGATCGGGCCACCAACCAACTGGCTCCACCAGACCCAATTGCCAACACAATGGCGACTGTGGCTAAAACCTGATGCTTGGCAATTGGATTGAAACGATTCTGGTAGACGAGCCCGGCCCAGATCGTCAGGCATGTTGCAGAGACACACCACCACACGCTCGCAGGCACCGGTAGCACGGAGGCCACAACGCACCCACAGGCCATAGCCGCAGCCACCACAACCAGCGGACGGCTCGGCAGGGGCTCACGGCGACAATACGCCCTCGCGAGGACCGAAGCCACGGACAGGCCAGACCCCACTCCGTCAACCACTGCCCCCCACACGCGGCCACACCGTGCGTTGAGATCGCAGCATCGATCGATGAATGCGTGCCCGATTTCTCTTGCCGAAGCCATCGTAGCGGCCCATTGCACGACGAGATCGGCTGCCCGGCCAGAAACGCACAATGCGCTTCCTCACAAGAACTGCCGAGGCGACCTCGCCGTCCTCTTGTCCTACTCCCGCACATAAGGGAATGCAACGCACCGCCGAGCCGGCATCGTCACTCCGTGACAACTTGCGATCCCTACTCCCCTTCGACAGTCATTTCTGCGGGCTGCATCTCGTCCCTGTTACACGGGAACAATAGTTACATACGGCGGGCTTGCACAATGCGAGGCAAGCCAGCGAGGTCGTTGATCGTGGGTTTGGGCTCGAGACCTGCCTGGGCGAGAATCGCCGCTTCGGCAGCGCGTGCAGGCCCCACCTCCATGATCAGCCAACCTCCCGGCACAAGCTGCTCGGCCGCGGCGCGAGCCAACCTGACAATCATTTCCACTCCCGTTGGACCCGACACAAGCGCCCCTCGTGGTTCGTGGAGCCGAACATCCTTGGGCAAGGCATCAAACTCATCCTCGCGCACATAGGGCGGGTTACTCACAATCATATCCCACGGGCCAATGGCCCGCGGATCGTCGAGCAGATCGCACTCGATAAATTCAATCCGATTGCTCACCCCATGCCGCTCGGCGTTGGCCCGCGCCACGCTCATTGCATCTGCCGAACGATCGGTCGCTGTGAAGGTTGCCAGCGGCAACTGTTTGGCCAGCGTGATTGCGATGGCCCCAGAGCCCGTTCCCACATCGACAATCTTTGGTGCTGACATGCCTCGGCAGAGGTCAATAGCGCGCACAACAATTCCCTCAGTCTCCGGTCTGGGCACAAGAACCGAATGATTAACGGCAAAGGATAGCGAGAAAAATTCGCGACTGCCTACGAGATAGGCCACTGGTTCGCCTTCGCCCCGTCGCTTCACCAATTCGCGAAAGAGAGCCCGTTGGGCGTCATCCACCGGCGTATCAAATGCCGTGTACAGTTCGATGCGTTGGCAACCGCGCACATGTGCCAAGAGCACTTCAGCGTCGAGTCGCGGTGATTCGCTTTCCCGCCCGGCCAGCCATTCGGTTGTCCAGGTCAGCAAGCGTCCTACGGTCCAAACATCATCACTCATCAACATCCCTTACGTTCGCGTCGTGAATCGATCGCTGGCTCGCTTGAAAATAGGCCGACAGAGTTTTCGGGGCTTTGTCAGGTTGATCGCTGGCCAACCGCACCGCGCTCCATCTCTGTTTTTCGCTGTTGCCTAGCATGCTGCTCAATCGCCTCGATGACCAATGCCAATCGCCCGGCGAGAATCTGATCGAGCGTAAAGCTTTCGTTGATCCGATGATCTGTGAGTCTATTTTGCGGGAAGTTGTAGGTTCGAATTCGCTGACTACGGTCGCCAGAGCCAACGAGGGTACGGCGTTCGTCAGCCCGTTTTTCATGCTCGATCCGCCGGCGTAATTCGTAAATTCGTGTCTTCAGCACGCGCAGTGCCTTGGCAAAATTCTTGTGCTGACTTTTTTCGTCCTGACACTGTACGACTAGGCCAGTTTCTAAGTGCGTGAGCCGCACCGCCGAGGCTGTTTTATTGACGTGCTGTCCGCCCGGCCCACTGGCGCAAAACAAATCCTTCCGGTAGTCATCCGCTGCAATCGACACCTCAACATCTTCTGGTTCTGGCAGCACGGCAACCGTTGCGGCCGATGTATGAATGCGGCCCTTTGTTTCGGTGTCCGGCACACGCTGGACACGGTGGCCGCCGCTCTCGAACTGGAGTTTGCGATAAACGCCCTCGCCAGCAATGCCCAACACGAGATCTTTAAAACCCCCAAGCTCAGTCGGGCTGGCGTCGAGCACTTCCACTTCCCAGCCCTGCTCGGTGCAGTAGCGGCGATACATCTCGTAAAGGTCTCTGGCAAATAGGGCCGCTTCGTCGCCCCCGGTACCAGCCCGTAATTCCATGATGCACCGCGCCCGATCGACATCTTCGTCGTCAGAACACAGCTCGAGCAACTGTTCCCAGGCATGCTCCCGCTGTTGCTGCAATTGGGGTAACTCAGCCTCAGCCATGGCCCTTAAATCGTGATCGGGGCCGCGGCTAATCTCAATGTGCTCGGAGATCTGCTGCTCTGTTTTGAGAAAAATGCGAAAAATCC
Organism: Planctomycetota bacterium; assembly: GCA_003670865.1. Classification (GTDB taxonomy): domain Bacteria; phylum Planctomycetota; class Planctomycetia; order Pirellulales; family UBA1268; genus BAIKAL-G1-2R. The sequence continues at coordinate 6,391 of QWQJ01000129.1, read as the reverse complement.
GAATGACTCGAGCCAAGGATCCGTGCTCTCGGGCCACGGCGGCCAGCTGATGGGCGCTGGCTAGAACAACCGGATCGAGCATACTGCGTTCAAGTTGCTCGAACCGGGAGAGCTTGGTTTCGAGTTGGTCACGCATTTATGAAGAAACGGCATCAGCGGGAGTGGCCGCCTTTTTGGGCTTTTTTAGACTGGCATACCCGGCGCTAGCAAACTTTGACTTGAACTTCTCAATCCTGCCAGCCGTATCGACAAACTTCAGTTTTCCGGTGAAAAACGGATGGCAGACATTGCAAATGTCGACCTTGATTTCTGGCACGGTGCTGCGAGTCTGAAATGTGTTGCCACAGCCACAACGCACAAGAGTCTCGATATAGTTGGGATGGATGCCGTCTTTCATGATCGTTTTCTTGCTGGCCTCGCTTGGAGGGCTGACCAGGCTTCTGAAGGTTTACTGAATGGACTTAAGTTGCACTATTTTAAAGAATACTCATTTTTCAATTCTGGAGCAACATTGGCTTGGGGTTCTTCGAGGATGGAGCGATTTTTACGCGTCTAAGGGCTGGGCAACGGGTTCTTTTCTGACAGCGACTGCTCGAGTTGATCCGCTAGGAGGCGGCTGCCAAATCGTTGCGGCGAGGGATCTGCTCGCAAGCAGACAATGGCTTGCTGCGTGTGCCCCTTGCCAATCAAAGCTTGGGCCAGATTGATTCTCGCCGCGTCTGTCCAGATTCCATCGGGGACAGCCTGCAGGGTCATCCTGTCGAGGTAGTCGATTGCCGATTCATATTCGCCTTCTGCAAGCATCTCCATCCCAAGCCAATAAGTGGCATCTTGTTTCATCTGTTCGTAGAGCCGCTCAACCGGATCGGCCTGCTGCGGCGGCAACTGTTTTAAGGCCATTGCAATCTGGCTCTTACTGGGGCGAGCCATAAGGTACGCGGCTTTGGCTCCGTCGGGGCCAGCGACATCGCCGCGAAACTCGCGCAGGCGAGCCGCATAGAGAGGTCGGAGAATACGCCGGGCTGCCTGACGCTGCTGGGCATCCCCGACAGTCTGCGCTAAAGCAATCGTCATGACCGCCAACTCGCGTCGGATCGCCGCATCCACCGCAGCAGCTTCTTCTCGCCGTTTTGCCAGGACTTCCCAAGGAAAGCTCCAAAGCTGCACCCGCTTTGAGTCATTCTCGCCCGGCAGTGACTGAAGGGCTTGAGCCCCCAGACCACTGGCATCGACGGACAGATCGATGGCCCGTGAGCCGACCATCTGAGCCTCCAGCCGGTGCATCCGCCGCGAGAGACTGGCCGGATCAGCACTGACAAGCACCGAGAGCCCAGCGATATCGGCGGCCCCAACAGGGTAGGGGCGATCCGCAACACTGAGCCGAGCCAGCACGGCGGGATCACTTGCAGCCACCCGAGCCGTAGCGACTCCCTTGCCGCCTGTCCCAGGGATCGGCATGCCGTAGCTCGGCTCAAAAAGATACGCTTCGCCGCCCACAAGAACCGCTGGAATCCATGGCCGAAGATTGTCTTGGGCAGCAGTCCCCGTCGCCAGCATCACTCCATTTAAGCCCGCCTGCCGCAAGAGCTCCAAAAAAATCCAGGCTCGCTGCGCTGGACTGGCTCGACCGGCCAGTAAAATTTCACCCGGTAAAAACCAGCGTGAGCCCGGTGTGGTTGCCGAAGCAACCATCGGTGGATCACTGCTGATGGCCAGCGACCGAATCGTCCACCGAAATAAATTTATGGCGACTGCCAGATCGTCTGCCGCATCGCCTCTGGCCACTTCCACGATGCCTGCCAGCCAGGCTTGATCGCGCAGACTGATCACATCGCCTGCCGCATCAAATACAGAGCTACCCAGTGACTGCGCTGGGATCACTGATTGGAAACGCTCCGGGAGTGATTGAACCAACGGATCCTGACGCCATTCATTGGCTGCCCCAGCCAGCGGTGGACTGCCGTGGCTCCATTGATTGAGCCGGTCAAAAACTTGGCTAGAGGCGGCGGCCTCTTCATAGTTGTCAAGGTGACCAAGCACATCCATAACCCCATCCAGCAGTGTGTCGCGCACCTCTTGCGGCATCGTAGAAATTGCCTGCGCAGATTCCTTAGGCGGGACAGCAGAACCGCCACATCCGACGCAGAGCACTCCAAAAAGCGTCGCTGTTAGCAGAATGAATATCGTTGAATCAATCTTTGGACTGGGTCGCATCATGTTTCGATCCCCGCTAATCGTGCGTCATGAATTCGCAAGACTCGCTCCAGTACGCCACCGAGACGCGAGAGCGGCACCATGTTGGGGCCATCACTAGGACTCGTATCGGGATCGGGATGGGTTTCAAAAAACACGCCGTCTATGCCAACTGCTGCAGCAGCGCGGGCCAGGGGCTCGACGAGGGTGCGGTCGCCTCCGGTGGAATCACCGTGGCTGCCAGGTTGTTGCACCGAATGGGTCGCGTCAAAGATAACAGGCACTCCCATCGCTCGCATTGCGATCAAACCAGAAAAATCGTTGACGAGTCGACCGTAGCCAAAAAATGTGCCCCGTTCACAAAGGCAGATATCGCGGCAACCGGCTGCGAGCAACTTGGCAACGACATGCTGCATATCCAAGGGGGCAACAAACTGTCCTTTTTTCACATTCACCGCCCGTCCAGTGGCAGCAGCGGCCAAGAGCAGGTCCGTCTGCCGGCAAAGAAACGCTGGAATTTGTATGAGATCACAAACCTTTCCAGCAGCGGTTGCCTGCTCGGGCAGATGGACATCAGTGGTCACTGGCAAACCTGTTGTGGCTTTGACTTTTTCTAAAACGGCTAGTCCCTCTGCAGTGCCTGGACCACGGTAAGAGCCACCGCTTGTGCGATTGGCTTTGTCAAAAGAGGCTTTAAACACCACCTGAATTGGCAGTTTTACGGCTAGTTCGGCCAGCGTTTCGGCAATGCGTAGGCAAAGACTCTCGCTTTCGATGACGCAGGGGCCAGCAATCACAAGCAGCGGGAAACCGGGGCCACAAGAATGCGGTCCGATGATGGCAGGCAGTCGTGGGATCACAAAAGATTCTCCAAAATGATTCGAAATTGTGCCCGAGCATAGCAAACCAGCCGCTATCATCGTTTTGGCTGGCGCGCTCTAAAATGCGTCACTCATTTGCGAAATTGATCAGTCCTAAACGAGCATCGGTTGCCTTTGACCCATCCCATCATCGTTATTGGATCTACCGCCAGATAATATTCGACATAAAAATGGGTTCTTTTAGATTTCTAAAGCTGCAGTGAGAAAAATAGCCGGGGCGGACCGATTCTGGCACACCGCGTGCATGTCTTACTTCTGTCGAGGAATCCGGTCCCCGACAACAACCCGCTTTTATGTTTCCAAAGTGGGGCCTCATGACTTTATTTTGGCGTGCGGTCGCCTTGCCCCTGACCCGCACTCCTTTGGCAGGATGCTCCTGCCGAGTCTGTGGCCCCACTTTTTTTATTTGCCATTCTACCGCCTGTTTCTAGAAGTCGCCTGCTCGTTAACCCCGTAGCAGAAGTCGACACGAGTGGTTCCAAAGGGCAGAAATCAGGTGGGTTTTCTTGTCTGTTTTACGGCTGATACAAGTCAGTCCCCGAGCAGAACACCTGACTCTTGACCTTTTCGAGGCCATGCGCTACTCTCCGAGGTTCCGATTGGCGGTGTTTAGGCGCCTGCCAAACTGTTGCCATCGTCGCTTCCTTCGCCAGCGTAGCTTCAATTGGCAGAGCACCGCATTCGTAATGCGGGGGTTGTGGGTTCGATTCCCACCGCTGGCTTATCTGTAGATTTGAAGCTTTAAACCGAAGAGGTTGTTATTCCATGGTTTCCACTCCTGTTCGTTTTGACACCCGCGATCTTGTCACTGGCACCGGCCCGTTTGGCCCGTCTGAAATTCGTCATTTGCTGGGTTGCCTCGGAAGCGATGCGTCTACGCATCGGGATTTACGACTGGCCGTCAAGGAACTCGAGTCGTCCGGGGAACGCAGTCCAGCGTCCTCTGTTCGCCTTGGTGTCTGCCACTATCTTCTGGGTAGCTCACAGGATGCAATCGAAACACTGCGAATGTCTGACGGCAGCGCCATGGCACTTTACTACCAAGGTCTGTCGCACGCTGCTCTTTGCGAATACGAAAAAGCCGAGGAGGCTTTTAAGGCTGCCCAGAGAGCCGGCTACGATGCGACCGCTTGTACGGTGGCCATTGCGGAGGCTCTCCGCTCGAATGGTCGACTAGAAGATGCCCGCATAGCAATTGAGACGATCGGTGAGGCCAAAAATGCTTCAGCCGACTACTGGGCACTCAAGGGATCTTTGCACGCGGAGAGTGGCATGCCAGTTGTTGAAACGGCTGAACTTCTGGAAAAAGCCCTTTCTATTGATCCAGGCCATCCTGCGGCCCTCTTTGCTTTGGGCGTCATCAACGACCGCATCGGTAACGACTCCGAGGCACAATCGTGCTACGAGCGGTCGCTCGAACGCTATCCAACTTCGATTGGTGCGTTGCTCAACCTAGGGCTGCTCTACGAAGACAAAGATGACTTTGTTCACGCTCAGAAATGCTACAAGCGGATTCTGGCGGCGTTTCCTGATCACTTACGGGCCCGCCTTTTTCTCAAAGACTCTTCCGCGTCGGGCGATCTGCAGATTGGCGAACAAGACCAGAAGCAACGCGATCGAATCGATCAGGTTTTGATGCTCCCTGTTACCGACTTTGAACTCTCCGTGCGGAGCCGAAATTGCCTGCAAAAAATGGGCATTGTGACGCTGGGCGATTTAGCTCGGATCAGCGAGCAGGAGATTTTAGAAAGCAAGAATTTTGGTGAGACGAGCCTAGTTGAAATCAAAGAAATGCTGGCTTCAAAGGGGATCACGCTCGGACAGTTTGCCGCTCCAGCCGCTGTGGCAGAGCCCGAGCCCGAGCCAGTCGAACCGTCAGCCGATGAACAAGAGATTTATTCTCTACCGCTTACAGAGCTCAACCTCTCCGTCCGAGCTCGCAAATGCACAACAAAACTTGGCATTCATACGATCGGAGATCTTGTCCGTCGCACGGGCGACGATCTGATGGAGTGCAAAAATTTTGGTGTCACAAGCCTGAATGAAGTGCGTGAAAAGCTTACCGAAAGAAATCTCAAGCTGCGTGGCGACTGATTCCGCTAGCTGCTACCGGATGGCACCTCAGGCTTCATTCGCTTTATTTTCGTATTTTATCGCGATTATTTGCGTTTTTAACCGTTTCTCGGTAGCTTAGAGGGGTTGCCTTCGTCTCGCTCATACGTGGGATGTATCTGAGCCCCATCACACACTCCAGAGGCGTTCTTAATGACACTGGCAAACCTGAAGGGAAAACCGGTTCGTGATTTGGCCCGCCTAGCCAAGCAGCATGGGGTTTCCGGCTGGCATTCCATGCGGAAGGAACAGTTGATTCGCGCCTTGATCCGGAAAGCCAAGGCTCGACAGCCTGTGCTAGCAGCCGTCCACCAGCCTACGTCGGTATCGACCACCGTCGCTGCGAAACAATTTCGACTTTCTGCTGCCCGTGCCGCAGGAATTGTCTGCCGCGATACGGCAACGACCCAGCGCATTGAAGAGGCCCGCGAACTCCTAGCCAAGGCCAAGAGTTTAGCCACTCGACCAGAGAACGGGCGATCGTCCATTATCCGAGACCGAATGGTGTTGATGGTTCGCGGCCCGCATTGGCTGCATACGTTTTGGGAAGTGACTTCCCGAAGCATGAAGCGTGCGCAGGCAGCCCTTGGGACACAATGGCATAGCGCCCGACCTGTTGTGCGATTATTTTCTGTTGAGAGCAATCTGCAGGCTTCTCCCTCCGAAAGAGTAGTGCGCGACATCGAAGTGCACGGCGGCGTAAAGAATTGGTTTATTGATGTGCGGCAGCAACTCCGATACCGCGTTGAACTTGGTTATCTTGCTACCTCAGGACGCTTTCACCCCCTAGCTCGCAGTAATGCGGTTGTAACGCCGGCGATCTCACACGGCGATTCGCTCGATGCCCACTGGGGCGATATCGCTAAAGACTGCGAAAAAATTTACTCCTTGAGCGGCGGTTTTTCCTCTGAAAATAACAGCCTTGAGCTTCAGGAATTATTTTCGGAGCGGTTGCGTCGTCCGATGGGCCCGCCACCGGCTCGCCGAGCAGCCTTGGAAGAACAGGATGCCGGAGCCGATCGGGGCGGTAAGTCTCACTTAAAAGTCGATGCTGAAATGATTCTGTATGGGGTTACCGAAGCAGGTTCTTATGTGACCGTGCGAGGTGAGCCAATTAAGACACAGCTCGATGGGACATTTAGCGTTCGTATCGACATGCCCAACAAACGACAGGTTCTACCAATTGTCGCAAGCACCGCCGACGG
>QWQJ01000149.1 GCA_003670865.1 Planctomycetota bacterium | reverse complement strand
GGCATGGGACCGGAGCATTCAAGCGCTAGGCTTGAGCGATTTTTATCACTGGGGGCTAAAGATAATATTCAAGTCGTCCAGCCCACCACGCCAGCGCAGATGTTTCACTGCCTCAGGCGGCAGGTGTTGCGAGTCTGGCGCAAGCCTCTTGTTGTGATGACTCCCAAGAGTTTGTTGCGCAGTCCTAGTTGTGTGTCGACAATGGACGATTTAGTGCACGGTTCTTTTCAGCGAGTGATTCCCGACGCGTCGGCAACTTTACCGCGGGAGATTCGTCGAATTCTCCTATGCTCTGGCAAAGTGGCCTACGAACTAGAAAAACGCCGCCAGGAGAATGGCCGTCGCGATGTGGCCATTGTGCGGGTTGAGCAACTCTATCCGCTGCCCAAACGGGCGTTGGAAAAGGTGCTGGCCGACTACGCAGTCGGCACGCCGGCCGTTTGGGTGCAGGAGGAGCCAGAGAACATGGGCGCCTGGCGATTTTTCCGGATTCACTTCGGTGACAGACTGCTCGATCGCTTTCCATTTTCGGGCGTCTGTCGGCAAAGTGCTGCCAGCCCTGCCACGGGCTCGAAAAAGAGTCATGATATGGAGCAGAATGAATTGCTCTCCGCGGCCTTCCAAAGCTGATGCGGGCATCTGGCTCTCATCCCCCGAAATATTTTTTGTGATACCCCAAACCAGCCGATAGCGGCTCCAACGAATATCCCATGGCAATAGAATTAAAAGTCCCAGAAGTTGGTGAGTCGATCACCGAGGTTCAGATTGGCGTTTGGAAGAAGCAGGAAGGAGACTCGGTTGCCATCGATGATTCGATTGTCGAAATCGAAAGTGACAAGGCGACTGTTGAACTGCCGGCGCCTATTTCCGGCACACTCTCAAAGATACTCAAAGGGGCTGGCGAGAAGGCTTTCGTAGGTGAGGTGATTGGCTACATGGAGGCCGTTGTCGCAACTGTTGCGCAGACCGCATCGGTGAGTCCCGCTCAGCCAGTGGCGAATGTCGGTGTGGGAGTTGTTGATGTACGGCGGAAGGATGGCCGCACCGACATCGGTTCGGTGCAGATGTCGGCACCAGAAAGCCCAGCTCTCCAGGTGCGCGTGATGCCGGCCGCGGCGAGAGTGCTGGGCGAGGCAGGGGTCGCAGCGGCCACAGTGTTAGGCACTGGCCCCGGAGGCAGGGTGACAAAGCCCGATGCGATCCAGGCTGTGGCTGCTCCGTTAGCAACTTCTCTGGCAAAGCCTGTGGTTGCACAGGCAACGCAGGCTGCAGGCAAAACGGCCGTAGCATCAAGCGGCGGTGGGACTGCGCTAGCCCGCACCCCCCGCGAAGAACGCTATGTGCTTATCAGTCCGATGCGTCGAAGGATTGCTGAGCGTTTGGTCGAAGCGCAGCAGCAGGCGGCTCTTCTGACGACCTTCAACGAGGTCGACATGACTGCGGTGATGGGGCTGAGGCAGAAGTTTAAGGATGTTTTTCAGGAGCGCTACGGCGTCAAACTGGGTTTCATGTCATTCTTTGTGCGAGCGGCAGTCGAGGCGATTCGGGCCGTCCCACAGGTCAATGCTGAGTTTCGTGATCCGCACATTGTCTACCGCGACTATTGCGATATTGGCATCGCTGTGGGCGGTGGCAAAGGGCTTGTTGTGCCTATTTTGCGAAGCGCTGAATCGCTTTCTTTTGCCCAGATTGAGCTGGGCATATCCGACTTTGCCCGGCGTGCAGCCGACAACAAACTCAAACTCGAGGAGCTCCAAGGGGGCACGTTCACGATTTCCAACGGCGGGATTTATGGCTCGATGATGAGCACGCCGATCATCACTCCACCACAGAGCGGCATTCTGGGGCTGCATGCGATCCAGGATCGTCCAATGGCCGTGAATGGTCAGGTTGTGATTCGGCCAATGATGTATCTGGCTTTGACCTACGACCATCGGCTCGTTGACGGCCGCGAAGCAGTGACATTCCTCAAGCGGATCAAAGATACGATCGAAGAGCCCACTCGACTGATGCTCGAGGTGTAATAATCACTACGGTCGCAGTAAGATCGTGATTCGCCTGTGGGCTCGAAATCCTTTCGACTATTGAGAACAAGAGAAATATGGCAGAGTACGACGTCGTCATCATTGGTGGTGGACCGGCCGGATATGTTGCAGCCATTCGAGCTGCACAAGTGGGCATGACAAGTGCCGTTGTGGAATCTGAGGGACAGCTTGGCGGCACCTGTCTCCGCGTGGGCTGCATTCCGTCCAAGGCCCTGCTCGAGTCGAGCCACAAGTATGAATTGGCCTGCGGCGAACTGGCCCAGCATGGCGTCCGTGTTGGAAGTGTGTCGCTCGATCTGGCCACGATGATGAGCCGCAAGACAAACGTTGTCGGTGCACTGGCGAAGGGGATTGAGTCCCTGCTGGCAAAGAACAAGGTTGTGCGAATTGCCGGCAGGGGCCGACTGGCGGGACCTAGCCGGGTGAGCGTGACGGCCGCTGACGGTGCTCAGACGCTGCTTGAGTCGCAGCGAATCATTGTGGCCGTTGGCAGCCAGAGCGTCGTCCTGCCAGGAATTGAGGCTGACGGAAACTTGATCGGTACAAGCACAGAGGCCCTCGCCTTCGCTGAAGTGCCGGCTCATCTGGTTGTGATTGGTGGCGGATACATCGGCTTGGAACTGGGCAGCGTCTGGCGACGACTGGGATCGAAGGTGACGGTGCTTGAATATGCCGACAGAATCCTGACGGGGATCGATGCCGACATCGCCTCTGAAGCATTGACCTTGTTTCGCAAGCAAGGCCTCGACATTCGCCTCGGTGTTCAGGTGATCAGCGCCCGCGTTGTGCGGGGAAAAGCCGGTGCGAGCGATCGCTGTGTTGTCGAATGCGCAGGGGCAGAGCCGATCGAATGCGATCGTGTGCTGGCCGCAACCGGCCGCGCCCCTGCCACCTCTGATCTGGGGCTTGAGACGGTTGGCTTGGCGTGCGATAAGCGGGGCTGGATTGCCGTCGATCATCTCTTTCGGACCACTGCAGCAGGGGTCTATGCCATCGGTGACTGTATTCCCGGTCCAATGCTCGCCCATAAAGCAGAAGAGGATGGCGTAGCGTGTATTGATGGGATGCACGCCGGTTGGACACACGTTGATTACGGTCTTGTGCCAGCGGTGGTTTTCACACATCCAGAAATTGCTGCTGTCGGTAAAACAGAAGAGCAACTCGTGGCTGCTGGCATAGCCTTTCGCAAGGGTGTTTTTCCCTTCCGTGGCAACGGTCGGGCCCGTACGATCAACGACACGATCGGTAAAGTAAAAGTCTTGGCCGACGCAACGAGTGACCGTGTGCTTGGCGTGCATATCATCGGCCCTGCAGCAGGGGATCTGATCGGAGAAGCGGCCGCCGCCATGAATTTTGGCGCCACCGCCGAAGACATTGCCAGAGTCTGCCACGCTCATCCAACGCTGCCAGAAGCGTTGAAAGAGGCCGCCATGGCAGTCAGCGGCCGAGCCATTCACGCCTAAAATCGACAGCCAAAACCGGCGTCAGAGAAAAAGTTTGCAGCATCCCGCGTGAGCCCCCAGCCGACCCGAAGCCCAATCTCAAGCCGGCTTGTAATCATGTAGTGCATGCCGGGGCTGAGAAAAGGCCTGTTGGTTTCGTCAGTGAGTCCCTGGGTGAAGGTGCCGAAATATTCGGCATGCACTTCGCAGCGCGGCGTCACTGGCATTCGCAAAACGACTGAAGGACCCCAGCGATGAAACCACGTTGTCTCTCCCTCGACATAAGCGTAGCGAAGGGAGGTGTCGAGCCTGAATTGGCCAGGCAGTTCCCACCCCATCGCGTAAGTTCCCACGGGCACGGTGCCAAAGACATCACCGTAGGTTGGCGTGCTGGCTTCCATGATAAAGCAACTTACTGGCAGCCAACCGCTCTGCTTTGTCACTGAAGCCTTGAAGCCGTAGAGAATGCTCGATTCGTAGGTCGCAGTGCCTTCTTCACGGCCCTCGCCGACTTCGACACTCGTCACAACACTGCCTTGGGAACCGACGGCATAGTTGACCCCTACCCGCAACTCAAAGCGTTCTGTCGTCCCTATGCGACAGAGAAACTCCGGGTAACTATTCGTCGGCAGTCCCTCGCGATTCTCGATGTAGACAGTCGATCCCTCGGTAAGCACGCTGCCCGGTGCGATGCAAAACGTTGAGGGTGTAAAAGCGTCTCGATCAGTGTGTAGATCAGCAAACTCTGTTGCGCTGCAGGGCCACGCTAGCAGAAAAACGAGGCAGCCAATCATCGCCGATCGCGATACTAGCCACGCTTGACATCCCAGCGACATGCGCTCCTCGCCCGTTATCGGCAATCATTTCTAGTGCCTTTCAATTTCGACACCCAGCCATCGATAAGTCTTGAGTGTTTGGCATAATTAGCACCAATCGCTTTGTTGACCCGGTCTACGGATCCTGCGCAGAGTAAAATCGAGAGTTCAAAGGCTCACGGCGAGAGGCGATCGACGGTAGCCGGTTCTTGTAAAAGAAGGTCGAGTGGACTGCCTTTTAAGCGGCCTTGGCCAAAGGGGCCGTCTCCACGCCCCGGTTCGGGGCCGATGTCTTCGGCCACCATGACCCGCGTCGCCAGGTCCTTGATGAGTACCCCCGTGTCGCCAAAGGCCTCCATCCAGACAAGGGCTTGGGCGTGGAGCTGGTCCTGGAGTTCTTTGTGTTGAGGCTGGCCAAATAAGTTTTTGAGTTCATGCGGGTCTGCGATCCTGTCGTAGAGACACGCATAGGCAGGCCTGCCGGCAGACAGAGCATCTTCGCCAATCGACTGTTTGGAGAGATCAAATGCATAGGTATGGGAGTGGGTGTAGACGCCGCGCCAGTTCCCGGCAAAATGAAAGAGTGGGACTGAGCGAACGGCATCGTCGTCGCAGGAGAGCAGGGCGTCGGCGAGGTTTCTTCCCTGACAGGTTGGGGGCGCCGCAATTCCCATCAATCCCAGAAGGGTTGGCATAAAGTCAAGCGTGCCAAACAGCAGATT
>QWQJ01000128.1 GCA_003670865.1 Planctomycetota bacterium | reverse complement strand
TACGAAGTTCACGGCAGGGGCCGGATCTGGCGGCTCTCTAAGACCCCTCCACCCCCTGAATCTGCCCTGCCAGAGCCGGCCCAAAATGCCTCGGCATGGCTCCCCCTTTCCCCCGCAGAAATTCGCGCAAAGAGCCTCATGGAGGCTCGCGATCAGCAGCTTCTTGAAGCGGCCCTCGCCGATCCGGATCCCTTTATCAGACAGGCAGCCGTGGCCGGCTTGGTGGCAGCGCCCGCTGCAATGCCACCGCTTCCATCGGATTGCGATCCACTGGCGAGGCTGAGCGTTCTGCTGGCAGACCGCTGGCGGGGCTCGCCAGACATCCCCCTCCGCGAAGCGCTAGCCGATCCTGACAAGCGCGTGCAACTCCTAGCCGTGCGGATCATTGCCGAGGGACGACTCAAAACCTTTCGCAGCCAACTGGATTACTTGCTCGTCGACGATGCGACTTCTGTCAGTCTATTCGTCACTGTCTTAGCTGCGCTTGACTGGCTCGACAATCGGCCAGGCATGGAGAGTTCACCGGAAGCCTCTGAGCGTCGTCTAAAGTTGATCTGGCAGGACGAATCAAAGCCAGCAATCTTGCGGGCAATGTCACTGCGACTGACAGCCCTGACCACACCGGCTGAGAATATCCCCTTGATCGCTGCACTGGCTCACTCCGATGATGCCGCACTCTCTCGCGAGGCCATCCGCCTGCTTGCCTTGCGGCCCGATAACGACACCGCCCGAGCCCTCGCCGCGATTGCCGATGACGCACGATTGCCGGCCAGCCGCCGAGCCGACGCGGTGGTGGGTCTCAGCCGGTCTGCCCAAGCCTCCGCAGATTCTTCTGCACCACTCCCAGTCGCCCCACGCGCGGTCCCGCCGAGAAAATATTCGCCGCGACCAGCCGTCGCTGACACGGCCGCTTGGCTAGTGCACTTGGGAGACGGTGGCGATCCGGAAGCTGGGTGGAGGGTATTTTTTAGTGCCGGCGGGGGACGCTGCTCGCAGTGCCACATGCTTGGCGGCCGTGGAGCGGCGATCGGCCCCGATCTCACTGGCATTGGCAAAGCTCAGGGGCGAGGTCGCGTGCTTGCGTCGCTGCTGGAACCCAGTCGTGAAATTGGCCCCAGCTATCAAACCTCTGCAGTCACTCTCGTTGATGGCCGCGTGAAACATGGTATCTCGCTCGGACTGCTGGACGATGGCCTGCGGGAAAGATTTGCTGGCATGGACGGCCTTGAAATAATACTCGCGCTGGCCGAGATTGAGAGTCGCCAACCGCTGGCGACCTCAATCATGCCGCAAGGCTTGGAGCAGGGCCTGTCAGATGAGGATCTCCGCGATCTCTTAGCCCTGCTGGGGGCTGATGAGTAAACAGAAGTTTTTACATCGACGCCAACTCTATAGCTCAGAGACTCTTTGAAGCTTCTTTTTAATTTCGGATTGAACACATGTTTGGATGCACACGCACATTTGATCGCATGAGGCCTACCATGTTTTTTTGTACGGCCTTGGGCTGCTTTCGCTGGCTGGCAGTCACGGCTCTTGTGTGCATCCCTACGGCCCTACCGCCATGGGCAGTAGCCGCAGACATTCCTGAACCTCCAGAGAATCTTTTTGGCGAAGCAACTCGACTTTTCTTTGCTGGTAAACCACTGGAGTCGTCGCAGCTATTCGACAGATTGGCTCGAGCACGGCCGGAGATTGAGCTGCAGCTATGGCAGCGAGGTCTGGCTCTCTATTACGCCGATCGATTTGCTGACGGTCGTCAGCAATTTGAAGAGCATCGCAAAGTCAATCCTAATGACATTGAAAATGCTACTTGGCACTTTGCCTGCGTGGCCCGTCAGAGCGGCAAAGAGGCGGCCCAAAAAGCATTGCTTGTAGTTGGACAGGATCGCCGCATCCCGCTCAAAGAAGTGCTTGATTTTTACGCTGGCCGGGCCGATTCAGCGGCGGTCTTGATGGCCGCCGAAGTGGGAGCCCAAACCGCTCGCCGCGACCAACTGTTTTATGCGCATCTCTACCTAGGGCTTTACTCCGAGTCGCTGGGCGATGCCGATCGGGCCAAACACCACATCTGCCTCGCGGCCGGGCCGTTTTCGATGGAGCATTACATGGGTCGCGTGGCCCAGATGCACGCTGCTTTGCGAGGGTGGACGCCAGACGACAAGTAACGGCGGCGGGTGTGCAACCGACCGAGCCCCCGCCGGGGAAAACTGGGCGTCCCAACGGTGATACCTTATTTTAATCACTGCCCGGACGAGCGGTTCACTCTTTAATGGCGGAACTTTTCGGGCAAGCGGATCTCTGGATTTGTGCGCAGCGATTGAACCGCTTTGGCCGACAGCGTCGTCAGGCCAAAAAGACCGACGCCGCCCTTGTGCTCGGCAATCGCTTGAGCCGACTCGTCAGTCAATGTAGCCAGATGATTCAAAGAAATATGACCCTTATGCTTTGCCAACATTTCGGCCGCCTGTTGGGAAAGCGTTGTGATGTGGTTGAGGTAGAGATCTCCTTGATGCTGCGACAAGAGTTGCGCCGAATTGTCCCCGAGCGATGTGAGGCCGAGGGATAGGTTTCCCTTGCGCTTGGCCAGCAGTCCAATCGCTTCGTCGGAGAGCGTTGCGAGCCCATCGAGGAAGAGAATATTTGCCTTACGCTGCGATAAGTTTTTAGCCAGTGCCGCATTAGAAAGAGCCGTGAGACCGTAAAGAGATCGCTGGCCGCCGTGCCCGATTAATGCTTGCAGGGCCTCATCTGAAATCGTTGTCAAGCCGTTGAGTGAAAGTGCGCTTTCGTGCTGGGCGAGTGCCTTGGCCACCTCAGGCGACAATTCGCTCAGCCCATTTAAGGAGAGCTTCCACTTCTTGTGCTGCGACAGAGCCCTCGCCGAATCGCTCGACAATAGCTTCAAGCCGTCTAGCGAAAGATTGCCGTCGTGCTTGGCCAGAATAGCCGCCACCTCAACCGAGAGTTCAGTCACACTCCGCAGTGATAGCGCGCTGTCACTCTGTGACTTGCCCACGAGTTCTCGAGCAGCGTCTGCGGTCACCGCCCTGATTTCATCTGGAGGTTCGGCATAAAGTGGCAAAGCGTCTGCCGACATAAGAACGCACACAGTCAAATTGACGAAAACTCGCATGGTATGACCCCCTTCCATTCTTGAGATTAAAATTCCCCATCCCCTTTGAACCCACAGGCCCACCGCGCTCGACTTCACGAGCCGCTTCAATCAAGTTCGAATCGCGACAGAAGCCCGAGCATCATCCTGATACAGGACCCGATGATGATACCCCTCGCCACAGGGGCATCGCAAGTGGGTCCAGCACGGTCGTCTTGGCTTTGTTGTTCGTTGGCAATGCCTAAAAGCCGTGTCCATTGGCACATCGCTAGCAATTTCGGGTTCAACGGATCTTTGCTCGTCGATCGCTGAGGCCGCCAAGTGGGATTGAGGCTGATCTCGGCAATCGCTACGGTCTGCCACGCCCAAGGACCGTTTCTTATTTATCCTTTACAAATGTCAACGTAAGTGATCAATCCTATGCCAGCCCATCGCACTCTCGTGGCACCGGTCGCCGCCTTCTTTCACACGATTCCCTGGCTTGCCACTTTTTGTGCGGCCGTTCTTTTCGTTGGCAGCAATGCCATGCTGCCGCTTTGCCAGTCGGCTGAGCCCGACAGCCTGCCCCACCCGGCGCTCGTCAAAGCGCCGCAGGTAACGCTGACAAAAGAGGGCCGATCGGGGGATGCAGTCAATGTTGCCTTTATCGGAACAGACGAGGAATTGCATCGCACGCTACTGACTTCAGGTTGGTATGCGGCCGATCCCATCACGCTGAAAACCTCAATGCGAATCGCAGTCGATGTCGTCCTGAAAAAGCCCTACCCCCATGCACCCGTCAGCGATCTCTATCTTTGGGGCCGCAAGCAGGACATGGCCTTTGAACAGCCCGTGGGGCAAAGCCCCAAGCAACGGCATCATGTGCGTTTTTGGCGTTCGGCTGAAATTGATAAACAGGGCGAACCGCTCTGGCTCGGAGCAGCCACATTTGACGAGCGTGTTGAAATCAGCCACACGACTGGCGGCATCACCCACCGAATCAGCGCCGATATCGACAGTGAACGCAATAAGCTCGTGACCGACGCCAAAACCTCAGGCGTCCTCGATGGCGTTTACTGGATCGATCAGTTTCACAGCCAACGCGAGGGCCGTAACGGTGGTGGCGATCCGTACTACACTGACGGGCGACTTGCCATTGGCACTCTTTCTCTGCGACGGTAGCGATTCCTTGGCCCCGTAAAACGCCATGACGGATAACGAATCTCCGGAAATCCCATTGCAACAACCGACGCCGCACAAGGATTTCTACTTGGACAACGGCCTGCTTGTTTTTACAGCGGCCTACCACGTTCGGCGCGGTGAGTGCTGCGGAAGTGGCTGCCGGCACTGCCCTTACATCCCGGCTCATGTCGCGGGGAATCAGCGTCTCGGTTAAATTCGCTGGGCGTCCACCTGCAGCTTGCTTCAGGATGTGCGTTTGTTAGGATTCGGTTGGCGTTCAAAAATGCAAGCGAGTTATGTTCTAAAATTCGAGGCTGACCCTTTTCGCCTTCAAAAAACACAGGATTCAATGTCTAAAATACCAGCCGGCTTGATTAAGGTATTGATCGCAGATGAGCACGAAATCATCCGTTTGGGACTGGTTGCCATGCTCGAGGTACCCGGCATCGCTGTTGTTGGCACCGCTTCAACCGGCAGTGCTGTTCTTACCATGGCCAAAAAGCTCAAGCCGAGCGTTGTGCTGCTGGACGTTTTGATTTCCGACACAGATGCGTTTGAATTGGCTGAAAAAATAAGCCAGAAGCTGCCCGCAACAAAAGTCATCATGCTCTCGCTCTCGGATAACCCCACGTACATGGCCCGTGCCGCTGTTGTCGGCGTCAGCGGCTACTTACTGCAAGATATCTGCCGCTCAGACCTGATCGATGCCATTTGTAATGTGGCTGCCGGCACCACGCCAAAACCGGCCGCAAAGCTGCCCGCCGGT
>QWQJ01000074.1 GCA_003670865.1 Planctomycetota bacterium | reverse complement strand
TCAGGTCTTTGTGACGACCGGATTTTTTACCCGCGCCTTCGAAGGCCGCGGCTTACAGGGCGGAGCCGTCTACGACTATCTCCGCGACGATTGGTATGACAATGTGGATGCCTCGCAGGTGCGGGGTGAATTGAGCTATGTTTGGGGCTACCATGAACTGGGCTTCTGGGGGGCTGGCAACGTCGCCGACACCAACGGTATTTTCTCCAGCTCCTCGAGCACGACCGGTTCGGCCAGCACACTGGACCTCTACACAGCCTTCTACCGTCTGCACTTTGGCGATGCCAATGAGTGGAAAGTTTGGGGCGGTGCCACTGGCGGTTCTAACGGCATCGTCGGTTCGGCCATCCGAGCGCCGATGTCGCGGTCCCTGGCAATGGAAGGCACATTTACCTACGTGATCCCATCCGATACGCAGACCACGACCATCGACAAAGCTACGATAACCCACACGTCGTCGGCGTGGAATCTATCTCTCAACTTGGTTTACTACCCAGCCGGCCGCTCGCGACGCAGCTTGGCCAGTCCCTACCGACCCCTCTTCGATGTGGCCGACAATGGCAGCATGATCCGCTCGATCGCCCCATTTTCAACGCCGACTCCGTAACCCCCTTTGCCCCGCCGAGACTTTTAGAACCCTGGCCCGCCAAAACCCCTCCTGCTAGCCCATTGTGCAATGCGGCTGCCACGCTGCGGCTGGTTTTTGGTACGCTCTGCAGGCGGGCATAATCTCGCCCTAGCCTTAGGGAGAATCGCTCCCGCTTGCTTTGTTTACTGAAACGGGAAAACATAATGTCGGCAGAAAAAGATCCGTGGGCTTCGTTGGCTGAAACGCTCGGCACCTCTTCCACTCCGGAGCCATCGGCCCCGCAGGCATCCAGTCCCCCTCGCCAGCCGCCCAAGCCGCGGGGCCAGCCAAAGCGAGCAGCACCTCCGGCAAGCCCGTCCAACTGGGGCAGTGTGGCCAGTGACCTCGGCCTTGAAGTGCGGCCAGAAGTGCAACCCACCCACCTGCCACAATCATCTATGCGACCAACGGAAGTTGCACCGCCATCCTCTCAAGCCCAGGCTCCTGCGACAGTTGTCCTGCCCTCCATTTCGTCAGAGCAGGGTCATCCCGACTCGCTTACCTCTCGACCGACTCGCAGCGATGCGAATCAAGATGGCTTTGGGTCAGAGTCGGCCCGTCCTCCACGGCGATTCGACGACCAACCGCGTCGCACCGATTCTTATCAAAGAGAACCCCGCCGCGAAGGCGATGAGGGCTTGCCCGCTTCGCAGGAAGTTCAACAAGAACCTCGCTCGGCGCTCGATCGCGATGCTCGGCCGAGCGACTCCGAGGGTGCAGGCCGCAGGCGAAGTGGGCAGCGCGGTGGACGAGGCCGGGGCAGAAATCGTCGCCGTGAAACTGGTGATGGGGACCGCCGCGACGACCAAAGCAGGGACCGCCGATCGGTCGACAGCAGCCAAAGCAGTGGGCTTGGTAATGGCCGCGAGAACGACCGCGACCGATCTGATTATTGGGACGCAGGCCAAGAATTTGCTGGATCACAGCAACCGACAAACAATGGCAATGCCGATGGCAGGAGTCCGGCTGACTCGCCCTCCTTGTCCAGTGGTGAAATCATTGGCGAATCGAGTGGCTCGGCTGATAGCGGCGAAAACGTGAGGGTCCGTGACAATGGTGGCGAACGAGATGCCGAGCAACCGCGTCGCCGTCGGCGTCGGGGTCGTCGCGGGGGCCGAGGGCGGGCTACTGGCTCGCGGGAGCCCTCGCAGGACGGTCGGCCGGCAGCGGACAATATCGGTTCTTATGGGGATTCGCGGGACTCTGATGAACATCGCGATGCCTTTCGTGACTCCGGCGATCGCGACGACACTCAGCCCATGCCAACAGGCTCCGGTCCGCGTTCTGAATCTGCCCACACGGAAAATGATCTCCCCAGGGAGGGACAATCTGAACGAAATTCCAGTGGCACCCCAACCCGTGCCCGAGAAACGCAATCTCGCTCCGGTGAACGCTCCGGTGAACGCTCCGGTGAACGCTCCGGTGAACCTAGAGGCCGTCGCCGTCGCGGGCGTGGACGCCGAGATGGTGACGAGAGGCCGCCCCGTCCCCGCACGGGCGACGTTGCTGGATCGCCTCCACCATCGAGGGAGCAATCGTCGCGTCGCCGCAGTCAAGACAGTCGTAGCAGCAGTGACCGCAGCGGCGGTCGTCGCAGTAGCAGCAGACCACCGCGATCGTCATCTCGTTTTTCCCGAACCACCCACGATGAGTTTACGCCCGTAGCCGGCAGCTACGACGAAGACGACGAGGGGTTGGAGTTCCTCGGCCTTGAGGAAGCGGCGAGTGGGCCGATCTTAGATCGTGATCGTCGGCCCATGAATGAAGACGATGTGATCGCCGAAAGCGGCCTTCATTCGGTGCTTGATGTGCCCAGTTGGGTCGAGGCAATCGGCATCGTTATCGCAGGAAATCTCGATGCCCGCAGCCGTTCCTCACGGCCAGACGACCATGACAAAAACCGGCCACAGAACCGCGATTCTGCGCCTCGGCGGGACCAACCTCGCGGCGATTATCGCGACTCTCGCGGCAGTCATTAATACAGCTGATACAAACCGACTATCTTCTCAATCACGCTCTCGGCAGCAGCGGGCTTGAGGCATTTTGGCTTTAGCCAGCAGGTGGGTAGCGCACAACCTACCGCAGCGCAATCGTTCGGGCCAGCGGACGCAAAATTTGTTCGACAACGCATGTGTCGACCACTTCCTGCGCCAGTTGAGCGAGACGATCCATGGCCGCGACATACGTCGTCTGCGGATCGAGACTGCCATACTGCCGAGCCGTCACATACACGCTCAACTGCTCTTCGGCAAATTCGCCGGTTCTTACTTGAAATGCATTCGTTCGGGTTTCAGTGCTCACCCGCACCTGCACGCGACAATCCTCGTCGAGAGCGATTGTCAGCGAGGGCTCGTAATTGATCACGCGGCTGCCCGGGAGCTCTGCCACGCGATCCAGCGACGGCCCCACGCCGAGTGCCTCAGCCAGCAGGGAGTTGTGGTTACCGCGAAAAGCAAAGTCAAAACCAAAAAGTAAATCGAGCGCTTCGCAGTCGAGCGGGCTGATCGAAAGCAGGGCAGGCGCTAAATCGAGCACGAGCCGATGCTGCTCCAGCACATCTTCCACTGACGATGGATTGACATGACCAGAACAAAGCCGCTTGGCTTCGACGGCTGCCCAGCGGTAACGGCCTTGGTCTTTATCTTCCTCGAGGACAAAGTCCCGCTTGTCGCGGCAGTAAAACTTTCGCATCAAAGGATACTTTTTCTGCACGCATTCAAAGTAGTGCAGGACGGTTTCCCGCTGACCAGGAAGTTCCATTTCCGTGGACAGATTCATGTTGATGTAAAAATCGTCGGCGAGCGACGCATAGGGCGTCATGCTGAATAAACTCCGGCAAACAATTGATACATGAGTTCGTGAGAGAACCCTGTCGGAAGTATACGGCTAATTATTGCGTTCCGTTTAAAAAAGCGGTTTTTTTGAGCTAGCGTTTCTGTCCCGATAGCAAGCAGAACGGCTTTTTCTGGCCCTCTAACACGCCGACTGGTGTCTTTTGAGCCCACTGGGCATACTTAAGAAAGAGACTCTTCTAACTGCCTGCCCGCCGCTGTCATTGGATATTTTCATACCGCTGGCCGAGCCCTCATCCCTCCCAAGTTTATGGCTTCCAAGAGTGACCTTGGTTCGATTCCGGACCATCTTGTTTCGATTGAAAAACGAACTGACGGAACTGTTATCGTGCGGATGCACTCTGACGGACCGAACGAAAAACGATTGCCAGACGCCGTCTTTGCTTTTCGCTGCGGTGATCCGCAGTATGCCTATTGGCTGAACCGTCTGACGGCTACTCTGACCGCTGAGCATCCAGTCAAGTAAGCGCTGCCCCTTAATCGCTGGCTCGCGAACTGGCAATCAACGAGATAAATTCGCGATTGCTTTTAAACTTTGCCAACTGCTTCGTGAGTTGTTCCATCGCATCGACGTGGTGCATGCTGGAGAGCGTTCGCCTCAGCATGCTGACTGCGTGAAGCATGTCTGCGTCGAGCAACTTTTCTTCGCGCCTCGTGCCTGACTGCGAAATGTCAATCGAGGGCCACACCCGCCGATCGGCCAGTTTACGGTCGAGCACCAGTTCCATATTGCCTGTTCCCTTAAACTCCTGAAAAATAAGCTCGTCCATTCGGCTGCCGGTATCGATCAGAGCGGTCGCCACAATCGTGAGTGAGCCACCTTCTTCAAAAACGCGGGCCGATGCAAAGAGCTTTTTCGGGATGTCGAGCGCCTTGATGTCGACGCCACCGCTCATGGTGCGACCTGTATTGCCAACCCACTTATTAAAGGCTCGGGCCATGCGGGTGATCGAGTCCATCAAAAGAAAGACATCCTTACCAGACTCGGCCATGCGTTTGCAGCGTTCGATGACAAACTGCGAGAGTCGAACGTGGCTTTCAACATCACAGTCGAGGCTGCTGGCAAAGACCTCACCCTTCACGCTGCGACGCATGTCGGTGACTTCTTCCGGTCGCTCGTCAATCAGCAGCATGATCAAATTCAGCTCGGGATGATTGGCCGAGATGGCCTGCGACACCTGCTGTAAGAGGATCGTCTTGCCGGTGCGTGGCGGGGCAACAACAAGTGCTCGCTGCCCTTTGCCCAGCGGCGTGAGTAAATCCATGACCCGAGTTGTTAAAGGCTGCTGACCCGTTTCCAATCGTAGCCACGCTTCTGGATTGATCGGCGTGAGCTGGTCAAAGGACTTGACACTTGCATACTGATCTGGCGGCATTCCCTCAACATCTTGAATCTCGCGCACGCGCGGCCCCTGCTGGCGGCGACCTGGTTGCACAAGGCCCTTAATAAACACCCCTTCACGCAGCTTGTA
Source organism: Planctomycetota bacterium (assembly GCA_003670865.1). Taxonomy (GTDB): domain Bacteria; phylum Planctomycetota; class Planctomycetia; order Pirellulales; family UBA1268; genus BAIKAL-G1-2R. The sequence goes on along the minus strand of QWQJ01000074.1, from coordinate 90 downwards.
GCGTTCGATCATCGTGGCTGGCACAAATGGATCGGTTCGCTCGCGGACATAGTTGGTCTCGATCGATCGCAAAAAACCGTATCCGTTAGG
>QWQJ01000104.1 GCA_003670865.1 Planctomycetota bacterium | reverse complement strand
TTGGCGGTGGCGATAGCTTTGCCAGTGGTCTGATCTTTGGATTCTTAGAGTTCAACGACCCACAGCTAGCGGTCCAATACGGTGCCGCTCACGGGGCACTGGCCTCAACAACACCGGGCGACACCTCGATGGCAACTCGCAAGGAAGTCGAAAAGCAGATTGCCGGAGGCAACGCGCGGGTTGTACGGTAGCCTTGAGTCGGATAAAGATCTGGCCGGATCGATCCTGCCTACTTCCATCGCCACGCTGTGATTCCCTGGAGGTCCCGCACGAAAATCTCGCTGCCCACGACCGCCACATGGGCCCAGCTTTCCTTTTCGGCGACCTTGGCCTCGCCCAACAGTTGATATTTTTCTGGGCTTGCCTGGAGCAGCCGCAAATCCCCGGTCTCATCGAGGGCCAGAATCCGATCCCCCTGCCGAACCATGCTCCAGTAACGACCAAACGGGGTCGTGATCCACGCCTCCTTACCAGTGGTCAGGTCGAGACAGGCAAATCGCTGGTTACGAAGATGGACATACGCATGGTTCGCAACGATGATCGGGCTCGACATATACCCCTGGATTTTATTGCGCCAAACATTGGTGACGGGTTTCTCAGCGGCGTTTGGGTCAAAGGCCAGCAAAAACGATCCGCCGCCGTAGCTGGTCGTAAAAATCTGCCCATCAATGACCGTTGGCGTGACAATATTCATGCCGCGAAACGCCTCGATCGGAGTCTTCCAGAGCACCGTTCCATTGACGGGATCGACGCCCGCTAACGCTTCGCGAGTTTGCACGAGAACCTGTGAAATACCAGCAAGCGTTGTGCTGTACGGGGAGGAAAAAGCGCTGCCCGACATCCCACCACCGTCGTCGAGCACACGCCAAACGATAGTGCCTGTTGCCTTTTCGAGTTTGACGAATCCTCCGGCGGCCTGAACATACACAGCCTCCCCTAGAACAAGTGGACTTGAGACAAATCCAAAAGCCGGTAACGGGCTTTTAAATGCCTCCATAAAGTCAACCTTCCAAAGTTCCTTGCCCGACTGTGCATCAAGGCATACGAGCACATCACGCATCCCCGCCACAAAAAGTCGGCCCTCATCAAAAGCCGGCGTTGAGCGAATCCATGATCCATTGGAAGCGGCAAAAAACGGGACGCTCAGCGAACCTTCCCAGCCCGCCTGCCAGATCTCCATGCCTGTAGAACGGTTGAGCGCTCGAACGTACTCTGTTTTTTTATCGCGGGTCTCAGTTACATAAACCGCATCACCCACGACGATCGGCCCGGAATACCCTGGCCCCAGTTCGACCCGCCAGAGCCGTGTAACGCGGGATTGATCAAGCCCATCCGGCCAGGGCTCAGCACCCACAATCCCGTCGCGGGTTGGCCCGCGCCATTGATTCCAGCCGAAGTCAGCCCCTCCAGCCACGAGGAGCACGAGCCCTGCGGCGAGGACGATCCCGCGATCAACCCACTTATTGTGTGTGGCTCTCATGACTGTGCTTGCGAGTGAAGAAGAAAAAGACTCGCCACTCTTATGGGCGGAGAAAAATACCGTCGGCCGTGAGTTGAATAATTGGAATGGCCAGTTTTGGGTCAAACACACCTTTGCCGCTGACGACGACATCGCGTCCCTTTGCCAATCCAAACAGCGTACGAGCATCGATGGGCACAACGCTGCCGTTCTTGTCCAGAAATTGCACTGCCGCCATCGGCGAATTGGCATTTCGCTTTTTACAGAACGGACAATCGTCATCTTTATGCCCTGGCTTGGCTGCATGGTCGTCGGCCGGAATCTCAATCAAAACAAACGAGGCTTTTTTATCCAAAAATGGCTCGATACCCCGCGCCCCAATCCGGCCAGCGATCACGATGGGCACACCGATGGCCGGATTGGCTGCTTCTGCCTTACTGCACTTCACTTTCGCGGTCGCCAGTGAGATTGCCCCAACCGGTTCTTGTGCCAGAACAAACTGTTTACGAATCGAAACTGGATCAAGAGCCTCGGCCGCTCTTAATGACGGATTCGCCAACGATGTCAAAAGAATAATGGCTGAGAGGCAGCCAGCGGCAAACGGTCTCACAACAATACTCCTCAACGTCATGGTGAGGCCTTCTTGAGTGTGGCAAGAGCTGCGGCGATGCGATCAGCCATTTCATCGTAGGTAGCGACACCACTCTCTTTGGCATCTTTGGACTCATGCAGCGTGATGTCGATCTTGTCAAAGCACTCGAAGATTTCGTCGATCGCTGAGTTCGCTGAATCATTGACTTCTTGAGGCAGTTTGGCAGCCTTGAGAAGGCTCTGAATATCCTCGAGCAGATGACCGATCTCGTGCAGTACGGGATCGGCTTTCTTTACATCCTTTTCGGCCATCGCCGCTTTCACATCGCCACAGAGCGTTTCTAAACTCGTGATTCCTGCCGCCAGTGTTTTGGGATGATCGTGGTCGTCTGTATGGTCATGATCCGCGTGGTCATCGGGCTTGGCGGGTGGCTTTGCCGCGGGCGAGCAGCCCATCACAAAGCAGCAGGCCAAGACCAAGCAGCCCACTGCGGCGAACGATCGGGCGTAGATCGGAGTGCAACGGTAAGCAGATAAAAAAGCTTTGAGCATTCAACTTCTCCCAATTAATAGCGGTACGCGGCGTTTGGATTCAAAACCTGCCCACAGGATACCAATCCTCCGGGGAATCATCCAATACGATTGCCGGGAAGGGTGACAGGCTTTGCTACATAACAAACAAGGCAGCGTGGCGGCAATTCAATCGGCTGCGTCACATCGACGCTGGGCCCTGAGGCATCAGCATAAATATCACCCGGCGAGGGCTTGTGGGTTTCAATAAAAACTCGCCACGGCAAAATATGGATGACTGCACTCTGGGGAAAGTGAAATAGCCTCGGCTCTGATCCGGCGTGCGTAAAAATAAGACAATGACGGGCGGTACCCTCAATGCCCCCTACGGCGATGTCGTCTTTTACGGAGAGTTCCGCTGGTGTTGGGGATGAGAAAAAGCAGGCTAGACTTGCGTCGACGGAGGTCCAATCAGCGGGTGTGCCATCGGCTGAAAACCATTCGACATCGGGTAACTCGCCATCCACACTCGTCGTACCCTCTAGGAACGATCGGCGCCTGAGTGTGGGGTTGCCCAGTCGAAACCGTATAAGCTCCTGCACAAACCGAACCAGATCGGCATTTGTTTCGATCAGGCTCCAGTCAAACCATGAAATTGCGTTGTCCTGACAATAAGCATTGTTATTGCCCTGCTGCGTGCGGCGGCACTCGTCTCCCGAAAGCAGCATCGGCACCCCTTGGCTCAGCAGGAGCGTTGCGAGCATGTTACGAATCTGCTTTTTTCTGTCGGTCTCGATGTCATCGCGTGTACACGGACCCTCGATGCCGTAGTTCTCAGAGTAGTTATTGTTGTCGCCGTCGCGATTGCCTTCGCCATTGGCCTCGTTGTGCTTGTCGCGGTAGGTGACCAAATCGTTGAGCGTAAAGCCGTCGTGCGAGGTGATAAAATTAATGCTGTGAAAGGGCTGCCGGCCATGTTCGCCGTAGAGATCGCTCGAACCAGCCAGTCGGGTGGCAAAGTGACCGGTCTGCGCGTAGTCGCCCCGCCAGTATCGTCTGACATCATCGCGGTAGCGGCCGTTCCACTCAGCCCAGCGCAAGCTGGCAAACGAGCCAACCTGATACGCGCCTGCCGCATCCCAAGCCTCAGCGATGATCTTCGTATCGGCCAGCAGCGGATCCTCTGTGATCACTTCCACGATGGGTGGATTGGGGAGAATATCGCCATTGCGATCGCGGCTGAGGATACTGGCTAAATCAAATCGAAAGCCGTCGATGTGATAGTTGTGCACCCAGTGCCGCAGGCAGAGAAAAATCAGCTCCCGAACGATCGGATGGTTTCCATTGATCGTATTGCCGCAGCCGGTGTAATTGCGGTAGTAGCGGCCGCCGTCGCTGAGCATGTAATAGACTTGATTTTCTAGGCCCTTGAACGACAAGGTCGATCCCAATTGATTGCCTTCGGCCGTGTGGTTAAAGACCACATCGAGAATCACCTCGATTCCAGCGGCGTGCAGAGCCCGTACCATTTCCTTAAACTCGCGGACCTGACAGCCAGGCTCTTTGCCCGCTGCGTAGCCGCGATGGGGAGAGAAAAAGGCCAGCGGATCATAGCCCCAGTAATTGCTCCGCTCCTCCTTGACGCCCGCCAGCGATTCGGTTGGAAAGTCATGCAGTGGCATCAATTCAACAGCCGTCACGCCCAGCGATTTGAGATAGGGGATTTTTTCAATCACGCCCAGATAGGTGCCAGGATTGGCAACGCCGCTCGACGGACTTTGCGTAAAGCCCCTCACATGCATTTCATAAATCACCGTGTCAGCCAGCCCACGCCGTAGATGACGGTCGCCCTGCCAGTCGAAGGAGTCATCGATGACAACGCTCTTAGGCGGCCGCACAAGACCGTCAGTGCCTGGTAGGAATCGGCCAGATAGAGCGCGGGAGTAGGGATCGATCAGTTGAGCCTGACCATCAAATCGCTGGCCGCGATCCGGATCAAAGGGGCCGTCGGCCTGAAAGTGGTAGAGCTGTCCGTGTCCCAACCCCGGCACCAGGATACTCCAGATATCTCCCCAGCGATCTTTGCTGGGATCCAGCGAAATCACTTCTGCAGGCTCTGGATCATCGGCATGGTTATAGAGCAGGACTCGCATCGCTGTGGCCGATCGGCTGTAGACCACAAACTGCACTCCGCGTTGGCCATTGACCCCACTTTTGCCGCCTGCAAGACCCTCGCGCAACAAGCTCCCGTAGGGCAGCGGATGGCTAAACTGCAGTGGCGGCAGTGCTAATTCTGCGTGCACACGCTGGGCGGCGGCTTTGGACTTGCGAGGTGGCATGACCCTGCGATGATAGCATTTTTCTGGTCCCCACCTGCAATGCAATTCGCCTGAAGGACGCACGAGTGCTTGGAGCCACCTATTCGAGCGCTGGAGTTAATCTGGAACTTTACCGCGAGGGAATGTCGCGGTTGCCGGCGCACATGCGCCGCACGCAATGCCCCCGGGTGATGAGTCCCGAAGGAGGCTTTGCCGCACTCTTCCAACTCGACTTCAAGGGGCTTTTCAGTCGCAGCTACCAAGACCCACTGTTGGTCTCCTGCACCGATGGCGTGGGCACCAAACTCAAAGTTGCAGTGGCCGCCGGCATTCATCACACCGTCGGCATTGACTTAGTGGCAATGTGCGTCAACGACAGCCTCTGCATGGGCGCGGAGCCGCTTTTCTTCCTTGATTACGTGGCACTCTCGCACGACGATCCAGACCTGCTGGAACAGATCGTCAGGGGCATTGCCGATGCCTGCGTCGAATGTGAATGTGCGCTGGTGGGTGGAGAGACGGCGATCCTGCCGGAGATGTATCAGGGCGAAGATTACGACCTCGCAGGATTTTGTGTGGGAGTTGTTGATCGTAAAAAACTCATTGATGGCCGGCAGATTCAAGGCGACGACATCGTCATTGGCATTGCTTCAAGCGGCCTCCACTCCAATGGCTATAGCTTGGTGCGAAAAGCTGTCTTCGAGCTTGGCGGCCTCGCGATTCATGATGCTGTGGCAGCCCTTGGGAACGCCAGCGTCGCCGATATCTTGCTCACGCCCACGCGGCTTTATGCGCGACCTCTCAAAGCAGTTTTAAAACACTATCGCGTCAAGCAAGTTGTCCATGGTATCGCCCACATTACGGGCGGTGGGCTCGTGGAAAATGTGGCCCGGATCGTGCCGCCGCACCTGCAGGTGGTGCTCAGTCGCGGGGCATGGCAGATCCCCGCCGTTTTTCCTTGGGTGCAGAGTTTGGGCCGAATCGAGCAAGCCGAAATGGAACGGGTTTTTAACATGGGTATCGGTATGGTGCTTGTGGTGGCGCCCCACTTTGCCGAGAGCATTCAGAGCCAACTGGCTGATCTGGGATTTGAAAACTGGCGGCTGGGTGCTGTGCAGGCCGCCGCAGCTGAGCAAGACCGCGTGGTGCTCGTCTAACGATTCATTTTCCACCAGCAATTCGGATCTGCAGGCAAAAAAATATGGCTAACGCTCGCGCAGTCGTTTACGGAAGGGGCTTTGACTGCGAGGGCCCGGCCTCGCGGATGGCAGCGAGCACTTGAGACTCAGTGATTAAGTCCCGCAGCACAATCGGCGCGGCCAAACGTTGGCCGGGCTGCGTGGCGGGGAAAAAAGCTAAAACAGGAATCGATTTGCTCTCCAAACTCTCAAGCATCGATTTGATCTCAGGTGAACCGTCAGTCCAATCAGCCAGCATCGGCACGATTTGATTAACTCTAATGGCCTCCTTGACACGGTTGGTTTCAATTGCTGTGGCAAGATTAAATTTACACGTTGGGCACCAATCGGCAGAGAAATCAACCATCACGGTATCGCCGCGTTGACGAAGTTCTAAGAGTCGTCTGCGGGAAAAAGGTTTCTCCCATTCAATTATTGAAGCTATCGGTCCTAAAAATAAAAACGATAGGTATGCGATCATCGTCACAATTCCAGCCGCCTGCAGCCAGCGGCCATAGCCGATTGAGCCGCCGCCTGATTGCTGCGCTCTTCCGACCCACCAGCAGGCAGCCCAGATGCCGATCAGCATGGAAAAAGTGGGAACGACGCGTTGATCCCCCAGAAAGGTAAACAGATAGACAACCGTCCCGAGCATGACAAAGCCGAGAAATTCTTTGAGTGTCTCCATCCAGGCGCCGGGCTTGGGCAGGAATTTGACGAGGCTCGGAAATGCGCCAACAAGCAGATACGGCAAGGACATGCCGGTTGCTATAGCCGCAAAAACAGCGTAGGTCACAGCGGTCGTTTGCGTGAGCGTGAATCCAAAGACCGGACCTAAATAGGGTCCGCTGCAAGGCGTGGCCAAGACTGTGCTCAAAACGCCTTTTAAAAATGAACCAGCGGCTCCCTCCTGCGACTGCACCTGCCCGGCTCGCTCACCGATAAAACCGGGAATCGGCAATTCCCATGTGCCTAAGAAAGACAGCGCAAAAGCAAACACGATCCCGCACATGACAATGTTGAACGTGGCCGAGGCAAACTGCTCTCCCCAGGCGAGGTTGTTGCCAGCGAGGCCGAGATTTGCCGCAACGCTCGCAGTCGCCAGTACGAAAAAGACAGCATAAAGGCCGGCACAATACCAAAGATTGAGGATCAAAATCTCCTGCCTTGCCCGACCCGACTGCTGGGCAAACGACATGAGTTTGAGGCCTAGCACAGGCAGGACGCAGGGCATGAGATTTAAGATCAGGCCACCAGCCAACCCCATCAAAAGGGCCAGTGGTAACGAAAGCGGCAATGGCTGCCGCTGAGACAGCGGCTTGGCTGAGGTCATCTGACTACCACTGAGTCCACCCTGCAAAGTTTCACCATCCGCCGCGGAATCAATCGCCGTGGGAGCCTGTGCCACCTCGGCATACCGCGCAGTGGAAAAAACGAGGCTGCCCTCGGCGGGGCCTATACTCCGGGGAAGTTGGGCCTTGAGCCGCACAGCCCACGGCAGATCGCAACTCGCCTCCGTGCAGGTCTGAAATCCGACAAGAACGTCTATCGAAGGAGGCGCGTCGGCCTGAACGCCTGACGATGATGGTTGAACGGGCTCCAGTATCAGCTCAAAAATGATTGGCCCATCGACGGCACCGGCGTGTACCAATTCGGGTTTGAGAGCGGCGTTTGTCGTTGTCACTCGCAGGTTGGTAGTGAGAACCGACTCACTCCTTGAGAGCGAAACAATCGTAGGTTTCCCTTGCCCCACAGTGCTTACGTCGCTCGACTGTGGAGCGTAGAGATGCCAACCCTCCTGAGGCAACAGTTTGACAGTCAGTGGCCACCGATATTCGCCAGCCTTGCCACGAGGTGGGCCAAATGCCGCTTCAATTTGCAGGTGGCCACGCTCAGGCGTGTGGGTCACTGCGGCCGATAAAGAGTCCGGTGCGGTTGGAACGTCCGGCCGCGACTCGTCGCTTTGAGTTCGTGTGGATAAAGACACGCTAAAGGGAATCGTCTCTGGGGGCGTGCAGGCGTTGTCGCGGCAAAGTTGCAAAGTCACGCTGCCATGCACCCGGGCCGCGGGGCTGGATGGATTTGAAACCAGATTTGCCCGCCATGTGACGGTGCCGGCGTGCTCCTCAACGACCAGACCCTTCCAGCTTGGGACATCTTCCACAGTATGTTTGGTTGGAGGCGGCGTGGCAGAAAAGACGCCAGCGGGCCGGGCAGCAGAATCTGCGGCAACAACGATCCGCGTCGCCATCGGGCCGCCCGGTTTTTGACCAAGCGAGTAGAGGTGCCAACCGTCTTCGAGCGTAGCGGTAATCGTTAGCACATCGGATTGAGCCTTAGGGTCTTGCCCATTTCCTTGAGCCCCGTCACTCCGTTCAATGGAGGCTGTGATTCGAACTGGACTGCCCAGCCCCGCCGTAATCCCAGCCAGTGGATCAAATCCAGTTGGTTCCTCGGCTATCGCCGTTACGACGCAAACCGCTCGCGGCACAAAACCCGCCAGGGCCAATGCAGTCAGGCATAGAAAAAATAATCGGTAGGCCATGAGAATAAAATAAAAACGCTCGCGAAGATTCTAAAAACACTCCTTGAGATTCTATAGTGCAGAGCCTAGAAACTTCAATTTCATGCGATGATAGAACTTCCACACCTCCGCAGCGACATTGATCCCTCAAGGGAAGGCTGGGATCTTCCTGAGACAATAGACGGGTCGAGTAAACTTTGTTTCGTCGAGCCCGCCACATCATTTTTATTCAACTCTCCGCCTAGAAATGCATGACCGCTTACCAGAGCATCTGCCGTGCGTGGTTAGGTAGGCAGCCATTTGCGGTGTCGCCCCTCGCCTCCGCTGGCATGAGCGGATCACGTGTGTTCCTCGTTTCAAGTTCAGACGCTTTGGGGAATGCCGCTTGGGTCGCAGCTCAACCCGATCAATTTGTTCTAAAAAACTTTACGCGTGAAACATCCACGGCCCATGCACAGTGGGTTCACGGCTTGATGATCCATCTGCGATCCCATGGGGTCTGGCAGGTGCCAGAAGTGATCCGCACGAACGCAGCCGAGACGATTGTGATTGACCCCAGCGGGACCCGCTGGGAGTTGGTGCGTTTTATGCCGGGAAATCCGCTTCGCCAGCCATCGCTAACGCAGGCCACCGCAGCGTTAGAAACTCTGGCAACCTTGCATCTTGCTGCCGCTCGGCTCGCCCCGGGGCCCCGCATGGGCCTCTCGCCTAACGAAGCGCAGCGGTCCAATCAAGCAGTCCAATTGCTCCATAATCCCTGGCAACAGCGGCGTGATGCAATCTGGCACAAGCAGCAAAGAATGGGCCCTCGGCACGGGAAAACGCCTGGGGCTGATCGCTGGCCTCTTATCGAACGAATGGACGCCGCGATTGCAATGTTCGCCGCCTTTGATGGTCGGCAGGCACTGGAACAAATGATCAAGAGAGAGCCGTGCCCCGTGCCGCTGACGCCGGTGCTCCGAGATCTATGGAGCGATCACATGCTGTTTGCCACGTCGCCGAGCCCCACCCACTCACCGTCGGCGATCATCGATTTTCACGCGGCTGGCATCGATACGCCCGCCACCGATCTCGCACGGTTATTGGGGAGTTGGCAGTCACCGTCAGGCGATATGCAAGTTCCGCTTGTGGTCGCATGGCAAGCAGCGATCGCTGCCTACCATACTGTACGACCGCTTTGCAGAGAAGAAAGAAGCCTGATCTCAACGCTGTATTGTACGGGCGTTGTCATTGGCCTCGACAACTGGTTTCGCTGGACGCTCCAAGAGGATCGCACGTTTCCCAACAGCCACGCTGTGCTCGAGCGCATCGATTGCCTGCTTGAACGGCTAGCCGGCGTGCTGGTGGCATTGCAGTCGGATCCGTAGGTCTTAGACGGCTGCCCGTCTGAATAAATACGCTAAGAAATGCAATTCGCCATCGACAGCGGTCGATGGTAGCCTTGAGGGGTAGCCTTTGTGCCTGACCACGTCGTACGAGTTTGTCCACCCGTTGAGCGGAGTTTTATGACATGAAATCAAGAATCATTGGCACCATTATTTTTCGCAAAGCAGCCATTGTTCTAGGGTTCGCAGCCCTGACTCTTTGTGGTACCCCATCTATTGGCCTACCGCAAGACAGCCAGACCAAAGCACCGCCGGCCGATACGCCGCCCGTCACGCCGCCACCCTCTACGCCCACTTCTCCCACGGTCAACAAGGATGCCGCACCCCCCAGCGAACCCAAGAGCAACAAGCCGGCATTTGCTGTGCTTCTAAAAGATGCAACGCGATTAAACGGTTTGATTCCACTCCATCGCAAGGACGACAAAGTCTATGCGGAAGTGGCAGACTCGCTGCTGGGCAAGGAACTCTTCGTACTGATATCGATTGCGCGTGGAATCGGTGAACGCTCGGTGCTGGGCGGTATGAGCTGGAACGACGGTGACGACTGGATCTGGCAGTTTCGAAAAGTCGACGACAACATTCAGGTGGTTCGTAAAAATGTCCGCTTCTTTGCAGATAAGGGAACCCCGGAGGAAAAAGCGGTTGATCTGGCTTACACAGACAGCGTGCTGTTCAGCGTGCCGATTGTCACCGTGGCCCCGTCGGGCGCCCATGTCATCGATTTGACGGCTATTTTTTTTAACGACCTGCCACAAATTTCCTCGACACTCCCCGGCTTTTCTTTTGCCCGCGATCGTTCCAGCTGGGCACGTGTCAAAGCATTTCCAGACAACATTGAGCTAGAAGTGGCGGCCACCTATGGTTCGAGTGGTGCGATCAATATCGATACCGTTGCCGACAGCCGGGGCGTGACGATCAACGTTCATTACTCGATCAGCCTGCTGCCACAAAATGGTTATAAACCTCGCTTGGCTGACGCCCGAGTGGGCTATTTTGTTACAGCCCTCAAAGATTTTTCGCAAAGAGTGGACGAAGACCGCTTCGTCCGCTACATCAATCGCTGGAACCTGGAAAAGGCCGACGGCTCAGCCCAGCTCTCACCCCCTAAAAAACCGATTGTTTTTTGGGTGGAAAAAACCGTTCCTTTCCAATACCGACAGGCTATTCGGGAAGGTATCGAGGCTTGGAACGAGGCTTTTGCCAAGGCGGGTTTTGCCAGTGCCATCGAGGTGCGACAGCAACCCGACATCACAGAGTGGGATCCAGAAGACGTTAACTACAACACATTTCGCTGGATCACAGCTGGTGCTGGATTTGCGATGGGTCCGTCGCGGGTCAATCCCCGCACGGGCCAGATTCTCGATGCAGACATCATTTTTGACGGCGATTTTTTACAGTTCTGGCGAACCGAATATGAAACATTTACGCCGCTTTCGGTGGCGATGCTGACTGGCGGTTCGTCGGTCGCACCGCACAATGGTGGGCTGTTGCGTGCAACAGTCGGCCATTGCTGCAGCGGTTGCTCGCTCTTTGATGGCCATGCGCGAGAGACGGCGCTTGCCGCCACGGCCTTAGCTGCAAATGGCGAGGGCCCACTGTCACAGGAGCAAAAAGAGAAGCTCGTTCAGCAAGGACTCAAGCTCGTGGCGATGCACGAAGTGGGTCACACGCTCGGTCTGCGGCACAACTTCAAGGGCAGCATCCGGAAGTCTCTTGCCGATATCAACGATGTGTCAAAGACGTCCCAATCCGGGTCCAGCACCAGCGTGATGGACTACATCCCGGTCAATATCGTGGCCAAGGGAAAAACCCAAGGCGACTACTACACGGCTAAAATCGGCCCCTATGATCTGTGGGCAATTGAGTACGGCTACAAACAACTGCCCGGTGGCAGTCCAGAGGCCGAGTTAGCAGAATTAGAGAAAATAGCTGCCCGCAGCGGCGAAGCTGATCTGGCCTATGCCACTGACGAGGACACCGAGTTTGGTGATCCCGACCCGCTTTCCAATCGTTTTGATCTGGGCAACGACCCGCTCGAGTTCGCTCGTAGCCGCGCCGAACTGGTAGCCCAAGTCATGCCCTTGATTGCTGAGCGTATGACTGCCAAAGATAAGGGCTATCAGCGAGTCCGGCAGTCGTTTGGGGTGTTGCTCGCATCGCACGGTCAGGCCATGTACATGGCCGCTCGACTGATTGGCGGTCTTTACACATCGCGAAGCCACAAGGGAGATGCAAATGCTGTCGCACCGTTTCGTGTGGTCGAGGCTCAGAAGCAACGCGATGCACTGACGCTGCTTGAGACGCAGATGTTTAGCGATCAGCCATTTTCATTTCCCCCGGAACTCTACAACCAGCTCGTCGCGACTCAATGGCTGCACTGGGGATCGCGAGAAGTCGATCGGGAAGATTATCCGGTCCATGAAACAATTTTATTGTGGCAAGACCGAGTATTGGGGAAACTACTCGACCCACTCACGCTGGCCCGCATTCACGACAGTGAGCTTAAAGTACCCGCCGACCAGGATGCCTTTACAACCGCCGAACTGCTTGACCGACTGACAAAAGCAATTCTCTCAGAGGTCAATCTTATCGGAGTCGCCGACTACACACTTCGCAAGCCAGCAATTTCTAGTCTGCGGCGGGGCCTGCAGCGGTCGTATGCATCGCGATTGGGAACACTCGCCATGAGTTCTAACCCATCGGCCGCAGATGCACAGGCGATTGCAGCGAGTCAGTTGCGATTGCTTGATACCCGGATCGCTACGCTCCTAGCCAAGCCTGATATCAAGCTCGATGATTACTCCCGTGCCCATCTCGGTGAGATGCAGATGCGGATTCGCAAGGTCTTGGATGCCAGCTTGCAATTGCCGCGGCCGTAGGAAAAACACTCGGCCGATCCGCATGGCTCAGGGGCTAAAGGCCATCTCAAACGGGTGCTGAAAAGAATCGATGCGTTTCATCATTGCCGTTGTAGACCCTGCGCAAGTAGATGCTGTTCGACAAGCGCTTGTCAGCGTTCATGTCACTCGGTTCACAATTTGTGACGGCCACAGCTACGATTCGTCTCTTGTTGGGGTGTCCCAGCAGGCCGTGATTGAGATTGCTGTCAATGACGACTTTTTGGCTGCTGCGGTCGAGGCGATTGAAGAAGTGCAGATGCTAGACCACCTCCGCGAATCCATCAGGCTTTGGGTGCTCCCGATCGAAGAAGCTGTGCAAATTTACCGCGAGGTGCGTGGGCCAGAGGCGGTGTAAACGAGTCTGTTCGGCTGAATGTCGGATTTTTCTGTAGAATCCCAGGCAGGACAGCGAGGGCTCATTGTGAGCCCCGCGATTGGGTAGAAGAATCAATGATCGGGCAGGAATCAATCGATGGATAACCCGTTACAGATTCTCTTAATATCGCCCGATTTGCTCTCAACCAGCCGCATTGCCGGGCTGGCAAAAGACTTTGCCGGACGGGTGGAAACCCTCCGCAATCTTGACAACATGCCTCACGGCGGTCCTTTTGATCTGATCCTTCTAGACACCGGTGCTGTGCCGGGTGATCCGGCTGTGATCGTGGCTCGCTGTTTGACAATTATCGAGATGCAACGAGCGCTCGCCGAACAATCAGGAAAACATCCAAAGCTGATTGCCTTCGGGCCGCATGTGGCCAAGCAGCGATTGGAGGATTCAAAATCGGCTGGTGCTTTTGATACGGTGAGTCGAGGAGAGCTTCTCGGGTCGTTCTCCTCGCTCGTGAAGCGTTGGTGCCGCTAGAGTAGTGTTCTAGGCCGATTCGCCAGATGGTTCGTCCAAGACCACTTCATCGAGTTCGGTGCCGTCGACATCCTGTCGCAAAAGCAGGTAGGTCGCTGTGGCAATTGCCCAGAAGTAGCCCCAGCCAAAAGAACCTAAAATAGACCCGACGCCACGGGTCCAAAACAGTAAAGCGTTTACGCCCCATTGTGCTGTTTCACTTGCATCGGGGAGCCCGCTGCTGAGGCCATTCATCACGACGACCGCGCGGTCGCGGCCCATTCCCAAACTCGCTGCCCAGAAGGCTAACATCGTGATAGCGTCGGCAAAAAGTTCCGCCACAAATAGTGCTGGTAGCAGCACAATCATTGCCACAAAACCATAAAACGCATAGTGCAGAGGTCGCTGGTAGAGATAGGAAAAAGCCGTTGAGATGGCTTGGAAGCTATCCCCTCGCTCCACCCCGACAGCCGCAACCATCAGCGGCCAACCAGCCACTACGCCAACAGCTAAGATAGCCAGCACCACCGCTCCGCCCAGCACCAACGGCCAGAATGCCCCAGCCACAGCGAGGCCAATATCAGTCCGCATGCAAAGCCCCAAAATAGCTCCCGGAACCGCCATCGCAACGATACCCAGCAGCACAAAAGCAACGGAGTTGAAAGATGCCAGCCACTTGCTTGTGCCGTACCAAATCGAGCCCACCAGTCCGGGTGCGTCTTCTCCAATAAGCTTAAGCGCGACATGGCGAGTGATTGCCGTGCCAAAGATTGACCAGACAAGCACAAACCACCCAATACGGGCACACGCGTCCCCGATCTGCGGCAGTGTCGCTGTGGGGTTGAATGGAAGAACCACCAACCGCACGACTCCTGCTGCCGCTCGGGGGAGCCAGCTGAAAATAGTCACTCGGTCTGAACGGTCTGGGGAAAAACCCAGCAGGTTCCAAGTCGTTCCAGCAAGATATCCGGCAGCAGTCGGTATGACGAGTTCAGTCTGCTGAACGCTAGCGACATCAGCACTGATGATGGCATCGGCCGCCAAAGTCGCTGGAGCCAGTTGCATGCGATCGACCAGCGACCAGCCAGCCCATAATGCCAGGGATCCGACCATCGCAAGCAAAAGGACCGTCGGCGCAAAAGCGGTGCCAGCAGCGCGAAAAAGAATCCACCACGGCAGAGCTTCACTCCACTGTATTTCGTGGATGATGCGGCCCGAATCGCTGGGGCTATTGGCACTCGACATGGAAGCCTCTCGTAAGGGTGCATAGGTTGCGAACGCCGGCAAAAGAGTACACGGCAACCCAACGAAGTACCACCCCGAAGAGCAGAAATGCGTCTGAAGACCCCCACGCAACCGCTTTTGGCAGCCAGTCCGCACCGGCCTATTCCTACCAGATGAGCCGAGGCCTGAACGATCAGCCTATTTCTTCAGATTCTTCTAAGTCACCTTCATCCGACCGGCGTGTTTCTGGAACGCTGTAGCCTTCGTCGAGCCAGCGACCCAAGTCGATCAATCGACAGCGGGCGCTACAAAATGGAATGGTTGTCGTCGTCGTGAGATTGATCAATGCATTGCAAACCGGACAGAGTGGCATGACAACAACTTTCCCGCTCTACAGTAAGCTCGTGTTAGGATCTCGTTCAAACGCCGTTGTATCACTCCAGCCAGGCAGAGTGCCGGCGCGGCTACTCTGACGACTTGGAACCGCCCCCGTCAGTCTTGCCGCTTCCCTGCGACGAATTGCCGTCGGGCTTAGCCTTTCCGGTTTCCGACTTGCCCCCAGAGGCGGCACTCGACTCGGCAGCTGCGCCTTTTTTATACGACTCGCTGCGGTAGTCTGTTTTATAAAAGCCAGAACCCTTAAACATGATCGCCCCCCCTGCTCCGATCAGTCGTCGGAGCTTTTTTTTACCACAGGTGGGGCACGTTTTTTTGACGCTGTCGGTCATGGACTGAAACAGTTCATACGCATGACCGCAAGCATCGCAGACGTAATCATAGGTGGGCATCGGTGGTCTCCTGAAAGCCTCGAGGGGTATGGCACTATGGCTTGAGGGCTACAGCTGGTGTTATTCCGGCTTGGCAACGATTACTTGCGCTGGTCTGACCACGCGGTCGTGAAGCCGATAACCCCGACTGGCCGACCCAACGATCGTACCCTCGGCGACATCGGCCACAACTTGCTGGCAGATTGCGTCGTGCACGGTGGGATCGAACAGCTTACCTTCGGTTTCAATCGCCTTACAGCCGTGCGATTCAAGGACTTTTTCAATGTGCTGGGCCGTCATCTGAAATCCAGATCGTAGACTCTCAATGTCCGTCGCTTTTGCGGCGGCATCGACGGCCCGCAAGACATTGTCGAGCACCGGCATCAAATCGCGTAGGAGATCCATTTCTCGATAGCGGATGGCCTCCTCATACTCGCGGCGAGAACGCTTGCGAAAGTTTTCCAGCTCGGCCTGCGATCGGAGTAATTGGTCCGCTGTGTCGAGGAGTTGCTGCTCAAGTGCCCGTGCTGGCTGCTCGGATAAGGGCACAGTCTGGGCTTCACGATCCTCTGGCACTTGGTTCTGGTTGGAATGATCGACGGTCGTGCTCTGGTGCTGGTCTTCTCGATTCATGATGAACTCTCCTTTGTTCCGCTGGGTTGCTCACTGACCTGAAAGTATTCGGCTAGCCGCTCAAAAAAACTTGTTCTCTTAGGACTGACTGCCTTTTGATCCTCGGCAGCGAGTTCGCGCAGAAGTTCTTCGGATCTGGCTGAAAGACTCCGCGGCACCTCAACATGCACATGCACCAATAAGTCACCGATGCCGCGACCCCGCACCTCAGGCATACCGAGGCTGCGGACACGAATCACATCCCCTCCCTGAGTGCCTCGGGCAATCTGCAGTGGCTTCGCTCCGTCCAGCGTGGGCACGTCGACAGTAGCGCCTAAGGCCGCTTGGCTAAATGTGATAGGCACCTCGCAATGCAGATCGCGGCCTTCGCGCGTCAGAAACGGATGGTCTTGAATTTCGATCACGCAGTAGCAATCGCCAGGTGTTCCGCCCCCGGCGCCAGGTTCTCCCTCGCCCGCCAAACGCACCCGCACGTCCCGATCAACACCAGCAGGAATCGCCACATTGCGTTCCACATGCTCCTCCGTCAGTCCTTCGCCACCGCAGGCAGGGCAACGCTCGCGGATCACTTTGCCAGCGCCTCGGCAGGCCGGGCAGGTTGTTTGCAGACGAAAAACCCCAGCCGACTGAATGACTTGGCCGCGGCCTGCGCAGTAGTCGCAGGCCTGGGGTTTTGTGCCTTTCTTTGCCCCGCTGCCGTCGCATGAACCGCAGAGCTCATGGCGGCCAAATTCAATCGTCTTGCTAGCCCCCCGCGCGGCCTCGAGAAGGGAAAGACTGACGGTGCAAAAAACATCGCGGCCCTTGCGACCTCGACTCGCTCGTTTGCCCGCACCCCCAAACACACCCCCACCGAACATATCGCCAAAAGCCTCAAAAATATCGCCGAGGTCATTAAACTCGTGCTGGGCACCGCCTGCCAGACCGGCATGACCGTATCGATCGTAGCGGGCTCGCAGTTCATCATTGGAAAGCACTTCAAAGGCCCGCGCGGCTTCTTTGAACTGTTCCACGGCCTGTTCATTCCCCGGATTTTTATCCGGGTGAAATCGAATTGCGAGTTTACGATAGGAATCGGAAATCTGCGCACTCGTAACCTGCCGATCGACGCCCAGCACCTC